>CAYLZG010000125.1:0-5000 GCA_964387985.1 uncultured Anaerolineales bacterium | reverse complement strand
TGTGGTCATTGCAGGAATCACTTCGTGTACCAACACCAGCAATCCCAGCGTGATGGTTGGCGCTGGTCTGCTTGCCAGGAAGGCGGTTGAGAAGGGCTTGCAGACCAAGCCCTGGGTCAAGACCAGCCTAGCTCCGGGCTCCAGGGTCGTTACGCACTACCTGGATGAGGCCGGTTTGACCCCCTACCTGGACAAGCTGGGTTTCTACACGGTTGGCTACGGTTGCACGACCTGCATCGGCAATAGTGGTCCCCTTCCCGTTGAGATCGCAGCTCAAATCACCGAAAAAGATCTGGCGGTCGCAGCCGTCCTCTCGGGCAATCGGAACTTCGAGGGCCGGGTTCACCCGCTGGTGCGCGCTAACTACCTGGCGAGCCCTCCGTTGGTGGTTGCCTACGCGCTCGCCGGCACGATCGACATCGACCTGACGCGCGACCCTCTCGGTTTAGGTGCGGATGGGGCGCCGGTCTATCTCCGAGACATCTGGCCGAGCCAGGATGAGGTACGAAAGACGATTTTGGCGAGTCTTCATCCGGAGATGTACAGGCACCAGTACGCCAATGTATTCACAGGGAATGAGATGTGGAATGCTGTCGCCGTGCCGGAAGCCGATTCTTATCGGTTTGATCCGGCCAGCACCTACATTGCAGAGCCTCCGTACTTCCTAAATCTGGCAACCGAGCCTCGCGAGCCAGCGGACATCGTCGGCGCCTCGGTTTTGGCGCTTCTTGGTGACAGTGTGACCACGGATCATATCTCACCGGCAGGCAATATCGCGACGCGAAGTCCGGCGGGCCAATACCTGTTGGCGTCTGGCGTCCAGGAGATCGATTTCAATCAGTACGGCACGCGACGTGGTAACCATGAGGTGATGGTTCGAGGCACGTTTGCGAACATCCGCATCCGCAATCGTCTCGTTCCCGGGGTGGAGGGCGGATATACGGTGTTTCAGCCGACCGGCGAGCAGATGTCGATCTACGATGCAGCTATGAAGCACCAGGAAGCAGGAACGCCACTCATCATCATAGCGGGTAAGGAGTATGGCACCGGATCAAGTCGTGACTGGGCAGCAAAGGGGCCGAGTCTGCTCGGCGTCAAGGCTGTCATCGCCGAGAGTTTCGAGCGTATCCACCGCAGCAACCTGGTCGGCATGGGCATCTTGCCTCTGGTGTTTCTGCCGGGTGAGAATGCGGGCAGCGTAGGGCTAACGGGGTGGGAGAAGTTCGACATCCTGGGGTTGACCGGCGGAGAGATGATGCCCAAGCAGGTGTATACCGTGCGGGCGGAAGACGCTCGCGGACATATCAGGGAATTTCACGTCCAATCGCGCATCGATACGCCTGTCGAGGTAGACTATTATCGGAACGGCGGCATCCTGCAGACAGTGCTGCGCCAGATGCTTAAGGGTTGAGGTGACATAATGAGCGAATCTCAGATTGTTGTTCCTTTGGAGGGCGAGCGCATCACCGTGCGCGAAGGAAGGCTTTCCGTTCCCCTGAATCCGATCCTGCTTTGGATCGAGGGTGATGGTATCGGCCCTGACATCATGCGCGCATCCATGCGCATCTGGGACACCGCCGTGCAGAAGGCTTATGGTGGGCAACGCCGGATCTCCTGGATGGAGATCTACGCGGGCGAGAAGGCTGCCAGCCTATTTCACGGCGACTACTTCCCGGCCGAGAGCCTGAACGCGATACGCGAGTTTCAGGTGGGAATCAAAGGTCCGCTCACGACGCCAGTGGGGGGAGGCTTTCGCAGCCTCAATGTGGCTCTGCGCAAGGACCTCGACCTCTACGCCTGCATACGGCCAGTGAGATGGTATCCCGGCGTGCCCAGCCCATTGCGTCGGCCGGATCTGATCGATTGCGTGATTTTTCGTGAGAACACTGAAGATGTGTATGCAGGCGTGGAGTATAGAGCCGGCTCGCCCGAAGCACAGAAAGTGGAACGTTTTCTGAAGGAGGAGATGGGCGCGAAATTCTGGCCGAATTCCGGCATCGGGATCAAGCCCATCAGCGAGTTTGGTTCCAAGCGGCTGATTCGCAAGGCGCTGCAGCATGCAGTTGCGAAGCGCCGCAGGAGTGTCACACTCGTTCATAAGGGCAACATCCAGAAGTTCACCGAAGGTGCCTTCATGCAGTGGGGTTACGAGTTGGCGCGCGATGAGTTCGGTGATGTGACGATCACTGAGCAGCAGCTGTGGGATGAATTTGGGGGACAACAGCCCGCAGACAAGGTCGTGATCAAAGACCGTATTGCCGACATCATGTTCCAACAGATGCTGTTGCGCCCGGCAGAGTACGATGTGATCGCGACCCCAAATCTCAATGGCGACTACCTTAGCGACGCGATAGCTGCTGAGGTGGGCGGCGTAGGGATTGCACCCGGAGCTAACGTCGGGGATACGATGGCCGTGTTTGAGGCCACGCACGGTACTGCGCCTAAGTACGCCAACCAGGACAAGGTGAATCCGGGCAGTGTCTTGCTTTCCGGCGTTATGATGTTGGACTACATCGGATGGGATCAGGCTGCCCAGGCAATCACGAATGCCTACACCCGGACCGTGGCAGACAAGATTGTGACCTACGACTTCGCGCGGCAGATGGATGGTGCCCACGAAGTCAGGACATCGGAGTTCGCATCGGCAGTGATCGAGCGACTGTAGCGACCGGCCCGGATTTGGTTGCCCGGCCGGTCAGAATCAAGACCCCAGGGAGCCGCAGAGAAATCTGTGGCTCCTTTTCTTGAACGCTCATTCAAAATGTGACAATTGACGCAATGTGCTATAATCCCCTCAAATCGGTTTAATACTCCTGCAGGAGCTTATTCCGTATATCTGAGGGCCATTCATTGACTGCACCCCATCCGCTCGTGGCGCCGCTGCCACCCTTTGTTGACACCGTCCTTCCTGCCAGGATGGACGTTTGTCCGTCACCCTTCTTTTCCGGATACAGCCTCCCGCGCGGCGGGCCCTGGCGTGACTTCCAGTCGCCGGACTCGGTAACTTTCTTCCTGACTGCGCCATTCAAGCCGGCCGCCTTTCTGGTAGGCGACTTCAACGCGTGGGACGCGACCGCCACGCCCATGCATACAGATGGGTCCGGCCTGTTTTGGGTAACCGTTCGACTGGCTGGCGCCACGCACTACCGGTTCGTGGTGACGCTAGATGGCTCTGGTAAGCAGGTAACCGTCGCGGATCCATACGCGCGCGAGATTCGCTGGGACGCCAATGGTCCTAAGGCGTTTCTGTCCGATGAGGCCCGCCATCAGTGGCAGCATACTGGCTGGCGCAAGCCCGCCCTGCGTGACCTTGTGATCTACGAGCTGTGCGTGCGCGACTTCACCGGCGAAAAGCGGGATGGCGGCGCCCGATTCGGCACCTTCAGTGGGATCCACGCCACACTCGATCATCTTGCTGCGCTCGGTATCAATGCGATCGAACTCATGCCCATCTGCGAATTCCCAGGCGATAGCTCATGGGGTTACAATCCGGTCTTCTACATGGCGCCTAAGTGGATTTACGGCTCCCCGAACAGCCTGAAATCGCTGATTGACAGTGCACATGGCCGCGGCATCGCAGTCATCCTCGATATGGTCTTCAACCATGCCTGGCCCCAACAACCCTATTATCAGATTTATCCGCCTCTCTTTGGGCCGAAGGGGGAGATGCTTGAAGATTTGAACCCCTTCTTCCATCATCATCACAACAGCCACGCCAACGCCTGGGGCGGTTTGGACTGGGAGCACTCCTCGCCGTTCACAGTGCGTTACATGCAGGATATCGTTCGATTTTGGCTGGAGGAGTATAGGGTCGACGGCTTTCGATTCGACTGGCTCGGAGGAGTTGAGTACGATCCCTTCAAGCCCCACATGGAGGGTTTTGATCCCTTTTCCGGGATTGCTCCGATCGCGCGTGCAGCGCGTGACGCATCTCCTGATTGCTACCTGATAGGTGAGTATTGGCCAATTCACGGCACCAACCCTGCCAAAACCGCTGCCAGGCTGGTGCACGAGACGGAAATCGACGCGATCTGGAACGGATCCTTTCATCACGGGCTGGAGAATTGCCTGTTTCAAACCTGGCAATGGGAACAGCAGAATATCTCCCACGTGTTAGGTGGCTTCAGGCACCAGGGCTTCACGTCTGCCGATCAGGTTGTCAACTACGTGGTAAGCCATGACGAGCGCCGGCCCGAACACGAGATTCAGTTCTGGGGTGAGCACATCCAGCCAGGAAAACGCGCCTCCGCCTTCCCTACGCGCTGGGACCTTGCCTTGCAGAAAGCGCGCCTTGGCTTGTCCGTTTTGTTGACTTCGCCGGGTGTGCCCATGTTGCTGGCGGGACAGGAGTTCGGCGAGGACAGCCCCAGAACGATCGACTTTTGGCCCCTCGACTGGAAGAAGCTCGCTTTGCCGCAGGGTCGTGCGCAGTTCGATCTGGTCCAGAAGCTTCTTCGCTTGCGCAGAGAACACCCCGCTCTGGGATCGGATTTTGTCGAGTATTACTGGGACGACTTTTGCAGGTACAGGGTCGTGCGCTATAAACGTTGGGACGGTGACAGTGATGTGGTGGTGGTCGCTGCCAACTTCGACAACATTGACCATCGCATCGGCCTCGGTTTCCCGACCGATGGTTGGTGGCGCAATGCGCTCACTGGCGTCCGGCATCTTGTCAAGGGCCACTGGCGTGATTTCACGTTGCCGGCCTGGAGTGTGCTGATTCTGGCTGAGGATGCTTGGCGGACCGAATCAGGCGGGTTATAATCTCGAAGCTGCCTCAACAGTACAGAAAAGTACAGTACGTTAGCGTATCAGCCGTAACTGCCAACAAGTCATCATCTCAAGGAGGCGAACCGGAATGTCCGAAGCAGACTTTGGGCATGGCGACGAAATTGGTCGGCGGAAGTTCCTCACTGGGATCATTGGTGTCGTCGCCGGCGCCGTGGCGGCTCTGGTTGGTCTGCCGGCCATCGGCTACCTCATTTCCCCGGGCATCAAGA
>CAYLZG010000124.1:0-13416 GCA_964387985.1 uncultured Anaerolineales bacterium | reverse complement strand
ACAGCGATCACGCCCGCTGGATCACGGGCCAGACCATTGCCAGCGAAGGCGGCTTTCAGCGTTGATGCTCCCACACGATATGCGGCTCTTTGAGTGTTCCGGTGAAAGGGCGACCTTCAGCTCTACTTAGCTGCAATACCGCCCGAACCGCGCGGCCCGCAGCGGCCGCCTGCTTTACCTCCTCCCAGGTGAGCGAGGCCAGCGGAATCTTTGTCCGCATCTCAGTCAGGAACGCCACGCCATCGCGCTGGCCCCAGCACAGATAGACGAAACGCTCCGCAGGCGTACCCTGCGCATAAGCGCCGGTGAAGACGGGGCGGTTGGCCGAGTTCAGCTTGGCCTCCAGGGCAAACCTGAAGATGATTTCCTCGCGGTCCACCGAAACATCTTCCGTGACCTCTTTGCCTCTCTGAATGCCGAGGCGCAGGTGGCCTGCCTGTCCGGCGGCGATTCCAGGCAAATTACGGCAGACAAGTTCGATGGTCACCGGAATACCTGTACTCATCAACCTTCCTCCTGCACGGGATTGGAGCGTGGGTGCATTCTAGCAGCGGCACAAGTAAAGTACAAGGGCTGCCTAGATGAGGCCTGGTCATAATTCTCAGGCTTTCCTCAAGGCGGCCTGAGAATTATGACCAGGCCTCATCTAGCTGCAGAACGGGTGGGTGGGCCGCTCGTCCGCCCCGGGGGTCAGGGTCTGGAGTTGGTGCAGCCGCTGCAGCAGGGTGCGCTGGCCCAGCACGCCCATATAGCTGTGCGCCATTTCACCTTGCATGCCGCGCAGGCTGACACTGAGGGCGCCCCAGCGCTGGATCTGGGCGTCGACATCGCGGCCGATGCGCTGGTAGGGCTGCAAACAATCGTCTAGATCAAGGGTAATGCTGCCTCTGCCCTCATACACGAAGCGCGGCCAGCGCAGGGACACGGTGCCCTAGCGCGTCAACAACTGCCGCGGCCGGCTGCCGTTGCGGCTGAAGCGCTGACTCTGCACGCGGCCACATTGGGGGGCAGGCGCAGGTCTGTTCCACGATGTAGGGCGCGTGGCCCCGGCAGGTGTAGGACGCCCGGCCTAACATATGGTTTGTAGCGGGCCGCAACCGCCGGTCGATCTCCTGCCCAATGTGGGCCAGCAGGGCCTGATGCGTCTCGACGATGGCCCCTTCAAGCAAAATGTGACCGTTGGCACAGCGGCGTTCTGGGAGTAGGCTGCGCATGGGGTGGTCTCCTGTTATGGGCTGGTGTTGTAACCGCAGCTGAGCAGGATGTCACCCCCAAGCCAATTTCAACCGATCGCTGTGCACTACCCAGTTAATACAGGTATTGACAGGAGGCAACTTACCTGATATAATAGTAACATAGCTTACCTATTTACTGTTACGGCGTCATCCTTCCACCCATATGCGTTCCTTGCGGCCTCGTCCTGCAAGATCCAAAGGAGATGCCTTTATGCGTGTCTCATGCAATCCTCGTCCCGTTTATGCGGCCGCTCAACGCCACATCACTCCGCGAGTTCAGGCGGAATTACAGCAGCAGCAACCACGAAGCGACTTCTTCGGCGCCGGCCAGCGTGTTCCGCGAAAGGAGGCGGCAAGCGAGACCAACCAGTTGCCTTGCGGGGAGTCAGGAAGTGACTCCGACTCGATATCGTCGATAGCCAAGCCAGCCAAGGAGGAAAGTACGGTGAACACCAAGCGCTCTGTTCTGGTTGTTTTTGCCGTGATCGCCATGCTGGTGATCACATCGTGTGCACCGGCGCCCGCGCCGGCTGCGCCTGCCCCTGTTGCCGAAGCACCAGCCGGTGAGGCTGCAGCTCCGGCTCCCGCCGAGACTGAGGCACCGGAGGCAGCCGCCGAGACCGTGTTCGGCAACCTGCCGCGCAGCGAGACATTCATCGTTGCCAGTCGACCCAACCTCGACATCTGGGACACCTTCAACCCTTTCAACGCTAACGAGGGCACCGGCTTCTATCCCACCGTCATCGAAGAGCCCTTCCTGGAGTGGTACGGAGAGCTCTATCCGGTCCTTGCTCAGAAGTGGGAGTACAACGCAGACGGCTCGGAGATGACGTTGACCATCACCGAGAATGCCACCTGGAACGACGGCAAGCCCGTGACGATGGACGACTGGCTCTGGTCGTTGCAGTATTTCCTCGATAACCTGGACAAGGGCACGGGTAAGGCTGTGTTCCTAAAAGATGCTGAAAGCTGGGAGGCTTCCGGCGACAACCAAATCGTCTTCAAGCTCGCGAAGCCTGACTACCGCTTCCATCGCAATTTCATCGGCTACACTACCAGCGCCAAGTTCGAGCCGCTTCCCAGGCACGTGTGGGAAGGCCAGGACGCACTCGAGTTCAAGAACCCGGACGCCGTGGCCTCGGGCGCCTACAAACTTGTCTCCTGCAACGGCCCGACCAAGACCTGCATCTACGAGCGTCGCGACGACTATTGGAACCAGGACCGTCTGCCGGCGCCTAAGTACGTGGTATGGACCGCGGAGTCGTCAGGGGCGGATTTGGTGGCCCAGGAATGGCAACTGGGCAACTATGACCTCGGCCGCACCAGCAATGTAAGCATTGACGGCATTGTTCGGCAGAACCCTGCCGTTGTGCCACTCAACGGCGCAGACCCGTGCCCGCGCCGCATGGCCTTCAACCTGGAGATCAAACCGCTCGACGATCTCGCCGTGCGGCGGGCGCTGAGCCTGTTGATCGATCGCGATCGAGCTTATAGCGTGGTCGAGCCGCCGGCCTACTCGCTGGTTGTGCCTTGGCCGTATGATGGCGAGCCCGACACCAAGTTCTACGACCCGAGCCTGCTCACGAAATACGACGTGGGCGTGTATGACCCCGCAAAGGCGGCCCAGATCCTTGACGAGGCCGGATACGCGTTGGTAGACGGTAAGCGCGTGGACAAAGACGGCAACCCCATCGTGCTCTCGGTGACGACCTCAGAAGTTGATGTCGAGGTCTGGTACTCATGGGCCAAGCTGCTGATCGAAGAGGCTGCCAAGCTGGGCATCGAGATTAACTACAAGGCGCTGGACATCGGCGGCTGGTTCGGTGTCATGTCCCCAGGCGACTTTGATATCGCCTTGTGGTTCGGCTGCCCGGCAGTGGGTGACCCCATTGATGCCTACGTGGAACTCAAGTCCGAATATGCCGCCCCAACGGGCGAGAAGGCACCGCGCAACTACTACCGTTATCGGAACCCTGAGCTCGACGAACTCGTCGCTGCGATGCAGGCTTCCGATCCGGCCAAGCCCGAAACGGCCGATCTGTACAAGCAGGCGCACGAGATCCTGATCCGTGACCTGCCCTACGTTATGCTGTTCGGACAGTGGACGCCGCTGGCCATCAACACGGAGCACTGGACAGGTATGGAGAAGGATGACCTGTTTACCTTCTGGGGCCCGCACTTCCAGTGGATGCTCGCTGATCTGGCCGCTGCGCAATAGCGCGGCCGTCCGTCAAGCGTCCCGTCCTGATCATGATCAGGACGGGACGCACTGCTACAAAGCACGGCGATGCTGGCTCCTACATAGATCGCCCCTCGAGGATAACGATGACAGGACTTGCTCAGAGTAGTCACCAGCGCGTACACAATTTTCAGCAGTCTCGCCTGTTGCGCTACTTAGCTCGCCGCCTGGGTCTTTACATTCTGACCCTATGGGGGTCGATCACGCTCGCTTTCTTGGTTTTTCACCTGATGCCGGGCGATCCGCTGGATGTATTCCTGGGTGAGATGCTGCGCACGTATGGCAGCACCGAAGGGGCCGCCGGCATCATCGAATTCTATCGCAAGGCCTTTGGCCTCGACCGGCCATTGCACATGCAGTACCTGCTTTATCTGCGCAACCTGGTGTTTGGTCCCCTGGACCTGGGGCCTTCGCTGATGGCCTTTCCCGTGCCTGCCCGCGACATGATCCTCCAGCGCATTCCGTGGACGCTGGGCCTGCTGACCGGCTCAATGCTGCTCGCCTGGCTGCTGGGCACCGCCCTGGGCACCCTGCTGGCCTGGTTCAGGCGCTCTCGCCTGACGACCGTGGCTACGGCGATTGCTACGGTGTTGCAGGCCGCGCCGACATACTTTGTGGCCCTGGCGTTGATCATCTATTTCGCCTACACTGTTCGCTGGCTGCCTGCCCGCGGTCCCTATGCCAGCCATCTGCAGCCGGCCTGGACGTGGGAGTTCATCAGCAGTCTTTTGACCCACGCCATTCTGCCGAGCCTGTCCATGGTGTTGGTGTGGGCCGCTTCGTGGACCATGGGCATGCGCTCGCTATTGATTTCCGTTTTGGGCGAAGACTACCTGATTCACGCGCGGGCCAAAGGCCTCTCGTCTGCCACCATCCTTAAGGACTACGCCTTTCGTAACGCCCTCCTGCCCCAAGTGGCCGGGCTGGCCATCACCTTGGGCCAGACCCTGGGCGGCGCTTACATCATCGAAATGCTTTTCGTCTATCCGGGTGTCGGCCAGCAATTCCTGGCGGCTATGGGGCGGCGTGACTACAACGTGCTGCAGGCCACGGTGCTTTTCTCCATCTTCGCCGTCCTCACCCTGGGCCTGATTGTAGACTTGACCCTGCCCCTGCTTGATCCGCGTATAAGGACCGGCCATGAATAATGCCAAGCTCACCCTCGGCTTAGCCGTCCTGTTGGCCCTCATACTGCTGGCGATTGCCGGTCCATCCATCGGCCGGTCTTTGTTCCCGGACGAGGACGCCATGGGCATCGCCACGTACAAGCGTCAGCTCCAGCCGTCCGCGCAGCACCTGATCGGAACAGACAACGAGGGTCGCGACGCGCTTGTCGTGCTGCTCAACAGCATCTGGCCTTCGCTGGCGCTGGGGCTGATCGCCGGCGTCACCGCTACGCTGCTGGGAATGGGCATCGGCTTTGTGTCCGGCTATGCCGGGGGCTGGGTGGACTCGTCGCTGCGCACTTTTGTAGACATGGTGCTGGTCTTCCCTACGCTCCCGCTCTTTCTCATCCTGGGCCTGTACATCGAGAAATGGAACCTGTTCAGCATGGCCTTGTTGCTGGGTGCCTTCGGCTGGCCGTATGCAGCGCGCGTGGTGCGCGCCCAGGTGCTGAGCCTGCGCGAGCGCTCGTACATCGACCTGGCCAAATTGTCAGGCGAGAGCACCCTGCAGATCATCGCCTTCGAGCTGTTCCCTTCGTTGCTTCCTTATATCGGCCTTAGTATTGCCGGCAACACCGTGTTCGCTATGTTCACCGAGGCCGGTTTGCAGTTCATAGGCCTGGGCGCCGGCACGCTGCCCACGCTGGGCTATATGATCGGCAAGGGACTCAACAGGGGCCTCATCAGCGCCGGTCTCCATGCCCAGATGCTGCTCCCGGCCGGTCTGCTCGTGCTTATGTTTCTCAGTCTCAACCTGGTAAACATGGGATTGGAAGAGGTGTTCAACCCTCGTTTGCGCACGCGAGTAGAGGACAGGTAACTGTGGCAGATGTTTTGAGCATCAGAGCTGTAACGGTAGGGCTGCTGGGGCGGCGCTCGGTGGTCGAGGTCGTCAGGCGGGCCGATCTGGATGTGCGGCAAGGGGAGATCCTTGGCCTGGTAGGTGAATCCGGTTGCGGCAAGAGCACGCTGGCGATGAGTATCCTGCGCCTGATCAGTGAACCTGTGGTGCTGCTGGGCGGGCAGGCTGTGCTGGCGCTGCCAGATGGTCAGTTGTTTGATCTATTGAGCGCCCCGGAACCGGAGCTGCGCCACGTGCGCTGGCGGCACATCTCATATATTCCACAGGGCTCAATGAGCGCCCTCAATCCGGTGTTGCGCCTGCGCCGGCAGATGACCGATACGCTTGTCCAGCATGGGCTTCTGGCGCGTGAGGCGCTTGAGAGAGCCCACAATGCACTCGCGCTCGTCAGTCTCAAACCAGAGATACTCGACCGCTACCCGCATGAGCTCAGCGGTGGCATGACGCAACGCGCCGCCATTGCGATGGCGCTCTGCATGAACCCGCAAGTCATCATCGCCGATGAGCCGACCACGGCGCTCGATGTGGTCACGCAGCGATCGATTCTGCAAGGGCTGATGCGCATCCAATCCCAACTAGGCACGACTATCGTCCTGATCAGTCATGACATGGGTGTGATGGCAGAGGTCGTGGACCGTATGGCAGTGATGTACGCCGGGCGTATCGTGGAGGTAGGTGCTGTGGCAGACATATTCAGAGGACCGCTGCACCCCTATGCCCAAGGCCTCATCAACTCCATCCCCAAGCGAGGTGGTGCCCGCGTCAGCGGGCTGGCAGGCGAATCGCCAAGCCCCTGGCGCTGTCCGAGCGGTTGCAGCTTCCATCCTCGCTGCCCACAGGCCCTGGAGAAGTGCAAAACCGATATGCCGGAACTGGTAGGGGACGGCCAAGGCCGGGCCGTGGCTTGCCACCTCTACGGATCATGAGGCAACTGCATGGCTGATCTGCTTTCCGTTCAGGAGTTGACGAGGGTCTTCGGGACCCGCCGTCCGACCTACGCCGTCGATCAGGTTTCCTTTCACCTGCCCGAGGAACCGCGAATCCTTAACCTGGTGGGAGAAAGCGGCAGCGGTAAGACGACAATCGCCCGCATTGTCCTGCAGTTGCTCGAGCCCACGTCCGGCCACATCTATTATCGGGGACAAGACATCTTCGCCGGCGATGCAAAGTGGCAGCGCCAGTTCAGGCGCGAGGTACAGGCTGTCTTTCAGAATCCGTACAGCGTTTACAATCCGATCTACAAAGTCGAACGGGTGTTTAACCTGGTTATCCGCAACTTCGGCTTGGCCGCTTCGCGCGACGAGGGACGCGCCAGGATCGAGGAATCGCTGCGTGCGGTTGACCTACGCGCGGAGGAGATCCTAGGCAAATATCCCCACCAGCTCAGCGGCGGGCAGCGCCAACGGGTGATGCTCGCCCGCTTGCACCTGATACGGCCGCGGCTGATTGTGGCCGACGAGCCAGTGTCGATGATTGACGCGGGCATGCGCGCCTCGTTTCTCAATATCCTGCTTGATTTCCGAGACCAGTACGGCATCTCAACCTTGTTTATCACGCATGATCTTTCGACTGCCGAATACCTGGGCGACGAAATCATTGTGCTCTATCAGGGGCGGATTGCCGAACGGGGCCAGACACGGGTGGTCACTAAAACGCCGCTGCATCCATACGGCCAACTGCTCATCGGCTCAATACCCATACCGGATCCCGATCAGCGCTGGCGCGACGAGTTGCCGGCCGTTACCGAGAAAGTGCCGCCGAGCGCGGTGCAGCGCAGCCGCTGCCTATATGCTCAACGGTGCCCGTTCGTTTTCGACAAGTGCTGGGCTGATCAGCCCCAACTGCGGCCGGTTGAGGGTAATGGCTCAGTCTCACAGCACGAGGTGGCCTGCTATCGCTACGAGGAGTGATGGCATAGAGGCGGCATGAACAAGCAACCCAACATCATTTTCTGTACTTGTGACCAGTTGCGGGCTTTTGAGGTGGGATGCTACGGCAACACCGTGATTCACACGCCACACATTGACCGCCTCGCTGCCGAAGGCACGCGCTTCAAAACGGCAATCACAAACTACCCGGTCTGCATGGCTGCTCGTTCGATAATGCTTTCCGGCCAGCACGCGCGGCGCTGCACGGGCGGCGTCGGCAACGCGGCGGCGCCCGGCCCCGATGGTTTTGAACTGCCGGAGTACCCTGCGCCCGGACGCCTTCATCTTAAGGAGCCGACGCTGCCCGAGTTACTGGCCGCCAACGGGTACTACAACGCCGTTATCGGCAAGTGGCATATCCACGTGTGGCCCGACATGCTCGGTTTCCACCGCTACGTCATCGCCCGTGTGCACCACTGCCACAGCGGACAGAGCTTCACGGAGGACGGCGGTCCAGAGTTCGTGCCGGCCGGGTATACGGTGGACTTTGAGTCGGCGCGGGTGGCACAGTTCTTGCAGGAAAGATCTTGCTCGCAGCAGCCCTTTTTCCTCTTTTACAACATCTCACCGCCGCATTGTCCCTTCGCCGATGCCCCGCCAGAGTACTTGGACAAGTACAGCCCTGATGAGGTGCCAGTGCGCCCGAATGTGAATCTCGGTCGACCGCTGCCCGACCAGGACAAGTGGCTTAAGATCTACCGCTACGATTTTCGCTATTACAAGTACCATTTGCCGTACACCAACGAACTACCGGCAGGCTACGACATACGCCACGCCATCGCGGAATACTACGGAATGACGACCTGGGTAGATGCTGCCGTCGGGCGCATGCTGGCGGCGTTGGATGCCACAGGACTGGCCGAGAACACGATTGTGGTCTTCACCTCTGACCACGGCGATTACCTGGGCAGCCACGGGCGCGTCCAGAAGGGCGGGCTCCACGAGGAATCCATACACATTCCACTGCTGGTGCGCTGGCCAGCCCTGCCGGGCACTCGCCAGCGGGTTATCGACCGTCAGGTGGCAAGCTTGGTGGATCTCATGCCCACGTTCGCGGATCTGATCGGCACTGAGGTGCCAAGTCACGTCCATGGCCGTAACCTAGCACCCATCCTGCGGGGTGAGCAGGATACCGTGGAGGATAGCTGCGCCTTCATCGAGACCAGTCATGAAGGAGTTGGCATCCGCACGCCAGGTTACCTGTACGAACTGCCAGCAGGCGAAGGCGACGGCAGCCTTGGCCCCAAGCCTCACGTTTTCTTTGACCTGATCCAGGATCCCTACCAGTTGCGCAACCTGGCGGGCACGGGTGAACACGAGGCTGTAGCGGGCGAACTCGATCAGCGTCTTCGCCGATGGCACGCGCAGACTCCGTGGATGGTATGATTCCTTCAGAGCGAGACGATGGTCCTGAGCTGAATCACGCCTTGAGCAATGAGCTACTGCCAGGAAGGCGGCCTATGGCATCCGAGGTGTTCACCGTACGGGGTTCAGAACCCCTGTATCAGCAGGCTGCTCACTATCTCAGGCAGCGCATAGCCGATGGCACCTATCCTCCGGCTTCCGCTCTGCCTTCAGAGAACGAGCTCGCGGCGCTCCTGGGCATCGGCCGGCCAACGCTCCGCCACGCCTTGCGGTTGTTGAGCGAAGAAGGCTTGACTGTGAGCACTCCGGGGCGGGGGCACTATGTGACGGAACTCTCCGGGGCATTCGCCAGACGACGGACCGGCAACATTGGCCTCATCGTACTCGATACGCGGGACCAATTCATGATGGGCATCATCATCGGCGCCGAGCAGATGCTGAGAAAGAGCGGTCTGCGGCCGGTGCTCTGCAGCAGCCGTAACGAGATCGGCGCTGAGCAGACGGAGATGCGTGATTTGTGGGAGCAAGGCAAGGTCGACGGCTTCCTGATCATGCCGGCCGACAGCCCCCACGCGCACCAGGCGCTCAGTGAGTACGTTGCCAGCCGCGTTCCGTTGGTACTTGTCGACCGTTTCTTTGATGATCTCGAAGCTCCCTTCGTGGCGTCCGATGATTTTGGCGGCGGCTCCCTTGTCACGCAACACCTGCTCGGCCTGGGTCACCGCCGCATAGGTTTTGTGACGGGATCCGATCTCTACGTGTCCTCTGTGGCTAAGCGACTTCGAGGATACCGGCAGGCGCTCGATATGGCAGGCGTGGGCTATGATGTCGGCCTGGTCTTCCAGGGATTACTGCCATACCTGCCTGAACTCCACTTTCAAGAGGAGCGTACGGGTCAGCTGGCGGAGTATGAGCGCTCCGCTCTGCGTGACTACCTTGGCAACTCTGGCCGGCCTTCAGCAGTAATCGCATCCAATGATGGCCATGCCGTGCGGGTGATGGAAGTGTGTCGGGAGCTTGGGCTGCGCATCCCCGAGGACCTTGCGCTCGTCGGTTACGCCGATGAACCGTTTGCAGCGTTGTTGACTCCCCCTCTAACCACCGTGCGCCAGCAGCCGCAGAAGATGGGTGGACTGGCGGCTGCCAAGCTGGTGGACCTGCTGCAGGGCAGGAGCGTCGAGCGCGACACATTTATACCCGTCGAACTAGTTGTGCGGCACTCGTCCGGAGTGGGGATCCGAGCTTAAGTGTGAGTTGAACATCCGCCAGGAGGTCAGAAATGTCGCAGATTAAGGTTGCCGTCGTTACGGGACGCCACGGATTTGACGTCATCGGCTTTCAACAGCTATTCCGCGCTTTGCCGGAAGCCGATTGCTACGTCCAACACATGGAAGACTTCAGCATCGCGCCGTCTGAGGTGCGGGCCGGCTACGATGTCATTGTCTTCTACAATATGCACATGGAGACCCCCACGGGAGAAGGACCATGGTGGGAAAAGGGTGCCAAGGGGGTCATCGAGGATCTAGGCAAACGTGAGCAAGGGATCCTCGTTCTCCACCACGCCGTACTCGCCTATCCTGACTGGCCGCTCTGGTCCGAGATCGTGGGCATCGATGATCGGCGCTTCGGTTTCAAAGAGGACCAGCACCTGCATATCGATGTAGCCAATCCCAATCACCCGATTACCAGAGGATTGGCGCCTTTCGATATTATCGACGAAGTCTATTCGATGAAGGATGCCGGTCCGGGCAGCGATATCTTGCTGACCGTGAAACATCCGGACAGCATGAACACCGTGGCCTGGACGCGCGGCTATCGAGAGGCCCGGGTCTTCTGCTTGCAGGGAGGTCACGACAACGAGGCGTTCGCCAACCCGAGCTTCCGCACGATCATGGATCGGGGCATCACCTGGTGCGCGAGAAGATTGTAGCGCCGGCCCTGGCTATGCTATTGGCTGAAGACAGAGGAGGACAGCTATGCGATTTGTCGTTCTTCAGAAGGGGCGCCGCGGCGATCAGGTCGTCAGTGAGGGCTTGGCCCTGTTGGAAGCACGCGGCGAGGTGGATCTCATCGTCCTAGACGATGGGACATATGAACAGGACCTGGACCGGTTCCGTGCATCTCTGCGGACTGCCGACGCCGCGCTTGTCAGCCCCTGGTTTCTTCCGCCGACGGAACCGCAGGATTGGGGCAGTGCACCCCAGCTCAAAGTCCTGGCGGGCACCTTCGACATGCGTTTCGGCGGCTGGATGGACTTTGCCAGCTTTGCGCAGCGATCGATTGCTGTCATCGATACCTCCCGCAGCATGACCCCTTCAGTGGCGGAGTTCGCGCTTGCCATGACCCTGAACCTCATCCGCCATATCCCAGCTTCGCTGGATATTGTGCGCAGCGGCGCCTGGAAATCCCAGTCGTGGGGAAATCCCGATTTCGTCTTTGGTGACTTGACCGGGCGACGTGTCGGACTGGCAGGACTGGGCAGCATCAATCGCCGCTATGCCGAGCTGTTGGTGCCCTTCCATTGCGACCTCTTCGCCTGTGATCCCTTCATCGACAGCCAATTGTTTGCTCGATATTCAGCGCAGCCAGTGGCTTCGCTTGTGGATCTGGCCAGTGTCAGTGAAATACTGGTCATCGGGATTCCCCCCACCCCGGCCACCCAGGGCATTATCAGCCGTGCGGTGATCGACGCCTTGCCGAAGGGGGCCCTGGTGGTTCTCGTCACGCGCATGGCGGTGGTCGAGCAGGCAGCGTTATGGCGACGCGTCGAGGCGGGTGAACTGATGGTAGCCGTCGACGTGTTTGCACCCGAGCCGCCACCCACCGACGCCTGGTTCCGCCGGCATCCGCATGTGCTGCCAACACCCCATGTCGCTGGCGATACGATCTACTGCCACCGCCGTTGCTTCACTGATGCCTGCCAGGATGCGCTCGCGGTGCTCACGGGTAACCAACCGCGGTTCGGGGCCTTGGCCTGGGACGACGATGTCTATCAGGGGCGGGCGAAACCATTGGCTGAACAGTGACACCAAAGGAGATCGGGAACTATGGCATATCGTTTGATCCAGGTCGGTACCGGTGGGGCCGGTGCCTATTGGTGTAAGTATTTTCTAACACCGAGCATTCAGGCTGGACAGGTAGAAGTGGTGGCCGCCGTGGATATCAACCCACAGGCGTTGGAGACGGCACAGACGGCGCTTGGCCTGCGCCGCGACCAATGCTACACCGACCTGGGCCGGGCCTTTGACGAGGTGCGCGCCGACTTTTGTAGCATTGTTATTCCGCCAGCCTTCCACGAGCAAGTGGTCGACCTCGCCCTGGCGCATGACATGCACATCCTTTCCGAAAAGCCGATCGCCGACACGATGCCCGGCTCGGTGCGCATCGCTCAGAAGGTGAAACGGTCCGGCGTGAAGATGGGCGTGACCATGAGTCACCGCTTCGAACAGGACAAGACTACACTGCGCTCAGAGCTGGCCTCTGAGCGCTATGGCGCACTCGATTATCTGGTCTGCCGTTTCGCCTGTGACTGCCGCAAATTCGCCAGTTGGGGCAAATTTCGCTATGAAATGCTGGATCCGTTAATGATCGAGGGAGCTGTGCATCACTTGGACTTGCTGGCAGACATGACCGGCGCCCTTTGCGACACGGTTTATGCCCAGACCTGGTTGCCAAGCTGGGGTGAGTTTGCCGGCGACGCCCAAGGTCTGGTGCTCATGCATCTCGCAAACGGCACACGCGTATCGTATGAAGGCTCGAAAACCAACACGATAGGCCTGAATCCCTGGGGAAACGAGTACATCCGCGCTGAGTGCGAGAAGGCCACGCTCATCCTGAACCACCGCGAACTGGAACGCTTTACCTATGACCCAGCCATGAAAGGTCGAGAGGGGCGGGAAGGTCAGGGCGAAAAGCTCCCGTTGCTCGAACGATCCTTGTGGGGGCACCAGTGGTTGATTGATCAGTTCATTGGCTGGCTGGATGGCGGCGAGCCGATGGCCACCAATGTCGCTGACAATCTGCAATCAGTTGCCATCATTTTCGCGGCCATCGAGAGCAGCCGCACGAACCAACCAGTGAACGTGCAGGACTTCTTGCGGCAGCATCTGGTCGCGGCCGGAGGCGATCAGCCGGCCGGCAGTTGAAACTGCGCCTACCGTGTTGCTACGCAGCCCAGCGAAACCGACCTGTGCCGGTTGACCTTGCTGGCCGGCTCCAGTTGCCCGGTGCGGTCAGCCGGCCGGCAGGATTCCTAATTCATAATTCCTAATTCCTGATTCCGCCTCACCCCTCCCACAGCTAGAACATGACCTTCACCGCGGCTTGGGCCTCGAGCATATCGATCCCCTCTGCGTACCGTTCGAGCGGCAGGCGGTGCGTCACCAGCGGCGCGAGGTCGAGCAGGCCCCGGCCGATGAGATCGACCGCATACTCGGCCGACGCCCGCGAGTGGCCCTTGTACCCGCACCGCCGGGGCCGGTTGTGCTGCGGCCGGTAGGTGTAGTTCTCCCGCTGCACGCCGAACAGCGCCACGACATCCGACGTGTGATCCAGCAGGAACTCGACCGACGCCTTCGCGCCGACATAGTCGACCGCCGACTCCATCTTCGCCCGGCCGGCC
>CAYLZG010000123.1:0-13472 GCA_964387985.1 uncultured Anaerolineales bacterium | reverse complement strand
CGTCTCCTTGATGCCATGCAGCCGCGCGGGGATCACCCGGCTGTTGTTGCCCACCAGCAGGTCGCCCGGACGCAGATACTCCGGGATATCGGCAAAGGTCCGGTGCGCCAGGCTGCCCGTCGCGCGATCGACGACCAGGAGCCGGGATGCATCGCGCGGCTCGACCGGCGTCTGTGCGATCAGCTCGGGAGGGAGGACGTAATCGAACTCGCTCGTCTTCATCAGTCTGCTTGCTCGAACAGCCCTGGCTGCTCCCCGCTCTCGGGGTAGGGCTCGCCGAGGTGCTCGTAGGCTTTGCGAGTGGCCACGCGGCCGCGCGGGGTCCGCTCCAGGAAGCCGAGCTGGAGGAGATAGGGCTCGACCACATCCATGATCGTGTCGGACTCTTCGCTCAAAGAAGCGGCGATGGTTTCCAGGCCCACCGGTCCGCCTCGGAAGTCGCGGATGATGCGGCCCAGGACACCACGGTCGAGCGCGTCCAGCCCCAGGTCATCGATGTCCATCAGGGCCAGGGCGTCGCGCGCCGAGTCCGCAGTGATCATGCCTTCATGCCGCACCTGGGCGAAGTCCCGCGCGCGGCGCAGCAGGCGCAGCGCGACACGAGGGGTGCCGCGGCCGCGGCGGGCGATCTCGTGGATCCCGTCGGGCGTGGCCGGGACCTGCAGCAGCCGCGCCGCGCGGGCAACGATGGCTTCCATGGCCGGCAGGTCGTAGAAGTCGAAGCGGTACACCGCGCCGAACCGGGCGCGCAACGGCGCAGTCATCAGGGCCAGCCGCGTAGTGGCGCCGACCAGGGTGAACCGGGGCAGCTTCAGGCGGATATTGCGCGCGCTGGGCCCCTTGCCCACCACGATGTCCAGCGCGAAATCCTCCATCGCGGGATAGAGCACCTCTTCCACCGCGCGGCCCAGCCGGTGCACCTCGTCGATGAAGAGGATGTCGCCCTGGCGGAGGTTGGTCAGGATCGCGGCCAGGTCGCCTGCGCGCTCGATCGCGGGCCCGGCGCTCACCTTCATGCCCACGCCCATCTCGTGGCTGAGCACCCAGGCCAGGGAGGTCTTGCCCAGGCCGGGCGGACCGTACAATAGCACGTGGTCCAGGGGCTCGCTGCGCGCGCGGGCTGCCTGGATGAGGATGCGGAGGTTTTCGCGCAGGCGGTCCTGCCCCAGCATTTCATCGAGCGTGTGCGGCCGCAGCGCGGCATCGACAATGACTTCTTCGGGCCGCCCTTGCGGCGAGATGGTGCGATCTGACATAGGTTGCAATCCAGCGATACGTTTGTTCGGGAGCATTATACATGCTTACGCAGCCTGTCACAACCTGCGCGCGAGTCGAGGTTCGGAAGCACGGGCGCGAAAAAGACCGCCTGCGGTTTTCGCAAGCGGTCTTCTCATCTGATCCCGGATCCCTAGCGGATTTTTATGTCCACCCGCATCTCGTGATCCCCGATCCACGTAACATGGACCTGGAAGGATCGTCCGTCTGTCAGGCTTCCCTTGGCGCTGTACTCGATCTTGCCCTTGACAGTCGGGTAGGGTTGCAGCATCTCGTGGTAGAAGCTGGCGGAGCCTTCCATCAGCGACGGCAGCGCAGACAGTTCGCCGATGGTTAAGGTGCCGTCTGCGACAGCTCCCTGCATGTCACCCCAACTCACGAACCAGACTGGCACCGCACCCAGGCCGTGCAAGTTGATCAGCGCGGGTTGCACCCAGGGCTCGTCCCAGACGAAGATCCCATCGACGGTCAGAGGACAGTCTAACGCCTCCAACGCCGCCATATCATAGAATTCGAGGAGGTTGAAGGCGTCTGGTACGCAGCTTGGCGGGCGGTAAAAAACAACGACAGCCCAATCGTTGTTGTGGTAGATCTCCGCCGCGGAGATCCGTGCGTAGTAGGGAAGGATAGGTTCTTCAACACCGTCCACCCGAGCGTTGCCGGCGTAAACGCCTGTCGCTGAGATGAGCACCAGAGAAAGGGCGATCAGCAGGGGTAGAATACGTCCGAGCACAGCAATGCGTAAGGTTCTCATGCTCCACCTCCATTGTCGGAATAGCGACCTTGTTGGCTTTCATATAGCACGTGCTCGCGAATGCCGGAAGACCCTGGAACATACAAGAAGCCATACAACCGGTTGGCAAACTGTGGTATATTGTTGGTGATCCGTGTCGCTGGTTGGGCGTTGTCCTCGGGAATGGCAGTGATGATGAACAGCGAATTATCCTTCGGTGCGTGGCTCAAGAAACGGCGCAAGGCGCTCGATCTGACCCAAAAAGAGCTGGCAGATCGGGTGTGCTGCGCGGTGATCACCCTTCAGAAGATCGAGGCCAATGAGCGGCGACCGTCCGCGCAGATCGCCGCGCTGCTGGCAGAGCATCTGGCCATTAGTCCTGAAGATCGCGCCGCATTCATCAGCTTTGCGCGCACGCCACCGGGTCTTCCCGCAGCCCTCACGTCCGGCGCCTGGCGCCATGAACTACACCGTCTCACGAATCTGCCAACTCCGCTTACACCATTGATCGGCCGCGAGCACGATATCGCGGTCATACGTGAGCGACTGTTGGATGGCGCCTCCCGGTTGTTGACATTGGTTGGCCCACCCGGTGTGGGCAAGACGCGGCTGGCGATTCAAGCCGCGGCCAGCCTCGCGGATGACTTCGGAGATGGCCTTTGTTATGTCGCATTGGCCGCGCTCTCCGATCCGGACCTGGTTCCCGCCGCGATCGCCGGGACCTTGAGTGTCAACGAAATGCCCGGCCAGAGTCTTGCCAGCCGCCTCAAAACGTACCTGGGGGAGAAGCACCTGTTACTGGTGTTGGACAACTTCGAGCACGTGGGAGCCGCGGCGCCCCTTCTTGGTGAGCTGCTGGAAGCCTGTCCCTGGTTGACCATCATGGTCACCAGCCGCACACCGCTGCGCATCCGCGGTGAGCGCCAATACGCAGTTGTTCCGTTGCTGACGCCCGCGGGAGAGCCGGAGACCGTGGAACCCACGGAGCTGCTGCGTTATTCGGCGGTTGCGCTGTTTGTTGAGCGCAGCCAGGCTGGGAGGTCCGCCTTTACACTGACGCGCGAAAACGCCGCTGCCGTTGCGGCACTCTGCGTTCGCCTCGACGGCTTGCCACTGGCCATCGAGCTGGTGGCGGCTCGCATCGCAGCGCTGCCGCCGCGAGCACTTCTGGAGCGGCTGGACGGATCACTCCTGCTACATGCGGATTGGATGCGCGATGCGTCCCCGCGCCATCGCACGCTTCACGATGCCATCGAATGGAGTTACGCCCTGCTTACGCCCCATGCGCAGCGTTACCTGGCCCGATCGAGTGTCTTCATGGATGGGTGGACACTGGACGCTGCGGATGGCGTTTTGAGTATCGATCAGGGGGTTTCTGATGACTCCCGCACGAATCTGGATGTGCTGACCTCGCTCGTCGAGAGCAACCTGGTGGTGCGGTTGAAGCGCCAGGGTGAAACGAGGTTCGCCCTCCTGGAGACGATCCGGGCTTACGCGCTCGAGCGGCTCGTGGAACGCGGAGAAGAAGCGTTGGTCCGGCAACGGCACGCGGCGTATTTTCTGGCATTGGCGGAGAAGGCAGACCCGCACCTGCGCACCGCGGGCCAGGGACCGTGGCTGGATCGCTTGGAGGCGGAGAGCGGCAACCTGCGTGCGGCGCTGGCATGGTTCTTCGACCACGGTGAGGGCGCAGGCATGGGTCTGCGCCTGGTCGCTGCGCTATCCTGGTTTTGGGTCATGCGAAGCCGGCTGAGCGAAGGCTGGGAGTGGTCGACCAGGGCACTGGCATGCCGGAACGACCCGCGGACCGATCGACAAGCCGCTGCTCGTGTGCTTCTTGGTGTGGGATCGTTTGCCTGGCAGCGCGGCGATCTGAGTGCAGCACGCGGCTTCATGGAGGAGAGCATCGCGGCTTGTCGGGCAGGCGGGTCAGAGCTCCACGGGGAGCTGGCATGGGGGCTCAGCGGTCTCGCGATGATCGCGTCCTTCCAGGTGGACCGGGAGACAGCGCAGGCTGCAGCGACTGAATGCCTGGACCGCGCGCGCGAGCTGGGGGACAAGTGGTTGATCGGACTCAACCTCAATCCGGCAGCCGAGGCCAGCCTGCTGCGCCACGACTACCCGGCCGCGAGTGTGTTGCTCAAGGAGAGCCTGGCCCTGTTTCGGGAGGTCGGCGACCGGTGGGCCATGGCCGTACCATTGCTGAACCACGGCTACATGGACGCGATCGAGGGCAATCTCCCTGCGGCACGCGCTCAGCTCGAGGAGAGCATCGCTTCGTGTCGTTCAGTGGGCGAGATGGATACCCGCTCGAGGGCGCTTGCCATCCTGGCCGGTGTTGCACAGCAAGAGGGCAATCTTGAGGAGGCAGCCGTGCTCTATCGCGAGAGCCTGGATCTGCTTCGGAGGATGGGCCTGGAGGAGAGCTGCGCCGATGCCGTTTATAATCTCGCCAGCATCGCCGAGGCCCAGGGCCACCAGAAGCTGGCGGCCAAGCTGTTTGGCGATTGCCTCGTTCTTTTCGAGCGGCAGGGCAAGGAGGAGGGCGCCGCGCGCTGCCGCAGCAAGCTTTCCATGGTGCCTCCTAAGCGTTGACACTCGCTCTCTCCTACGGTTACAATACGGGTACAACGTTCCTTACTTCCTGTTCCTGTTCTGACCAACCTGCATGCGATTGAGGCGCCGTAATGAATTACGTCCATCTTTCCCCGCACTTTCCGCCGAATTACTACCTTTTCTCGGTCAACCTTGCTCGCCTGGGCGTCACCGTCCTCGGGCTGGCCGACGAATCGCATGACAATCTTCGGCCCGAGTTGCGCGAGGCCCTCACCGAGTATTACCGTGTCAGCGACATGCACAACTACGACGACTTGCTGCGCGCCTGCGGCTATCTGACGCACCGGCACGGCAAGCTTCACCGGCTCGACTCGCACTCGGAGTACTGGATGGAGAGCGAGGCCCGGTTGCGCACCGACTTCAACATCCCTGGCCCACACCTGGGAGATATCGCAGCCTACAAACGCAAGTCGCTGATGAAGGCTGCTTACCTGCGCGCGGGCGTGCCGGTCGCAGCTGGCGGGCTTGTCCAAACCCTCGGCGATGCACTGCCCATGGTCGACCGGATCGGCTATCCCCTGGTTGCGAAGCCCGATATCGGCGTCGGCGCGGCCAACACTTTTCGCATCGATGACCGCGCCGCGCTCGAACGTTTCTTTGCTACCAAGCCCCCGGTCGATTACCTCCTCGAGGAGTTCATCACGGGCGAGATCGTCTCGTTCGATGGCTTGACCGACCGCGAGGGCAAACCGGTCTTCTTCGGATCGCTTGTCTTCAGCCAGGGCATCATGGAGACCGTGAACGAGGACCGCCACCTGTATTTCTATACGGAGCGCGAGATTGCGCCCGACCTGGAAGAGGCGGGGCGTCGCATCCTCAAGGAGTTCGACATTCGCGAGCGCTTCTTCCACTTCGAGTTCTTCCGGACTCCTGACGGCCGCCTGATCGCACTGGAAGTCAACGTCCGGCCGCCCGGCGGGACGGCCCTCGACGTGTATAACCATTCCTGCGAGGTGGACCTGTACTGGGGCTGGGCCAACGTGGTGGTGAATAACCATTTCGTCGACAGCTACATCCGCAAGTACTACTGCTGTTACGTCGGCCGGAAGTACAACAAGCAGTATTGGCACTCTCACGAAGACATCCTGAGCACGTGGGGGTACTGCATCGCGCACCATGAGCCGGTCACTCCTGCCTTCAGCCTGGCCATGAGCGACTACATGTACCTGGTCCGCACGACAGACCGCGACGAGATGTTTGCGGCGACGCGCTACATCCAGCAGATGGGCTGAGCCGGCAGGGGTGTGGTTCCTTTCAGGTGCCCGGCGCCTCCGAGGCGCCCGGCGCCTTCAGTTGTCCCACTTGACAATCCTCTACGATCTCATTATACTAACTGTATCTTTACAGACCATGTAAATTTATAGCAGGTGTACGTCATGACCCTATCGCTCCGCGATTTCAAGCGTTCGCTGACCGAGCAGACCATCGTCGAAAAGGCGATGGCCCTGTTCCAGCAGCATGGTTTCGCCCAGGTCTCGGTTCGCCAGATCGCCAAGGCCAGCCTGGTGAGTGAGAAGACCGTCTTCAACTATTTCCCCTACAAGGAGCTGATCGTCCTGGCGGGTAACCAGCAAAGCCTGGCCGAATTGATGGATGCGGTCCAGGCGGAGATCGACAACATAGCCGAGCCTACCGCAGTCCTGCACAAGTTCGTGACCGACCTGGCCGAATGGTGCGCGGCAAACCCTGAGGCTGCCCGTATCATCATCTCCGAGCTGTTGTCGCCCGATCCGCAGCGCCTGGCCGGCGCGGTGCGATCGCTGCCGGACTTCTACAACCCGATACGCACCGTCATTACCCTGGCGCGTGCCCAGGGCAAGCTGCGACCCGAGGTCGGGGTCGAGTACGCCACGGATTTCTTCCTCAGCAATGTGTTCAACGTGCTTCGCACGCATGGCGCAGGCGAAAACGTCGATCGCATGCGGGGGATGCTCAACGCTACGTTGGAAATCTTTCTGCACGGCGCCTTCACACAGACCGCACCCGACTGGAGTCCAAGATGAGAGCTTTGCTGATCTACCCCGAGTTCCCGAACACGTTCTGGAGCTTCAAGTACGCGCTGGCGTTCATACGCAAGTCCGCATCTACGCCGCCATTGGGGCTGCTTACCGTCGCAGCCATGCTGCCGCAAGAGTGGGAGCTGCGGCTGGTCGATATGAATGTGACTCCCTTGCGGGCCGCGGATCTGGCGTGGGCAGATTGCGTCTTCATCAGTGCGATGACGGTGCAGCGCGAGTCGGCTGTTGAGACCATCGACCGGTGCAAGGCCGCGGGGCTGCCGGTCGTTGCGGGCGGGCCGCTCTTCACCGGCGAATGGGAGCAGTTCCCCCAGGTCGACCACCTGGTCTTGAATGAGGCTGAGATCACGCTGCCGCCCTTCCTGGCCGACCTGGCAGCGGGCAAGGCGCAGCACATCTACCGGACCGGCGACTTCGCGGACATGCGGGAGACGCCCATCCCGCGCTGGGACCTGGCCAACCTGCAGCAGTATGCTTCACTGGCGCTCCAGTTTTCGCGCGGCTGTCCCTTCGACTGTGAATTCTGCAATATCACCGCGCTCTACGGCCACCGCCCGCGCGTCAAGGATGCGAGCCAGGTCGTGGCGGAGCTGGATCTCTTCTACAACCTCGGCTGGCGCGGGCGCGTTTTCTTCGTAGACGATAACCTGATCGGCAACAAGCGCCATCTCAAAGAGGATTTGCTCCCTGCCATCATAGAATGGCGCAAGGGCAAGGCCGGCATGCCGTTCAATACCGAGGCCTCGATCAACCTGGCCGATGACCCGGTGCTCCTGCAGCTCATGGTCGACGCGGGCTTCGATACGGTCTTCATCGGCATCGAAACGCCGGAGGAGAGCAGCCTGGCCGAGTGCAACAAGAAGCAGAACCAGGGCCGCGATCTGATCGCCGACGTCAAGAAGCTCCAGCGTGCAGGGCTGGAGGTGCAGGGCGGGTTCATCCT
The DNA here is from genome assembly GCA_964387985.1 of uncultured Anaerolineales bacterium. GTDB lineage: Bacteria > Chloroflexota > Anaerolineae > CG2-30-64-16 > CG2-30-64-16 > JALOOB01. The sequence goes on along the minus strand of CAYLZG010000123.1, from coordinate 5,887 downwards.
GGGCTTCGACAGTGACACGCACAGTACATTTCAGCGCCAGATCGAGTTCATCCAGCGCAGCGGCATCGTGACCGCGATGGTTGGACTGCTCCAGGCGCCTCCTGCGACCCGGCTCTGGGAACGCATGGTTCGGGAGGGCCGGCTGACCGGCGCTGCTTCGGGCAACAACGTCGCAGCCCTGACCAACATCCTGCCCAAAATGCCTCTGGACGCGCTGTACGCCGGCTATAACGCGGTGCTCAGCCATCTCTATGCACCGGAGCACTACTACGCGCGCGTGATCACCTTCCTGCGCGAGTTTAGGCCCCCGAGAGTCAGCGAGCCAATCGATCGGGAACAGGTCAAAGCGCTGTTTCGATCGATCGGCCGGCTGGGCATCGCGGGCAAAGAGCGGCTTCAGTTCTGGAAGCTTCTTGTCTGGACCCTTTTCCGCAGGCCTCGCCTTTTCCCGCAGGCGATCACTCTTTCGATCTACGGGTATCATTTCAGGCGACTGTTCGAGATGCAGCAGGTTGCTGCGGGCGACTGATCGACCGGCGTGCTCAGAATCGCTGGCGCTGAATCAACGCGCGCGACGACGCAGCGCGCGTTGACGCGCTCAACATTCTATGGTATAAAGGGCCAGCCCTTTTCCAGGCTGAATGAGGAGCGTTGCAGTGACAACAAGACCAGAAATCGTCGCGCGCGAGCGCCGCAAATTGGCTGAAGAACAGAAAAGCATGGCGGGCCAGCTTGAGCGTCTTCGCGAAGCCCTTAAGGTAGAAGTGGATGTCGATGCCGAAGAGGGAGACCCTGATCTGATCGAGCGTGAGAAGAACGTTGCGCTTGTCGCTCAGTTGGAAGGACGCCTGGCGCGCGTGCAGGCCGCACTGCGCTCGATCGACAAGGGCCGGTATGGGATCTGCGAACGCTGCAGCATCGAGATTCCTACCGAGCGCCTGGAAGTGCGCCCGGACGCCACGCTCTGTTTGCCCTGCCAGGTCGAGGTAGAGAAGCTCATTAAGCGTGGTTTGATGCCGCGGGATCAGCAGGAGATCGAGTAACGCATGAGCGTTCAATGCGTGAGGCCAGCGATCACAAGCTGGCCCACAGTTGATGGGTTGAGCGCCCTCTTCGGAGGGAGTCTCAACCCATTTTTTTGTCCACGCCAGCATGCCGTGCCATGCTGGCGCAGCCAGCAGCCGGGAGGGTTGAGTGTTCACTTTGCCTGAGAATGTCTTCGTCTCAAATCACCCGTTGATTCAGCACAAGCTTTCGATCCTGCGCGACAAGAGCATCGAGCCCAAGAAGTTCCGCGAATTGATTCGCGAGATCGCTATCCTGTTGGCTTACGAGGCCACGTCCGATCTCACCTTACGGCCCAAGGAAGTCGAAACCCCCCTGGCGACCGCGCACTGCCGTGAGCTGACCGAGACCATCGGATTGATTCCTGTGCTGCGCGCCGGCCTGGGCATGGTCGAGGGCATCTGGGAGATGATGCCCGGTGCTGAAGTGTGGCACATCGGGCTGTTCCGCGATGAACGCACCCTGCGCCCCGTGCAGTACTACAACAAGCTGCCCATCGCGCCAACTGTGCAGGTGTGCCTGATCCTCGACCCAATGCTTGCGACCGGCGGCTCGGCTTCGGCCACGGTCGACATCCTCAAGAAATGGGGTGCGCAACGCATCAAATATGTCGGCATCATCGGTGCACCCGAGGGTGTTGACCGGCTGCACAGCGACCATCCCGACGTGCCGATCTACCTGGCTGCGATCGACGAACGGCTGAATGAAATCGGCTATATCGTGCCCGGCCTGGGCGATGCAGGCGATCGCCAGTTTGGAACAGGTTGATGAACGAGCATTTCCGACCCTCGTGGGACGACTACTTCATGAGCATCACCTTCGAGGTGGCCAAACGCAGCACGTGCGACCGGGCCCGCGTCGGCTCGATCGTGGTCAAGGACCGGCGCATCCTGACCACCGGCTACAACGGCTCGCCTGCCGGCTTGCCGCATTGCGACGAGATCGGGCACCTGATGATCGCCGGGCATTGCGTGCGCACCCTGCATGCGGAGCAGAATGCCCTGATTCAGGCTGCGTTGCACGGCGTCAGCGTTGCAGGTGGCACCATCTACGTCACCCACCAGCCGTGCCTGACCTGCGCCAAGATGATCATCAATGCGGGCATCAAGCGCGTCGTCTACGCCGGCCATTATCCCGACGAGAATGCGGTTGCATTCCTGACTGAGGCCGGTGTGACGTTCGAGCACTGGGCTGCTGCACCGGTCGTGAACGATGTGAAGGACAACGAGCCTGCCAATTAGCGATGGAACTATGAACAACATCCTGCATTTTCCCGATGGCTTCCGCTGGGGCGCCGCCACCGCTGCGCACCAGAACGAAGGCGGCAACCACGCTAACAATTGGTCCTTGTGGGAGCAGCAGCCTGGCCGCATCGCCGGCGGCCAGGTGTGCGGCCCGGCCACCAACTGGTGGGATCTGGAAGTGGCTGCGGACGATTTCGACCGCGCGGCCGGGCTTGGGCTCAACAGCCTGCGCATCTCGGTCGAGTGGAGCCGCATCGAGCCCAACCCGGGCGAGTTTGATGCCCGGGCGTTGGCCAAATACGGTGAGATGGTTGGGCTGTTGCGTGAGCGCGGGCTGGAACCGATGGTCACGCTGCACCATTTCACGGACCCCGTGTGGCTCGGTGAACTGGGCGGCTGGGAGAATCCGCTCGCCAGCGACTACTTCTCCCGCTTCACTACGAAGGTCGTCGACGCGCTGGGCGACCAGGTCAACCTGTGGTGCACGATCAACGAGCCGACGGTCTATGCGTTTATCGGCTTCCACGAAGGGCTCTTCCCTCCGGGTGGCAGAAGCTGGCGTCGAGCAGCGGCCGTATTGCGCAGCATGCTTCTGGCCCATGCCCGGGCGTACCGGGTCATCCACCGACTGCAGGGCGACGCAAAGGTCGGCCTGGCGCACCACCTGCGTTATTTCCTGCCCGCCGATCCCGCCAACCCGTTCGACCGCCGTGTGGCGGACCTGTATGACCAGATTGCCAATCGATCCGTGTTGGACGCAGTGACTACCGGCAGATGGGGTCCTGTTCTGGGCGCGGGACAGGTCGTCACTCAGCTCATCGACACGAGCGACTACATCGGCCTCAACTACTACTCGACCACCCACATGCGCTTCGACCGGACGCAACCCGGCATGTTCTTCACGAGGCAGGCCTTCCTGCCCGAACTGGCCTCATGTGAGTGCACATCTGATGGCCAGCCCTTCTGCGAGATCAATCCCGAGGGGATGTACCTGGCGCTCAAGAAGCTGCAGGCATATGGCAAGCCAATCTACATCACCGAAAATGGTGTGCCGGATCGCGAAGATGTGCAGCGACCTTACGTGCTGGCTACGTATCTCTCCGAAGTGTGGCGGGCTATCCGGGACGGCGTTGATGTGCGAGGTTACTATCACTGGACCCTGGTGGACAACTTCGAGTGGGCGGAGGGGTGGAATCTGCGCTTCGGGCTGATCGGGCTGGATCCCCAGACAGGGGAACGCACACCCCGCACGAGCGCTGCAGTCTATAGCCGCATTGTTCAGTCCAACGGCGTCCCGCGCAAGGTGCTGGATCAATTCGCGCCTGGGGAGGCGGAGAAGTACTTCGCGGCATGAGGAACGGCGCGCACAAAGGTGCCCGGCACTTGCGATCCTTCGGATCGTTAAAGTGCCGGGCACCTGCCGCAACAAACTACAGGATCTGGCCCCCATCTTTTGTCAGCCCGCTTCAGATGTGCTAACATATCAACGTTCGGGCGCGTAGCTCAATTGGCAGAGCAGCGGCCTTTTAAGCCGCGGGTTTAGGGTTCGATTCCCTACGCGCTCATAGACCCCTGAATCTCCTTCGTTTCTCGTGGCGAATTTGGGTGCCCAGATCCCAGGCACACCCCATGCCCGCGCCCATCCTACATGTATCTGTCCAAGGGCGAGACTGCCTCCGGGTGAACGCTGCGAAGTGTGTCGCTCCGCATTCTACTTCCCGCACCCCTTTTCCGCGATTTGGCGTTCCCAGGAAATACTATTACAATGATATATGAAATACTTGTTGGGCAGACCACCCAGGGGGAACCACATGAGCCATACTTCCACCTACGCGGCCTTGTGTTCGCTCCTCTCGTCTGAGACGAATCACGGCGTCAACCTCGTCGCGGTGCACGGCGGCCCTGCGAGCGGCAAGACCTGCTATGGTCGCGCCCTGGCTGCGGACCTCGCCCATGCATATGCCGGGGATGCCTTGTGGCTGGACCTGGGACCACACACGCTCCCTGCAACACTGTTGGCCCAGGCCGAGCGCCACCTGCAGATTGGCCCCGGCGGCGATGCCGATCTCAAGAGGCGAAGTGCAGCCGTGCGGCGTGCGCTCGCCGGACGCGGACGCGTCCTGGCTGTATTGGATGACGCCATTAAGGCCGATGTTGCAGCCTGGGCCGCCGCCGAGCTGCTGCCGGAACGATCCTCTGCGCTTCTGTTAACCCGCGACCATGCGCTTGGCCTGGACCTTGCCGCGGTGTCTGTTCCGGTGAGCGACCTGCGTGGCGCCCCAAGCGGCAATGGCGCCGGTCGCGCGGCAGGCGACAGTGGGGAGTCCGGACGTGACGGCCCTGCGGGATGGGATCGCCTGGCAGCGGCATACAAGGCGCTGCCGGCGGATCTGCAGTGGCGTTTCCGTAGCCTGGGTGCGTTTGCATCCGGGCCTCTCGACGTTCCGCTGGTCGCCGACGTGTGGGGCGATCCCGAGGATGTGAGTGAGGCTGCGCTCGCCGGACTGGCGTCCGGCGGTCTGCTCGATACTTCTCCGGCCGCGAATGACCCGGTCTGCCGGGCCGGGCGCTCAGCGCTCTCATACGCAGCCAGGATGCTCGATGACAGTCCCGACGCTTCCGCCGTGCGGCAACGCCATGCTGAGGCGGTGCTGGCTGCGGCGATTGCTGCGGAAGAGGCCTACCGGGCAGGCGGGACCGGGGGCGCTGCCGCGTCGCGTCATTTTGTAGAACTCTGGCCGCAGGTGACTGCTGCCTGGGAGCATCTGTCAGCACGCGATGATCCCCTCGCTCGCGCCGCCTGCGACGCGCTTCTCGGTGGCATTCCGCATTTGTTTGCAGCCCACATACCCCACGAGCTGCGCGGTTGTTGGCTGGAGCACGCCCTGCGTCCGGCGGTGATTCCCGGCCGGCGACGTTGGGAAGCACGCCATCTGGCAGCATTGGCAGCCGTGCAGCGCGAGTCGGGCGCTCTATCGCAGGCTGTGCGCACTGCGCGCGGGGCCGTGGCGATTGCCACGGAGAGCGATGATGCCATGGCAGGCGCTCTTGCCGCAACCCAGCTGGGCGCGGCTCTCACAGGGGCGGGCCAGAATGCTGATGCGATCGAACCGCTGGTGCGCGCCATTGATATGTCACGGGCTGCCGGTGACTTGCGCCTGGAGGCCGAGACCTGGCGTTGGTTGGCGAAGGCCAGGACCGAGCTGGGCCAGGCTGCCGCGGCCGGAGAGTGTCTCGCTGCAGTGGCTCGGTGTGCAGGACAGCTGGGAGATTCCTATGCAGAACTGGCAGCCTGCACGGAGCTTGCGCGCGGCGAGGCTGCCCGGCCGGTGGGGCGCGCGGGTGTGGCAGCACCCGCTGCCGAGGCCTATCGCAGGGCGCTGCTCCTGGCGCACGCAACCGGCGACGAGGCGGCCGAGGCCGAACTTGCCGGGGAGTTGGGCGACCTGTGTATCGACAACTCACCGGAGGAAGGCATCCGGCATTACGAGCGTGCACTGGCCTTAAGCCGTTCGGCCGGCGAGACAGCCAAGGCGGACTCACTGTTGGTGCGGCTGGGCACGGCGTATGTGGGCGCG
>CAYLZG010000122.1:2462-13494 GCA_964387985.1 uncultured Anaerolineales bacterium | reverse complement strand
ATACCTGGGCTGGGGTGTGTTCGCGCTGATGCTGCGATTCAGTGCTACATAAGCGCGCTGTCGAACGTATAAGGAGTAGTGTTTTGCAGGCCGCCGCGGCGGTTGCCGCGTGCACGGGCATGACACCGCAGCCTTAGGCTCGTGCCCCATTGGCGCGCCCTCCTTTGCTGCAGTCCCGTCACAGCCAGGAGGTACAGCCCGATGATCTCGATCCTCCGCCAGCGCAACTTCGGCCTGCTCTGGGCCGGCCAGGTGATCTCCGTTGCCGGCGACTGGGTCCTCTTTGCTTCGCTCGCCTTCTACGTCTACGCCCTGACTGGCTCGGTCCTGGCCAGCGGCGCAATGATGATCGTGTCCACGGTGCCGCGCGTCGTGCTCGGCAGCGTCGCGGGCGTGTTCGTCGACCGCTGGGACCGCCGCGGCACGATGATCGCTGCGGACCTGGGCCGCGCGCTCGTGCTACTGCCGCTCCTGGCCGTACATGCCGCGGGCGACATGTGGATCGTCTACCTGGCCGCGTTCTCCGAGGCCGCGATATCGCAGTTCTTCGGTCCGGCCAAGAATGCGCTGGTGCCGCGCATCGTCACGGCCGAGGAACTGGTCCGGGCCAACTCGGCGAACAGCGTGGGCGAGCAAGTCGGGCGGCTGGTTGGGCCTGCCGCGGGCGGCTTCATGCTCGCGCGGCTCGGGGTCCAGAGCGTCGTGATCTTTGACGTGCTCTCGTTCGTCATGTCCGCGGCGCTGATCTCGTTCATGGTCGTGCCCACCGTCGCGACGCGTGCGGCTCCGGGCGTCGTGGAAGGCGCTCCGTCTGCCGGTGGGCTGCAGGGCGCCACCACCGCCGCCCGCGCGAGTGGCGGCGTCCTGCAGTTCTGGCGGGAGCTGCTGGCCGGGCTGCGCCTGATGCGCGCCAACCAGGTCCTGACCGCTTTGTTCCTCCTCTGGACGATCTCCAGCATCGGCGAGGGCCTGCTCGACGTGCTCATCGTGCCGTGGGTCAGCAGCGTGCTGGCGGGCACCTCCGTGACGTTCGGCTGGATGATGACCATGCAGGCGATCGGCAGCATCGCAGGCGGTGCGATCCTGGCGTCGGCCGGCAAGACGCGGCAGGCGCGGCTGCTCGTGGTGCTCGGCGCGCTGGGTTGGGGCGTGATCGACCTCGCGATCTTCAACGCAGACTCGGTGGCCGTGGCGCTGGTCCTGTTCGTGCTCGTTGGCATCCCGATTGCGGCCATGGTGGTCAGCTTCAACGCGCTCATCCAGTCCGAGGCGCCCGACGAGTACCGCGGGAGGATGTTCGGCGCGTTCGGCGCCGCGGCCGCGATCGCCACGCTGGCAGGGATGGTGGTGTCGAGTGCGTTGGCCGGCCGGGTGGGGATCGTGACGATGTTGAACGTCGCGTGCGTGGCGATCGTCGCCGGTGCAGCGGTGGGCGGGCTGGCGCTGGCCTGCAGGAAGCCATGCAGCGCGTGCTGAACGACGGGCGGCCGGGGTGAGGGGAACGTGGTTCAGGTGCCAAAGGTGCCCGGCACTTGCGATCCCTTGAGGGTCGCGCCACCTAAACCAAATGGGCACCTCTACTTGCGTTCTACCCGCACATCGCGCGGGCCGACCTCGACCGCGCGGCCCCCTGTCCGGACGGTGTGCGGCGCGTCGGTGAAGTTGAGCAGGAGCGTGTACGGGCCGCGGCGCGCGGCCATCACACCTGCCGGCAGATCCTCGGCCAGGCGCGCCACGCCGGCGCCCGCGGCCAGGTGGCCCAGGATGGCGGATGCCTGCGCCTCGGTGGGATACCAGCCGAGGTAGAGCACCTGGCCACTGCCGGTCGCGCGAGCGGTCAGCGCCGCGCTGCCGCCAAACGGACTGAACGCATAGCTGGCGAGGACCACGGTGCCCGGATCGGGCGCGAGTTGCTCGACCCAGAAGGAGGCGCGCCCCTCCAGCCCCGGCAGGTCCGTGGTAAGGTCGCAGCCGGTCCCGGGCAAGAGGCTGCCCCAGTCGGTCACGGTCGCACCCACCAGGTCGCGCAATGGGCCCGGCAGCGGGCGGTCAGTCACCAGGTTGCTGGGGGTCTTGACCCCGGAACGCACGCCGAACATCACCACGCCGCCTGCCCGGGCATACGCGGCCAATCGCCCGGCCGTCGCTTCGCCGGCCAGGATCGCCGACGGAGCTATGACCATCTTGTAATGGCACAGGTCCGCGTCCGGCGACACGATATCGGCCGGGATGCCCAGCTTTGCCAGTGCGCGGTAGAAGAGGAACAGGTGCCGCTTCTGGGTGAAGTCCGCCCGGTGCGGTTGGATCTGGATGGCCCACAGATCGTCGTAGTCCAGCAGCAGCGCAACTTCAGCCTCGACCGGATGCGAGGCGATCTCCGCCATCAGGGTTCTTTCGCCAGCCATTGCCAACAGCTCGCGATAGCCGGTTGCGGGGGTTGCATCATGGTGCAGCAGGCCGGAGTGATATTGCTCGAACGCGAAGCGGCACGCGCGCCAGCGGAAGTAGACGACCGCATCCGCGCCCTCGGCCAACGCATGCCAGGTCCACAAGCGCACCGTGCCGGGACGCACCACGGTGTTGTAGCGGCTCCAGTTGATCGGTCCGCACTGCTGCTCCATCACCCAGAAGGGCGCCTGCTTGTAGCCGCGTGCCTGCGCATGGCAGAAAGCCGTGATGAGGGGGTCGCCCACGTCATAAGGGTAGGTGAAGGCCTCCCCCTTGCTGTCCTCCGGACGGGAGGCAGGTTTCTCCGGCAGATAGAGGAATTCTCCCTGGTGTTCGGCATGGCCGGTCGGATAGGAATCCCAGGCGATGAAGTCGAGCGGCCGGGCGAGGTCGTGGTAGTCCAGATCCTCGAAATCGCCCAGCGCGTTGGTGGTGATGAACTGACCCACCGTGTGCCGGCGCAGAAGATCGATCTGCAGCTGCTGGTAGGAGACGGTTGTGTCAGACGCGAACCGGGCGTAGTCCAGCACGTGGCTCGGGTTGGCGCCGGTTGGGGTCAGGTTGGGCAGCCGGATCTCCTCCCACCGGCCGTAGCTCTGGCTCCAGAACACCGCACCCCACGCTTCGTTCAGCGCATCGAGAGTGCCATACTTGCGCTGCAGCCACTCTCTGAACGCGGCCGCACACTGGTCGCAGTAGCAGCGCACGGTGTCATGGCAGCCGAACTCGTTGTCGATCTGCCAGCCCACCACCGCGGGATTCCTCCCGTAGCGCTCGGCCATGGCGCGGACGATGCGCTCGCTGTGTCTGCGGTAGGTCGGGCTGGTGGGGCAGTAATGGCGCCGCGTGCCGCTGTTGCGCACGCGACCCTCCGCGTCCACCGGCAGCACGTCGGGGTAATCGTAGGTCAGCCAGGCGGGCGGCGCGGCCGTCGGCGTGCCCAGCACCACCTCCAGGCCTGCGTGGGCCAGGGTCGCGATGGCCTCATCCAGCCACTCCCAGGAGAACCGCCCCTCGGCGGGCTCCATCAACTGCCACGCAAATTCGCCGACACGTACGGTGTCCAGGCCGGCCTCGGCCATCATGGCCGCGTCGAGGGGCCATCGTTCGTGAGGCCAGTGTTCGGGGTAATAGCAGACGCCAAGTTTCATCGGTGGGTGCCTTTCACGCTCGGTGATGGTCGATGACCTGCCGGTACAGCCTTTCCAGCCGGTCCACGTGCGCTTCGACGGTGAACTGCGCGGAGAGCGCCCGTGCATTCGCAGCGAAGTCGCGGCGGAGAGCTGCGTCTTGCAGGATGGCAGCCACCCCAGCGGCAATCTGCGCGTCCGAATCCGCCAGAAAGCCATTATAGCCATTTCGGACCAGGTCGACGAAACTGGCGTCGCGCCGCGCGACGATGGGCAGGCCGACCATGAGGGCCTCGATCAATGTCATGGGGTGGATCTCGCTGAGCGAGGCGGTCGCTAAGACCTGCGAGATCGCATACACTTGGCCCATCCGCTCCCAGGGAAGCGGGCCTGCAAGCACAACCTGGCGGCTGAGGCCCCAGGCGCGGGCTGCGGCTGCCAGATGGGTGGCCGCGGGACCTGCACCCGCGAGAAGCACCTTGCAGCACTCGTTGGCCTCCAGCAAGGGCCGCAGCCCCTCCAGGAGCGCCAACACGCGCTTTTCCTCCCCCAGCCGGCCGGCATACAGGATCACCTGGTCCGCCGGGTCAAGGCCGAGGTCCGCGGCCATCCCCCTGCCGTCCGCGACCGTGATCCGGTCCGGATCAAATCGTTCGGCGGACGCCCCATTGCCGATCACGACTGTGGGCAGCGCGGGGACCACGGATGCCAGATAGGCGCGTCCCTTCTCCGACGGGCATACTGCCAGATCATAGGGGGCCAGGAGCACCGCAAGATATCCTGAGATGGCGCGGTCGGGCAGCAGGCGGCCGAGGGGCGCGTAGTGCCGGTACGCGGGGTAGAGCGTGTGCAGCGTGTGGATCAGCGGCAGGTTGGCCCGCTCAGCCGCACGCCTGCCTGCCCAGCCGAGGCCGAACTCGGTGTGCGTGTGGATGAGGTCCAGCTGTTCGCGCACCACGAGGCGGTCGATGGCCGCCTGTGGGGGCAGCCCGAGCCGGAGCTCGATCTGCCTGTTGAAGGGGAGCGAAAGAAAGCGATGGGTGTGGGGTTCATGCCCGCCGGCCCCGGGACCGGCGACGGTGAAGACGCTCACCGCGTGGCCGCGGCGCTCCAGCTCCTGCCGGGCCTGGACGATGGCGGTCGTCACGCCGTTCTTGGTGGGCAGGTAGCAGTCGGTGAATATGCCGATTCTCATGTTGACGATGCGTTAGGCGTTTAGGTGCCCGGCACTTACTCAGATGCATTTAGGTGCCCGGCACTTGCGATCCTTCGGATCGTTAAAGTGCCGGGCACCTGAGGGCGGAAAGTGCCTGGCGCTTCCCCTGGTGGGTCTAGGCGCCGTGCGCCGCCTTCGCGTTAGCCTCACTTCCGCTCGAACTTCCTGCCGGTTGCCAGCTCGACGCACTTGTACGCACCGTCGTAGATGCCGATGCCCTTGTTCTTGACGATGCAGCCGCAGTACATCTCCAGCAGGTCGGTATGGTTCGCCAGCAGGTCGATGGCCTGGAGGGTCTGGGGGATGGTGCGCGTTTCGACCGTGCCGTCGCCCAGCTCCGCGCCTCGGATCGCGCCCCACATCTCGTGCCCGCCCACGCGCGCGTTGAAGATCTTCGGCACGGGATAGAATGCCAGCTCGCTTGGCTTGGTGATCATGACATCCACCACCCGCATGAGGTAGTTGGTGGCGTAGACGGCATGGAAGGTGTTGTCGTGCAGGAAGACATGCAGCCCTTCGGCTGGCCCGTTTCGGACCTGGTCTGCCAGCGCCTTCGTGTCATCCCAGGTGAAGTGGGTCTGGATCAGTTCTTTGTACGAAGCCAGCTCGCCTTGCAGCCAGACCCAGTTGTCCTTGTGATCTCCGAGGTTGACGAAGAGCGTGATCTTGCCAGCCTTGACGAGCGGGATGCAGTACTCGATGATGGCCTTGAACAGCTCGCGCTGTGCGCCCGCACCGCCCATGGTGACCAGGAAGCGGCGCGGCTCGCCGTTTCGCATGCGCGCAAGCCGCGCCGCGCAGTCGACTTCGATGTTCTCCACCAGCTCGTGGTCCACGTGGTGTCCGGTGTAGTAGAGCGCATCCGGTGGGGTCGGGTTGAGGATCGTCCCCTTTTCGTCGAAGCCGCGCATCGCGCGGAAGCCAAAGTAGCCCGATGGGGACTGCACCCCGTGCCTGGCGCCCTCGGTCAGTTGGAAGGCCATCGGCCAGTTGTCGAACATCATGTCGACGACGTGGGTCATGCCGCCCGCAACTGCACCCATGCAGGTCCACATGTGCGAAGTGAGCACCGGCATGTCGGAGGGCAGCGCTTCGTGCAGGTTGCGGAACAGCTCGCTCATCTTGTAGTCTTTGACATTGGTCTTGAGGAAGCGCCAGGGCCAGCCCACGGTCCAGCTATTCAGGAAGGTCCAAAGCCCCGGCAGCGTTCGTTCACCGGTAGTCACCGACTCCCAGACGTACTTGTTGAAGAACCCGCTGCGTTGCGAGATGCGGGACCAGCGGCTATACCAGGTGTTGCACCAGTCGATCACGTCAGTGGTGATGCCCGGGATGGCCAGCAGGTCCAGCCAGTAGGGGGTGAAACCCATCGCCCTGGCGCACGATGCGCCGGCCATCGCGATACGGTAATGGCCGAATCCCATGCGAATCGTGCTACAGATCACCGCATTGCCGGTCACGATCGGCTCGCCGTCGTCCGCGCGCACGATGTCCTTCAGCCCGAAGATGGAACCGCCGTACGGGTTGTCCTTCAGGGTGAGGGTGTATTTCTCGCTCGGGTCGTAATTGAACTTCTTGACGAACATCTCCTGCCACGCGGTGACCTTGCGGGAGTCTCGACTGCTGATGGTGTTGTCGTAGATGACGTAGCGGCCGTTTTCCATTCTCATGTCGTGACTCCATTACCCCTTCGTAGCGCCTAAGGTCAGGCCTGCGATGAAGTAGCGCTGCAGGAACAAGAAGACGAGCACCGTAGGCAGGGTCGCAATGAGCGATCCGGAGATAATCACCGTCCAATCCATGACGTATTGCCCGCGCAGGGCTGCGAGGCCGGTGGTGACAGGCTTGAGTTTGTCGTTTTGCACGAGGATCAACGCCCACAGAAAATCGTTGAAGATCCACGTGAATTCCAGTGTTGCCAGCGCGGCGAGCGCAGGCAGGGTCAGCGGCATCATGATCTGCCGGTAGATGCGGAATTCGCTGCAGCCATCCATGCGCGCCGCCTCCAGGATCTCGCCCGGAATGGTGCGCATGTAGTTGCGCAGGACGAAGGTGCAAAATCCCATCTGAAACGCGGTGTGGAAGATGATCAACGCCCAATAGGTGTTGTAGAGGCCGAGCGCGTTCACCAGCCGGAAGACCGGCAGCAGCAGGATCTGGAACGGCAGCATCATGCCGGCCACGAAAATGAAGAGGATCAGCCGGTCGCCCCGAAAGCGGAACCGGGAGAGCGCATAGCCTGCCAGCGATGAGAACAGCAGCGTCAGCACGAGCGATGGCAGGGTGATGATGAAGCTGTTGGGCAGGTAATGCGTCAGGCCGCCGCGCGTCCATGCCTCGCCGAAGTTCTTGAGGGTCAGCACGTTCGGCAGGGACCAGAAGCCGCGCGTGAGGATGTCGTTATTGGTGCGCAGCGAGGTGATGAGTGCGGTGAGCACCGGCACCAGCCACAGCAGCGTCAGCGCATAGATGAAGATGTAGACTGCCCAGCGCCCGAGCAGGCTTTTTTGTCTGTCAGTCATGGGGGGCCTCCTAGTACTCCAGCTCGGTGCGCAGCGTCTGCCACAGGTAGATGAAGATGAACACGGCAGTAATCAGGAACAGGACCACCGCGATCGCGGCGCCATAACCCATCTTGTAGTTGTTGAAGGCCTCAATGTACATCATGTTCGCCAACACGCTGGAGGAGTTGGCCGGGCCGCCGCGCGTCATCACGAAGACCAGGTCGAAGGATCGCAGCGAGTCGATGATGCTGATGACCACCACGACCACCGTGACCGGGCTGAGCAGCGGAAGGATCACATTGCGAAACGTCTGCCAGAAATTGCACCCGTCCACCTGGGAGGCGTCGATCAGCGAGGGGTCAACCCCCTGCAAACCGGCGAGGTAGAGAGTCATCACGTAACCGACCTGGCGCCAGATGGCCGCGGCGATGATGCACCAGGTGGCCAGCCGCGGATCGCTGAGCCAGCCGGGCGTCTTCTCGACCCCGACCGCATTCAGCACACTGTTGAAGAGCCCGGTGGCCGGCTGGTACATCCAGCCCCAGATGAGGCCGATGACCACGGGTGCGATGATGTAGGGCGAATAGAACGCCGACTTGATGGCCTTAGCGCCGGGAATGTCGCGGTTCAGGACCATCGCCAGGGCTAACCCGATGACAACCGGCAGGGTGATGAACGAGATGACCCATTTGGCGTTGTTGCCGATCGCAATCCAGAAGATCTTGTCATCGAACAGTCGGACGTAGTTGCGCAAGCCAATAAAGGCTGGTGCGGACACGCCATCCCAGTTGGTCAGGCTGAGATAGAAGGAGTAGATCATCGGGCCGATGACCCACATGAGGAACAGGGCGAGCGGGGCGGCCAGGAAAAGGTAGGGAATCCAGGCGGTCTTCCCGCCAGATTGCCGCCAGCGACCCGGTCGGATAGCACCTTTGGTTGCCATGATGCGCCCTCCGTGGGAAGATGATGCGTGAGACGTGATGGGGGGATCTCACATCCCACGCACCATTGGCGTGTCTTGCGTGCTATTCCGCAGCGAAGATCAGCGCGCGTTCCTTCTCCAGATCGGCCAGGATCGTGTCGATCTGTGTGGTGTCGTTCCAGAAGGCCTGGAATGCGGCCATGCCCTTCTCGGCCATCTCGGGGGTGGTGTCGCGATCGAAGAACTGTGCGATGTAGTCCGCGCCCGCCAGCAGCTCCATGCCCTTCTTCGATGCCTCGGGGAAGCTGCTCGTGTCCACCTCGGTGTTCGTAGGCAGGCGCTTCAGTTCCTCCGCGACGTAGGTCTGCACTTCCTTGGATCCCAGGAAGGCCAGGAACTGCTTGGCGGCCTCGGGATGCGGCGCGTTGGCGGCTGCAAAGTAGCCGTCGGTCGGCGCGTCCTCACCGATCGGGACCGCCGGATCGATGATCGGGAAGCGGAAGAAGTCGTAGTCCGCCTTGTTCTCCTCAGGGATCGAGTCCATGACGAACTGGCCCATCAGGTACATCGCGGCCTTTTCCTGCAGCATGAACGGGAGCACATCCTGCCAGTCGTAGGAGGCAGCGTTTTCGATGAAGTAGCCGTTGTCCAGCAGCTCAGCCCAGTATTCGAAGGCTTTCTTCACGCGCGGGTCGTCATATTTCTCCGTCCCGAGCATCAGGTTGATGTGGAATTCAGGACCGTTGACCCGCATGTTCAGGTAGTCGAACCAGGCGGCTGCAGGCCATGCATTCTTGGTGCCGCTGACGATCGGGGTGACCCCGTTGCTCTTCAGCGTCTCGCAGACCTTCAGGAAATCTTCCCAGGTCTCCGGCGGGGTCAGGTTGTATTTCTCGAAGACCTTCTTATTGTAGTACACCGCCCACCAGTAGTAGCTGGTCGGCACGAAGTACTGTTTCCCGTTGACCGTGCTCAGCGCCTGGAAGCCCTTGGGATAGGATTCGTTCCACCCTTCATTGGCCCAGACATCGCTGATGTCCAGGATCTGGCCCTTGTCGATGAAGAACCGGGCGCGGTTGCCCGCGAACCAGGTCATGACGTCCGGCGGTTGCGATGAGGTGAGATAGGCACGAATGGCCTGCTTGAAGTCCTCATGTGCGACCGTGCTGTGCACCACCTTGATGTTCGGATATTTCTCCATGAACAT
Organism: uncultured Anaerolineales bacterium; assembly: GCA_964387985.1. Classification (GTDB taxonomy): domain Bacteria; phylum Chloroflexota; class Anaerolineae; order CG2-30-64-16; family CG2-30-64-16; genus JALOOB01. The sequence goes on along the minus strand of CAYLZG010000122.1, from coordinate 4,067 downwards.
CTTCACGGTTTCTTCGTCGGCTGCACGCGGCGCGGGATCGCTCTGGTAGGAGTTGTAGACCATCGTGGTCACGGGGGCCGCGGGGACCTGCACCTCGACCTGCTTCTCGACCACCTGGGTCACGACCTTCTCGACCTCGACCGGTTTCTCGACGACTTTTTCCTTCTCGACCACCTGGGTGACGACCTTCTCGACCACTTGCGGGGTCGGGGCGGCGCAGGCGGCCAGCATCGCCACCATGACGAACACGGCCAATACGTTCAGAACTCTATACCACTTGGACTGCATGGTTGCTTCCCTCCTTTGGGTGCTAGATTGGAACTAAGGGTGAGTCAAACAGACAGGGATGTCTTGCCGATCCCCAGTCGCGAGGGGGGTTCACCTCCATTCAGCAGGGATGGACCGGTGCGGTGGTCTGGCGCACCACCAGCGACGCTTCCAGCCGGATCTGCCGGGGGCCGGCCTCAGGCTGGCTGAGGGCATCCATCAGCAGGCATGCACAGGCCTGGCCGATGGCGAACGTGTCCTGGCGCATGGTCGTCAGTGGGGGGTCGAAGTAAGAAGCCAGGGGCATGTCATCGAAACCGATCACCGAGAGGTTGTCCGGCACCTGCAGACCCAGTTCGCGGCCAGCCCGCAGGATGCCCACGGCCATCCGATCATTTTGAGCGACGACCGCGGAGAGGTCCGGTGCGCGGGTGAGCAGCTCATGCAGGGCGGCGTGCCCCGAGGTGGCTGACCAGTCGCCTGCCACCACCAGTGCAGGGTCGGGGGGAATGCCGGCATCCGCCAGCGCATCGGCATACCCGCGGTTGCGCTCCTGGGCGCAGTCCTCGGCCAGAGGACCGGTGACCTGCGCGATGCGGCGGTGGCCCAACTGCGTGAGGTGCTCGGTGGCCTCATAGGCCGCCCTGTGGTTGTCCAGGTACGCCAGGTTCTGCACGTCATCGCGCGGACAGCCGCCCATCAGCACGGTGGCGAAGTCGTTCGGCAGGTGTTGCACGGGCAATTCGACGAACGGACTGATCACGATCAGTCCGTCCACGCGGCCCCGGGCCACCAGCTCGTCCACGAGGTCCACAAACTGGCGCTCATCCGCGAACGAAGCACAGAGCAGGTAGTACCCGCGCTCGCGCGCGACGGATTCGGCGCCTTCCATGTTGGATGCGTAAGTAAAATCGGTGAGGTTGGGCGCGAGGCAGGCGAGCGTGTTGGTGCGGCCCTGCGCCATCGAGCGGGCGATGGCATGGGGGCGGTAGTCGAGGTCCTGGATTGCCGATTCGACGCGCGCCTGGGTTTCCGGCATCACGCCTGGGGCACCGTTGACGACGCGCGAAACAGTCTGGTGGGATACGCCCGCCAATAGGGCTACATCGCGCAGAGTGGGACGCTTCGTCGATGCACGGGACATATTTTCTTCCCTTTGGAGGCCATGTTACCGGTAAAGTGAACGGTAACATGACTATACGCCCATTCGGGGAGTTTGTCAATACCCAATTTTTCGTGCGTGTGGGCGCCGGCGGCCCTCAGGCAATCTCAGCCGCCGGCGATGGCACCCAGGATCTTGAGGGGTTCGACGCCCGCTGCAACGGCTTCGGGCAGCGG
>CAYLZG010000122.1:0-2452 GCA_964387985.1 uncultured Anaerolineales bacterium | reverse complement strand
TTACCCGGCGCACAAGGCCCTCGTTTTCAAGCAGCGCAAGCGCCTGGCGCAAGGTGCCGCGCGCGACCCCCAGGCGACCGGCAAAATCCGTTTCCCTGGGCAGCGGGGCATCCGGCGATTCATGGGAGAGGTCTTTTCCGGTGGCGTAGAAGCGCATTAAGGGCCGCCGCTGCTGCGTGACCTGGTCGCGGATCGTCCCGCGCAGCGCCGGATAGGCGGCTTCGAGCGCGTCGAGGACCGAGCGTTGCGTCACCGGGCCCTCGACCTTTAGCGCCACCTCTTTGTCGACCTGCGCCAGCGTCCGCAGGTGGTACGGAAGCACGACACGGATCATGGCAGCATCTGCACTTCGACGGACATGACGGACGGCAGGTCGCGGGCGATGGTGCTCCAGGAGTCGCCGGCATCGGCCGAGGCGTACACCTGCCCGCCCGTGGTGCCGAAGTACACGCCGCACGGGTCGAGCGAGTCCACGGCCATCGCATCGCGCAGCACGTTGACGTAGCAGTCGCTCTGTGGCAGCCCGCGCGTGAGCGCCTCCCACTCGTTGCCGCCCGTCCGGCTGCGATAGACGCGCAGCTTGCCGCCGGGCGGGTAATGCTCGGAGTCGCTCTTGATCGGCACAACGTAGACCGTGTCTGGCTCGTGCGCATGGACCGCGATCGGAAAACCGAAGTCGGACGGCAGGTTGCCGCTCACCTCGTGCCACGACTCGCCCGCATCGTCGCTCCGCATCACATCCCAATGCTTCTGCATGAACAGGACATCGGGACGTGAGGGGTGCATCGCGATGCGATGGACGCAGTGACCGGTTTCAGCCTCAGCATCCGGAATGTAGTCGGACCTCAGACCCCGGTTGACCGGCTGCCACGTCTGGCCGGCGTCGCCGGTGCGGAACGCGCCCGCGGCCGAGATGGCGATGAACATCCGCCCGGGATTGCCCGGATCGAGCAGGATCGTGTGCAGGCACAGCCCTCCTGCACCCGGCATCCACGAGGGTCCCGAGGGGTGCTGGCGCAGACCTGGCAGCTCTTCCCAGGTGGCGCCGCCGTCCCGGGTTCGGAAGAGCGCGGCGTCTTCGACCCCGGCATACACGGTATCCACATCGGTCAGCGAAGGCTCGAGATGCCACACCCGCGTGAATTTCCAGGGACGCTGTGTGCCGTCGTACCACTCGTGTGTCCCGGCGTCGCCTTCGTAGACGAACTGGTTGCCCATCGTCGTCCAGGTCTTGCCGCCGTCATTGGAGCGGTGGATCGTCTGCCCGAACCACTCACTGGTCTGCGAGGCATAGATCCGGTCAGGATCTACGGGTGAGCCCTTGAGATGGTAGATCTCCCAGCCGCCGAAGTGGGGGCCCGAGATGTTCCATTGCGCTCGTTTGCCGTCGGATGTGAGAATGAACGCGCCCTTGCGCGTGCCTACCAGCACCCGTACGCTGCTCATCGCTTGCTCCTTCCTGCGCCGGCGCCAAAATCCTCCGGCCGCGCGATCCTTGCCACGGCTCAGCTTGCCGGCGGTTGGATGACTTTGAACGTTGCGCCGCTCGGATCCGTCACCGCGGCGAATCGACCGTAGGGCGAATCGTCGATGGGCCCCAGCACTTTTCCGCCGTGCTTGACGATGGTCGCCACTGTCTCTTCCGTGTTGGCGACGGAGAAGTAGATGACCCACTGCGGGTGCAGATTGCCCCACGCAGGATCGATCTGCATGATGCCCCCGAGCATCTTCTCGCCGTGCTTGAGCACGTAGTACTCCAGCCCGCCCGGCATCGGATCCGCGGTAGCGCCCAGCAAGGCCGTGTAGAAGTCACGCGCCTTCCTGGCGTCGGGGGAGTACAGCTCATACCAGGTCATCGAACCTGGCTCGTCAGTCACCTGAGCGCCGATGTGTTTCCCCGCCTGCCAGAAGCCGAAGGCTGCGCCGGTGGGATCTTCACAGGTCGCCATGCTGCCAAAGTCACCTATCACCATGGGCGGGAACAAGACCCTGGCTCCCAACCCCTGCGCGCGTGCTACATCGGCCTCGCTATCCTCGGTGGCGAAATACAGACCCCATGCCGCGGGCATTGCCGGCGCGCCGGGCTGGGCGCCCGCGATGCCCGCGGTCATCCGCTGTCCCAACCGGGCGGTTGCGTACCCGCCAAACTCGGGGCCGCTGACGTCGTACTCCCAGCCGAATACGGCATGGTAGAACTCGCGCGCCGCGCCGGCATCCGGCGTTCCCAGGTCGGCCCAGGTGGGCGTGCCCCCTGGCTTTGCATGTGAGTAAGTGGTCATGACACCTCCTTGATTCGCCAAGATGTATCTTGACGGTCTGAGTGGTTCATCCGGCAAAGTGTTGCCCATCAGTGAGGTGGCGATGAACCTGGCGGATGAACGGCCAAGTGTCTGACAAATATCGTACAAATAGATGTGACGCGCAGTAATAGAAATTACGTTCTTGAGCGCGC
>CAYLZG010000121.1:8481-13618 GCA_964387985.1 uncultured Anaerolineales bacterium | reverse complement strand
GTGGGGGGATCAGGAGCGCGTGCTTCGCATGATCCCTGGGCTGGGCAACGCGGAGTTTGTTCGCTTTGGCCAGATGCACCGCAACACATTTCTGAATAGCCCGAAGCTGCTGCGTCCGACGTTGCAGTGGCGCGACCGCCCCGACTTTCTCTTCGCCGGCCAGATCACCGGCATGGAAGGGTACGTTGGATCGATTGCAGGCGGTTTGTTGGCTGGCCTGAATGCCTGGAGAATCTACGCCGGACGTGCGCCCGTCGAGCTGCCGCGCACCACCATGTTGGGAGCGTTGGCCTACTACATCACGCACGCCGATCCGGCCGGTTTTCAACCCATGAAGGCCAATTTTGGCTTGTTGCCTGATCTTGATCCGCCCGTTCGCGATAAGCGCCGGCGGTATGCAGCCTATGCAGCCAGAGCCCTGGCTGAGCTGGAAGCTGTGAAGAGATCCTTTCAGCTGAATGGGCCGGAGGCGCCCATCGAATAGACAAATGCAGCTTCAAGACGCGCGAACCCATTGGGGGCGCGATCGGAAACTATAATTGTGATTGAACATGACTTGAAGACCTATTGCGTTCGCGCGGAACATGTGCTACAATCCGCGCGAGAGTTGTCCTTTTGCTTGTAAGCCTGCCCGAGCAGCGCGCACCATGCCCACATTTGGCGCTTTGTCGGGCTCTCTGGCGATGTGAAGGAGGGACGTATGCGAATCTTGAGGAACCGCCGGCGGCTGACGTCGCTGGTTCTAGCCCTCGCCATCCTCGCAAGTCTGACGCTGGGCAGCGCGACTGGTCTTGCCGTTACCACCATGGATGTGCTCCAGAACGGCAATTTCGAGGGCGGCTTTGTGATGGTCCCTGGATGCGGCATGGTTGGCGCAGGGTGGGGCTGCTTCACGAACGGTGGCAGCGCAGCGTATGGCTTCTATGATGATCAGTGGGAGCCGGTTGTCGCTGACGGTGCGCATAGCCAGTTGATCGAGATCAACACCAGACAATTTGCGGCCTCCGAGCCGGATCGTTATGCCGGCATCTACCAGACCGTCGCATTGACCAAGGGATCGTTTTACACCTTGACGATGAGGGGCGGCATGCGCGAAAGCGATCCGGATCCCTCCGAGGACAAGTACCGCTATCGGGTACAGTGGGGCTACACGACTGACGGCTCAACCGACTGGACGAAAGTGACGAACTGGGCTGAGTTGCCGTGGGATAAGATCGACGAACGCACCTCGCCAACAGGCCTGGAGAGCTATGCCACCTCGTTTGCCGCGCCCAGCCCGAAGATCACGCTGTTCATCCGGGCATGGAAGAAGTGGGGTAACGCATACAAGGAACTCGATGTCAACATCGATGCAGTGAGCTTGACCGGGCAGGTGGTGAAGCACCCGCTTGAGCTTGCGGGTTCCGTTGTGGTGTTCCCTGGTGCGCCTGTGGATGGGCCGCATTGGGCCCCAGCTGCCCAGCCGGTTCCGGTTGCAGCTGTTCCTGCGCCGCTGGTTTGCGGCGGGTCATCATTGCTCGCCAACGGCGACTTCGAGGCCGGCTTCGTGAATGGTGTCGGCAAGCACTGGCAGGCTTTCAACAATGGTGGGGCCGCGGGTTACGGGTTCTACGACGAAATGTGGACGCCCGTTATCATGGATGGGGCGCACGGCCAGTTGATCGAGATCAACACCTGGGGCCTGGCTGCCTCGCAGCCGGATCGTTTCGCAGGCATCTTCCAGCCCGTTTGGGGGTTACAGGCCGGCGCTACCTACGAGATCTCGGCTTATGGCATGCTCCGTGAGGATTCGGCTCATCCCATGGAGGATCCGTACAGCTACCGCGTACAGTGGGGCTACGCACCTGCGGATATGGACCCGAGCGAGCATGACATCACGAACTGGATGGAGCTGCCTTGGGATACCGTCTATCTGCGCACCAAACCCGGCAGCATGTCCTCTTTCAGCGCTCGCTTCACTGCTCCGTCTGGCAAGGTGCTCGTTGGCTTCCGTGCCTGGAAGAAGTGGGGCACACCACAGCGGGAGCTGGATGTGAACCTGGATGCGATCAAACTGGTTGCTTGCTCGACGTCTGGGCTGCCGAAGCCGCCGGTCGATCCTGGCCCGATCAGCCCTGCCGTTTGCCACTATACTGTTCAGGCCGGTGACGCATTGGCCGAGATCGCCAGAACCTATGGGACGACTCCGGAGTACCTTGCGTCGGCGAATGGGATACGCAATCCGAACATCCTGATTCTGGGTCAGCGCCTTGTGGTTCCTTGCAAGGACGCGCAGCCCGTGCCGCCTGGCGACGCCTGTACGTGGTATACCGTGCAGCGTGGTGACACGCTCACGAAGGTAGCCGCCAAGTACGGATCGACCGTGCAGGCCATTGCACAGCGTAACGGCCTGCGCAACGTCAACTTGATCTATGTTGGGCAGCGGCTCTGCGTTCCTTGAGTCTGCGATCCTACGGCTGGAGCGCTGGCGTGGTGCGGACTCTGCGCCCTCAGTGCTCCGTCCGTTTTGGTTTTGCGGGATCGATCTCACCGGCGAGGTAAGATGCTCATGATGGACTGCCTGCTTATGTTTCGCATCGAACTTGCTGTGGGCAACCTGGTGGAGGTGATCACGCCAGAAGGGGCTGGCGTCCCGTAATGGCGTCTGGGGCGAATTGCGCCCCGGCATTTACTGGTTCATCATTCTAAGGAGGGATAGATGTTCAGTAAGCGTCGCACTTTCGTTGTGGTGCTGGCTGTGGCCTTGCTAATGTTGCTGGCATTCACCAGTATGGCGTCAGCGCAGGTCAAGGGCCCTGTATGCGTGGATGGTTATGTGATTAACCATCGCGAGCTGCCGGTCGATGGAACCAAGACATCTCCGGCATTGGTGGTGACAGCGGTGAGTGCGAATGCTACGGCCACTGCCGCGGTCGACAAGGATGGCTACTTCAAGTTCGATGAGCTCGCTGAGGGCGACTGGGAATTCCAGTTGCCAATGCCGACTGGCTGGGTGGGCATCGCACCCGTCGCTGAGCTTGAGGGAGTAGCAGTTGCTTCCGCTGCGAACTTCGAGGAGAGCGAGACCTGCTACAAGATCGTCTTCAAGATCAAGCGCCTGGTCACGATACCCGTCCTCAAGTGGGAAGAGATGCTGGACGGAACCGTTCAGCCCGGTGAGGATTGGCTGATCACGGCTACGCCGGTAAAGGATCCTTTCGCGGAAGTGGTGACCGCCACTGTCAAGAGCGGGCAGACTAGCCTCACCCTCACCCCCGGCACCTGGACCGTTGCCGAGACCGTGAAGAAGGGCTGGACTCCGCTCACACCGCCGAAGGTAACCCGGGTGGTCGATCAGTATGAGGTCGACGGCGCGATCAATCCGATCGTCTTCAAGAACCGCGAGCCCAAGTGCTACGGCACGATCACTGTGATCAAGACCGGCTTTGGCACCGACGCAAACGGTGCCGAGACTGCTCTGGGCACGCTGGCCGGTTGGAAGGTGACGGTTAGCCGCGCTGACAACGGGATGCCGCCTATCACCAAGGTTACGGACGGCAGCGGAACTGCGGTGTTCAAGGGCCTCATGCCGGGCGTTTACAAAGTTACCGAGAAAGTCCAGACTGGCTGGGAAGTCGTCGGTGATAACCCGCAGGTCGTGGTTGTTTCCCTGAACCCCGATTCGGACACGTGTGACGAGGTCGAGGTCACCTTCCAGAACAAGGAGTTGATCGGCGACCTGAAGATCACCGGCAAGAAGCTGTTCAAGGCCTGGGAGAAGCCATACAAGGGCACGCTCGTCGGCCTTGCCGGCTGGAAGATCACCGCAACCCTGGTCGGCACTGAGGACTTCGACATCCCGGTGCAGGTCTCCACCACGACCAATGCGTTGGGCGAGTACGAATTCTCGATGGAAGCGCTGGATGCTGCAGACATGGCCTTTGGCGGCGCCAGCATCGAGGTTTGCGAGGAGGACCGCGATCACTGGATCCATGTCACGCCGGAGTGCGTGACCGTGAAGTTCCCGTTCCCCGTCCCGCCGGAATATGAGGGCGAGAAGGTGAATTTCACCAATATCCAGGATCCTCCGGTGGCAGGGACCACGGTCTATGACAGCGACTCCGGCGGCGCTTGCGGAACGGTCTATCGGGTCGCCAAGGGTGACACCCTGGCCAAGATCGCCAGCAAGCTCGGCGTATCGATGCGTGACCTGATCAAGGCCAACGGCATTCGCAACCCGGACCTGATCGTCATCGGCCAGAAGTTGTGCGTCAACTAGTCACAACTCGTTAAGCTATGGGGCCGCAGCAATTCAGACTGCGGCCCCATTCTTTAAGTTGCTTCGTGGTTCTTAACTGCGGTCTATCTGCCCGATCATCGACCATGGCCCGGTCCAGGTGATCCTCACGGGTGCCAGGTGCCCGCGCCACTCGCCCGGATCATCGAAGTAGACCAGTTTGTTCGTGCGCGTGCGACCGCGCCAGCGTTCCTTGTGCTTCTCTTCGACCAACACTTCGACGACCTCCCCCAGCGATCGGTGGTTGATCTCGCCCACCACCTCGGTCTGCAGCGCATCCAGGACGTCCCATCGCCGCTTCTTTTCCGTCGCCGGCACGTCATCGACCAGCCGTCGCTCGCTGACGGTGCCCGGCCTCGGTGAGTACATCGCCAGGTGGACCTTGTCGATTCTCAGCTCGCGCAAGAGCTCGTAGGTCCGCTGAAACTGCCCCTCCGACTCTCCGGGAAAGCCCACGATGATGTCCGTGTGTATAGCTGAGTGGGGAATCTTCTCGCGGATGTGGCCCACCAGCCGCCGGTACGCGTCCACCGTGTACCCGCGCTTCATGTTGAGCAGCACCTCGTCGTCGCCCGCCTGCACTGGAACCTCGATCTGCTCGCACACCTTCGGCAGCCGGGCCACCGCATCCAGGATCCGGTCGGTCATGTAGCTGGGATGGCTCGTCAGGAAGCGGATGCGCCATAGGCCGTCTACCTCGTGAATTGCTTCGAGCAGATCCGCCAGGTCAGGGCTGCCGCCGGGGAAGTCCTTTCCGTACCGGTCCACGATCTGGCCCAGCAGCGTCACCTCGCGCACCCCCTGCGCTACCAGCCCGCGCACCTCGCGCACCACCTCTTCGCGCGGACGGCTGTGCTCCAC
>CAYLZG010000121.1:0-8471 GCA_964387985.1 uncultured Anaerolineales bacterium | reverse complement strand
CTCCCGCGGCTGGAGGGCAGCCATACCGTGCGCTACGTGCGCCGCGAGCAGGCGGCCGGGCTGCACGGCACGCTGGCCGCTGCGCTCGACGCCGCGCCGGAACGGGATGATGCAGAACGCGCACGCGTGCGAGCACCCGTACACGATAGGCACGTGCGCCACGACCGGGGATTCGCCGTGCAGCGACAGGTGCCGGATACTTTGCAGCGGATGCGGCAGGTCAGTCGCCTCGCCGCCCTGCTCCTGCAATGCGTATCGCACCTCGGTCACCTCTTCGTCCAGCAGCCGAGCGTCGGCCTCCACTTCATCGCTGCTCAGGTAGCTAACCAGCGGCCGCGGGTCCGACGGCGGCATGAACACGTCGACGAACGGGAAGCGCGCTTTGAGCGCGCCGTTCGGCTTGATGCCCACCATGCAGCCCATCACCGCGATGACCCGCTGCGGGTCCTCTTCCTTCAGGGGCCGCAGGGACCAGATCCGTCCGACCGCACGGTCCTCCGCGCTCTGGCGCACAACGCATGTGTTCAGAACGATGACATCGGCATTATCGGCGCGATCCGTCGGCGTGAGCCCAAGCGCATCCAACTCCGCAGCTACGCGCCCGGAATCCGCCTCGTTCATTTGGCAGCCGATGGTCCAGATATGGTATCGCTTCATTGTGGCTGCCCTGGCGCCTTCACGCCTGCCTGGCTCTTCTCGAGCGACGCGAGATAATCGCCCGGCTGAACAGCCTCTCGTCCCGCAAGCATGTGCTGCAGGAATTGGCCCGTAAACGATCGCTGCACCTTGGCCACGTGCTCGGGCGTGCCCTCGGCGATGACCCAGCCGCCCTTGTCGCCACCCTCTGGCCCCATATCGATCACCCAGTCCGCGCCCTTGATCACGTCCAGGTTGTGCTCGATGACCACGATGGTGTTGCCCTGGTCCACCAGCCGCTGCAGTACCTGCAGCAGCTTTTGCACATCCTCGAAGTGCAGCCCCGTGGTCGGTTCATCCAGGATGTACAGCGTCTTGCCCGTCGCGCGGCGGCTGAGCTCTTTGCTCAGCTTCACGCGCTGCGCTTCGCCGCCCGACAGGGTGGTCGCAGGCTGCCCCAGCCGGATATATCCCAGGCCCACCTCTTCGAGCGTCTGCAGCTTGTTGCGCAGGGGCGGGATGTTCTGGAAGAACACGTGCGCCTCGGCAACGGTCATGTCCAGGACATCCGCGATGCTCTTCCCTTTGTACTTGACCTCCAATGCCTCGCGGTTGTACCGCCTCCCGTGGCACACCTCGCATGGCACGTACACGTCGGGCAAAAACTGCATTTCGATTCGGATGATTCCGTCGCCCTGGCATGCCTCGCACCGCCCGCCCTTGACATTGAACGAGAAGCGCCCTGGCTTGTAGCCGCGCGTCTTCGCTTCGGGCAGCGCGGCAAACAGGTCCCTGATCTCGGTGAAGAGGTTGGTGTAGGTGGCCGGGTTCGACCGCGGTGTGCGGCCGATGGGCGACTGGTCGATGTCCACGACCTTGTCCAGGTTCTCGATGCCCTCGACGGTCAGGTGGCGGCCCGGCCGGTCCTTGGCGCGATACATTCGCATAGCCAATGCTTTGTACAGCACCTCGTTCACCAGGCTCGACTTGCCGCTGCCGCTGACCCCGGTTACGCAGGCGAACTTGCCCAACGGAATGCGCACGTCGACGTGCTTCAGGTTGTTCTCGGTTGCATCGCGGATGATCAGGTACTGTCCATTCCCCGGCCTGCGCACTGCGGGAATCTCGATGCGCTTCTCACCGCGCAGATACTGCGCGGTCAGGCTGTCCCCACAGCGCAGGAACCCGTCGCGCCAGTCCGAGCAGACGATATATCCGCCATGCTCTCCCGCACCTGGACCCAGGTCGACGATCCAGTCTGCCGCGCGCATGGTCTCTTCGTCGTGCTCGATGATCAGCACCGTATTGCCCAGGTTGCGCAGGTCCTCCAGCGTGCGGATCAGCCGCGCATTGTCCCGCTGGTGCAGCCCGATCGACGGCTCGTCCAGGATGTACAGCACGCCCATCAGCTGCGAGCCGATCTGCGTGGCCAGCCGGATCCGCTGCGCCTCGCCGCCTGAAAGCGTCGATGCCATCCGGTCGAGCGCCAGGTAATCCAGCCCCACATCGGTCAGGAACCTCAGCCGTGCGTGCAGCTCCTTGAGGATCTGCCGCGCGATCGTGTACTCGCGCTGGCTCAGAGGCGAGCTGACGGGAACGATCTCCGCCGAACCCACCCGTCGCGCAGCCTCCAGCGGACTGTAGGTGCCCAGAACCCCGCTGTTGCCGTTGGCGCCGAGCCCGCTGCCGTTTCGCTTCCCTTCCGCACCATCGCTGCCCTCACTGCCGCCGAGCGCATCTACTGCGTCCTGCTCGCTTGCGGCCAGCCCGGCCAGCTGCTCGATCCACAGCAGTGCATCGGTGATCGCGAAGTGGCTCACCCGGTCGATGTTCAGGTCGGTGATGGTCACCGCCAGCGCCTCCGGCCGCAGCCGCTTCCCCTCGCAGGTGGGGCAGGGCCGCGAAGTCATGTAGCGCTCCAGCTCGCTGCGGACATAGTCCGACTGGGTCTCGCGGTACCGCCGCTGCAGGTTCGGCATCACGCCTTCGTAGTTCGTCTGGAAGTAGCGGTCATGCCCTTCGTTATTGACATAACGCACGGGTACCGTGTCGCCCTTCTTCGCGCCGTAAAGGATGATCTCGAGCTGCGCCTTGCTCAGCTCGCTCACCGGCACGTCGTAGGGAATATGATAGTGCCTCGACACCGACTCCAGCATCGCGTGGTAGATCGTGGCCGTGTCCCGGTGCCAGGGCCGCACCGCACCGTCCGCCAGGCTCTTGCTCCGGTCGAGAATCAGGTCGGCGTCGAACTCCAGCATGCTGCCCAGGCCCGTGCAGGTGGGGCAGGCCCCGTGCGGCGTGTTGAACGAGAAGGTCCTCGGCTCGATCTCCGGCAGGCTGATCCCGCACACCGGGCACGCAAACCGCTCCGAAAACAGCCGGTCCCCTTCCCGAGCGGAACGCAGTGCAGTCGAAGGATCCGCATCCTGAGCGGCGTCGAGCGATGCATCCTGAGCGGAACGCAGCGGAGTCGAAGGACCTGCATCCCGCACCTCCGATACCAGCATCACGCCGTTCCCCATCTTCAGCGCAGTCTCGACCGAATCGGCCAGCCTCGATCTCACTTCGTCCTCGTGGCCCGGCTCCGGCTTGCGGATGATCAGCCGGTCGACGACAGCCTCGATGGTGTGGTTCTTGTAGCGGTCCAGCTCGGGTGCGTTTTCGACCTCGTGCATCTCGCCGTTGACGCGCACGCGTACGAACCCCGCCTTGCGCACATCATCGAAGATGCCCTTGTGTTCGCCCTTCCGCCCCATCACCAGCGGCGCGAGCAGCAGCAGCCGGCTCCCCTCTGGATACGAGATGATCGTGTCCACGATCTGCTCGACCGTCTGCGCGCTGATCACCCGGCCACAGCTGGGGCAGTGCGGCACGCCCACGCGCGCAAACAGCAGGCGCAGATAGTCGTATATCTCGGTGATGGTGCCCACCGTGGAGCGCGGATTCCGGCTCGCGCCCTTCTGATCGATCGAGATCGCCGGGCTGAGTCCCTCGATCTGGTCGACGTCCGGCTTCTCCATCAGCCCGAGAAACTGCCGCGCATACGCCGACAGCGACTCCACGTACCGCCGCTGGCCTTCGGCATAGATCGTGTCGAACGCCAGGCTAGACTTCCCTGAGCCGGACAGTCCCGTGATGACGATCAGCTTGTCCCGCGGCAGCTCCAGGTCGATGTTCTTCAGGTTGTGTTCGCGCGCTCCGCGCACGATCAGTTTGTCCTGCCCCATATGACTCCTGTCCAGTGCAGACCAGGTTCGTACTGCCGCGCGAGCGCGGCAAACTCTTATTTTACCACAGAATGTCAAAAATGGAGGAAGAAGCGATGAGGAAAAGGAGGAGCTGCGCTAGGGAAGATCTTTGCCGAGGACCAAAAACCGCGGTGCATAGCCGGGCAGTTCGCGGCGGTACTGCCCGCCCGTGAAATCATAGCCTTCTGACAGCCAGAACTCGATCTCCGCCGGCGCGTGGCTGACCACGCCCGTCTCCACCCGGACCGCGCCGAACTCGGCCGCCAGCCACCGTTCTAGTATGCGCAGCGCCAGCCCGCGGACCCCGGGATCGTCGTACGGCGCACGAAGGAGCAGCATGCCGATGTGTGCCAGCCCTTCTTCGGTCTCGTCCAACTTACAGTCGACCACGCCGATCAGGGCATCATCCAGGAATGCGCCGAACTGGAACCGTCCAGGCGCCCTGAGCGCATCGAGAAAATCCCGCACGGCCAGCTCCGGGTCCGCAGGCCGGCCGATCAGCTGTCTGAACACGTCCGGCGACGCTTCGTAGATCCGCTGCAGGTCGGGCAGATCCGAATCCGCCACGAGTCGAAGCTCAAACCCCATGCGTCCCTCGCGGGCGCCTACAGCGCCTCGACCCGGGTCCCCAGCGCCTGCAGGTCATCCCGCATGGTGCGCAGGGTTTTCTCCGCGTCGCCCAGCGTCATCTGCTGCGTCTCCACGAACCGCGTGTACGGCCGCATCGCCTCCCGGATGTTCGCCAGCGACCGCGTGATCTCGGTCTCGAACTGCCCGCTCAGCGCCTTGCCCAGCCGCTCCCGCAGCTCGTTGATCTTGTCCTGCAGCTCCAGCTTCGCGCGGCGTCGCTTGTTCGGGATGATGTAGAACCCCAGCGCAGCGACCGCGCCCGCAGCCAGCACCCCGGTCACGTCCGCCAGCGTCGCGGCCAGCACGTGCACCAGCACCGCGCCCAGCCCGACCGCGCCCACCTCGACCAGCGCGGTCTGCGCGACCGCCCGCTGCACCGAGTCGCCCAGCTCGCGCGCCTCGGCCGCATGGTCGTACGTGGCCACGACCTCGCGCGCAGCGCGTCCTACCGACTCGATCAGCTTCTGCCGGTTGACCTCGAACGCACCGCCCACCTGGCCCACGATGTGGTCCTGGTGCCGCGCGATGCGCTTGTTCAGGTACTCCATCACCGCCTGCCACTGCCGGTAATCCTGGTCCACCAGCCAGTCGATCAGGTCCCGCGTCTGCAGCTCCACCTGCTGCGGCGTGTCCGCGATCACCTGGTGCTCGAACATCCCCCGCACCCGGTCCGCGTTGATCAGGTCCAGCACCCGCTGGATGCGGATGGTCTCGTCGAAGAAGTTGTCCCCCCGCTGCGCCATCCCGTACAGCACATTGTCCACGTGGCTCAGGTGATACTTGAACTCGCGCCGCATGTCGCCCTCGTACGCGTCGAGCTGCGCCTCGATGGTGCGCACGGTCTGCACGTCTTCCTTGATCAGCTCGCGCCGCGCCTCGGCCACGCCCAGGTACTTCTCCGCCAGCCGCTGCGCCACCCCCAGCGGGTTTGCCAGCTTCAGCCGCAGCCGCTCCTTCTCGTCCAGCGTGTTCAGGATGTACCGCTCCAGCGGCTCGAACCGGCTCGCCGCCCACAGCCGCGTGCGCTCATCCGCATCGGTCGATCCCTTGGCCTGGCGCGCCTGCCGGCTTGAGACGCCGAACACGATCGGCTCGCGCCCCAGCAGCGCCTCCGCATTCTGCTTGACGAACCCCATCACCTGCTCGATGTCCGTGTCCTCGTGGATGTCCACCTTGTTGACCACGAACACGACTTTTTTGCCCCAGTCGCGGATCCTGGTGATGAACTGCCGCTCGCTCTCGGTGAAGGGACGGTCCGCGGAGGTCACGAAGAGGATGAGGTCCGCGCGCGGCACGAAATCCGCGGTGATCTGTTCGTGCTTGCGGACGATGGCATTGGTCCCCGGCGTGTCGACGATGTTGATCTCCTGCAGCCACTCCGCCGGGTAGGTCACCAGGATGATCTCGCGGTCGCCCGGCCCGTAGGCCGTCGCCGCGCCCGGATTGACCGTCGCGTCCGGTCCGTACTTGATGATGTGGATGGCCGAGGTCGTCGGGGTCACCCCCTCCGGCAGGAACCGCTCGCCCAGCAGCGCGTTGATGAACGCGGTCTTGCCCGAGTTGAACTCGCCCACGATGACCAGCAGAAACAGCTCGTCCAGCTGCAGCAGCGACCGGTCGAGCACCTCCAGGTCCTCGTCCGCCGCGTCCAGCGTCTGCAGCGGCCCGCGCAGCAGCGTCAGCTGCCGCCGCTCCGCCTTCAGCAGCTCCTCCTCGCTCTCCGTCAGAACCCGCTTCAACATCTCTCCCCCGCCCTCAATCCATCGACCCGGTATCGCACCGCGACGGATGCCATTCGCAACATCTTCAATCCCCACCCCACCGGCTCACGTCAAACACGCCCTTCAACACCTGCACCCGCTCCTCCGGCGTCGCCCAGCGCAGCTGGAAGTTTCGCTCGATGACCGTGACCAGCAGCTCGGTGTTGATCAGCTTCCCGTCGTAGATCGTGTGCCGCGCCACCAGCCCGGTCCGCGTCGGCCAGCTCCACGTCTGGTCGAAATACAGGTTCCCCAGCCCATACAGGATCAGCTTGCCGTCCCGGATCTCCACGGCCTGCGGCGCGTGCGCCATCACCCCGGTCACCACATGGGCGCCCGCATCGATCATGCCGCGGAAGTCGATCTCCTGCAGCTCGATCGGCTCCGTCTGGTAATCCCCCGCGCTGTTGAACTCGGTGTGCTGCACCTCCGCGAACACCAGGTCCACCTTCGGCTTGAGCTCGCGGATGTCCGCCTGCATGGTCTCCAGGTCGAACCGCGCCGACCCCGGGTGATCTCCCCCCGCCCACGCGCTGACGGCTTCGCCCTTGCCGTTGTTGTACGTCTCCGGCCCCCGTTGTGCTCCAGCTCCAGTGCGGCGCGCGCCACCTGGTCGTTCTCGCCCCCGCCGTAGATCGGGACCCCCTTCTCCTCGTAAAAGGCCAGCGACTGCCGCATGGCATCGTACCCGAAGTCGTTCTGGTGGTTCCCGCTCAGCCCGATCGCGTCCACGCCCGACAGCGCCAGGTTCTCCCAATAGTCGTTGTGCGAGCACAGGATCAGGTTGTTCAGGGTGTTGTCGGCCACGCAGTCCGGCAGGAAGGGGATCTCGTTGCTGATGATGGTCAGATCCGCCGCGGCCAGCTCCGGTCCCACGACCCGCGCGAGGAAGCCCGGGTCGCCCGACCGGTCGATGGCCACCGCGGAGTTGCGGGCCATGGCGGTCACGCCCGTCATGACGAGCACGGTCAGCTTCGTCGCATCGCGGTTGGAAACCGGCGGTCGTTCCGCCACTTTTGCCAGCGCATCCCGCCTCCGCTCCGTCAGCCCGGTCAGGCCGGCCCGTACGGTCAGCGGCCACGCTCCCGCGTCGAACCGGTTGTCCACCGGCGTCTGCCCGTCCACCGGGATCGCGCGCAGGGTGACGTTCAGCCGCTCGAACGGCACGAGGGCCAGCCCCATCCGGTCGCCCCACACCGCGGCCTCGACCTCCTCAGCCGGCACCGGGAGAACATTCTCGCCCGGCTCGCCGAGCAGGGTGGCCAGCAGGGGGACATCGTCCTCCCCGGCGTAGATGTTTTCGAAGTTCGGCGTTGTCCCGGCGCCCGTCCACACGGCCGCGAGTTCATCCAGGGTGATGCTTTCGAGCACGGAGGACATCCGGTCTGCCGGCGTGAACACCCGCTCCCAGACGGTCACGGCTGCCCCACCGGTCCCACCCGCCTTCACCGCGCTCAGCCGCAGGTCGGCCTGCTCGGTCGCCTGCGCCGCATCGATCCCCGCCGCCCCCAGCGCCTCCAACACCGTCCCCAAGCCACGTAGTGGCTCAGCATCCTGAGCGGAGGGCGCGAGCCCGTAGTCGAAGGACGCCACCTCAACCCCGATCGGCCTCACCTCTGCCGTGGCCGTCGGGCTCGGCACAGCCGTCGCAGCAGCAACCTCCGGCGTGGCCGCGGCCAAAGTTGGAGTCACAGGGGGAGCCACAACCTGTCCGCCTGCTCCTGCAGGCGTCGCAGCCCCCACCGTCTCCCGCGGCAGGACCGCCCGCGGCCCGCCACCCCCGCAGCCCCCGACCAACAACGCCACCATCGCAGCCACCAGGGCAGCGCGCCCCAAACGCATCAAAAACGGACGCACGATCAAATAACTCCCCCCATCCCCAAAAAACAACCGCCATTATATCACACCGCCCAATCTTCCTTCTTCCATCTTCCTTCCTCAATCCTCCACCACCACCTCGACCTCGCCCGCGCTCATCTCCGCAACCGCCGCAGCCAGCGCCGCCACCCGCTCCTCCGGCGCCTGAACCTCCCACGTGACCCCCGCGGCAAACTCCCGGCTCACCACGCTCGCCTCGAACTCGGGCAGCAGCCGCTCCACCGGGGTCACCCAATGGTACGCGCCGCTCAGCAGCACGGTCACCAGGCTCACCTTCTCCCGCACAGGCATCACCTCGAGCACGGCCTTGACCCCCCCG
>CAYLZG010000120.1:11347-13861 GCA_964387985.1 uncultured Anaerolineales bacterium | reverse complement strand
ACTCCCCCCCTTAAAGGGGGGGGGAGTGGAGAGAGTAGAGATGGAGTGTCGACGCGGCTTAAGACAGATATGAAGCGGATTTCCACCAAAAAATAAGACAGCATTCTCTTTCCGCCGTGTACGTTCCCTGCGACAAACCACTCTCACCACACCTAGCGCCCCGTCACCCCGCGGTAGGCCTCGGTGAAGCCCATGCTGTCGTAGAAACGGTTCGCCGGGGTCCTATCCCCGGTGTCCACCGTAGCGTCCACTGCGCCCAGATCGCGCAGCCGCAGCAGCCCCTCCTGCATCAGGGCCTGCGCCAGCCCCCGGCGGCGGTGGTCCGGATGAGTGCACACCGGCTCGAAGATGCCGCGGCGGTTCACGGCGTCGTAGGGGATGCCGGTGTACGCGGCGAGGCTGCCATCAGGAGCCTCAGCGACCAGGTCGAGCTCGGGCCGGAAGCAGGGCGCGCGCAGCGCGAAGTTGTGGTATTCCTGCGCGTTGTGGAAGGTCCGGCCGAATGCGGCGTTCAGCAAATCGGCCACACGGATACACTCGGCCGGATCGCCCGGGCGGGTCGTCCGGAGCGTGAAGCCCGGTGGCGCCTGCGGCGATGCCAGGGGGCCTTTGCCCAGACGCATCCGGCGCAGCATGCCCCACGTCTCCGTCTTCACATAGCCCCGGCCAGCGAGCAGTCGCTGGCGCATCACATCGACCTCGTACACGTAGATTTCGATCTGCCTCTGCGATGTCCCGGAGACCGGCGCGGCCAGGTTCTGCTCGGCCCAGGCGATCATCTCCTTCTCCAGGTGACGATAATCGCCGTGCACCTGCAGGTGCGCGTCGCAGGCACTTTCGGTCAGCACGAACCCAACCAGCTCGCCCGCGTCCTCCCACAAGGCCACAGGTCGGGCCAGCAGGTCGTCCGCCGCCAGGTCGGCATTGTAGAAGCGCTTCCCTTCCAGCCGGCGGATATCCCAGTTCAGCCCGAGCGGCGTGTTCGCCACGCTCGCCACAAGCAGGTCGCGCATTTTCCAAAAATCGGCTTCACCTGCCAGAGGGCGGTGTGTGATGGTATGTGCTTTCATGGCGTCCATTATACCCTCTGCGTGAGCGCGGCTGGCAACAGGCAACCAATCCAGGGCGTCGATCTCAGCTTCGACCAGAGCAGCCCGGAATATCTTAAGAATTAACTGCGCCGAACTGTGCTATAGTTAGTGTACTGATCGACCGCTCAAGTGCACAACACCCTCACTGATTCCCCGGCTTGAGATCTGCTTTGCGCGAAAGGAGGACTATGGCCGTTTCGTGCAGACGCCGTATTCAGGCACTATGGTGCAACCATGAGGAATCGAACGCCTGGGTCTGGTTAAGCGATGCAGGGTGGCGCAAGCTGGATGACCGCGAATACGATGCGTGCACCAACCTGCTGGCGCTTGCCGCCCAGGCCAAAGCGGAGAACGCCCTGGTCAAAGTGCGTGAGGAATTGCGCGGCGACACCTGGTACATCACAGAAATATACGACTTTTCACCGGGGTCTGATGCCGTCGCACAAGAGATTAGCTTTTCGGTCTCGGAGTGCATCTACGGGTGGACCGCTGCCTTCCTGCAGAAGGGGGCGCACATCACGGCGCGCATCAGGCTGGTGCCCGATGGCGACGTGACAGCCTCCAAACTAAGCGAGTGCAAGGACCGCTGGAAACGCGGCATCGAGAACAAGTGGAGCTACCGCTTTGCCTGTTGTAACCGGCCGGGTTGCACCTCGCCGTGTGCGCTCACTTTCGAGGTGCAGTGGGTGTCGAGCAACGAACATTTGCAGGTGCGCGTGAAGAAGGGGGGCGGCCACACGAACCTCGGCCTGTGGTACACCGATGATTCCGGCGACGTTGCGTCGCACGAGTTCGGACACCTCCTGGGCCATCCCGATGAATACAGCGACTCGGACTGTCCCGGCCGAAGCCCGGTCAACACCGGGAACGTGATGGACGACAACACCGAGGTGGTGCAACGGCACTGCCAGCCGTTCTGTGACCGCCTGGCGCAAGACACGACGCCAGCGTAGGAGGGCGCATGTGAAGCAAGGCAAACACGAGCCAACGGAGCCGCCCGAGCCGATCGGGCCACTAAAGGCAAGCCTGGACCGCGCCTTGGACGACCTTGCAGTGCGTGCCAGGATCTTGGTAGATCTCCGTATCTCCGGCGGGCTCCCGGCGCAAGCTTACAACTACGGATTCCATGCTTCGGGTGCAGGGGATATCAGAGCGTCGGTGGACGACGCACTGGCAGCTCAGAAGCGGGCAGCAGCGGATGCCAGGCTGGCCCCCGAAGAAATGCAGGAACTGCTCGCGGTGGTACGCAACAGCGGCGTGCTCGACATGCGCCAAGACGGACCCCGCTTCCTTCCCGATACGGTTGTGGGCCGGCTGGAGATCAGCGATGGCGAGACGGCGCAGGTGATCTACTTCGCTGCCGACGATGCCCAGGCCGAAGCGCAGGGGCTGGACCCGTATCTGGTCATGGCGCTGATCCGCG
>CAYLZG010000120.1:3231-11297 GCA_964387985.1 uncultured Anaerolineales bacterium | reverse complement strand
TCTGGATTCGATCTACCGGCTGGGGGGCCGGGTGCTGGATCTGCCCTCCATCAAGCCATAAAGGCGAAAGGAGACAAGAATGGCCTGGCTGAACGGCAAGAAGGTCCAGGCGCTGTGGTCCAACTATGAGGAGTCCAATGTCCACGGGTGGATCGATGGCGCCTGGCGCAAATTCGAAGACGACGAGTTCGATGCGACCACCAACTTCGCCATCCTGGCCGCCCACGCCAAGCAGGGCAACCGCGACGTGGATGTCCGCGTAGAAGGTGGACGCGTGAAGGAGATGTATGTCTGGTAGGGGGCACGCGATGAACAAAGACAAGCAGAGAAGGGGCGGCGGATCGCCCGCCGGCGTGCCCGCAGCATTGACCCAAGCCGAAGTAGAGGGACTGACCTCTGGCGAGCGCACGGTTCGTCTCGCCTGGACCCGGCGGCTGCGAGCTACGGTTCCCTCACGCGTCGCGGTCGTCTCTGCGGCCCGCGCAGTGAAGGCAGCCCCGCCGCGCGTGACTCGGCGCGAGATGGCCCAGATTGCCGAGGGGCAGATGCCCGATGCTGTGCGCAAGCGTCTGCAGCGGCGCACCCGTCAGGCCAAGGCCGCGGTGGAACGAGAACGCACACAACAAGAAATGCCGGATCGAGCGCCCGCCACCAAGTGACTGGTGTTCGTCAGAGATCCTGTCTGGGGAGCGAAGGCACCGTCTCAGACAGGATCTCGTGCTTCTTTGTGGCTTGGCGGCCGCCCAGCTTCATCAGCAGCCCTTGCCCTTTAGCATGATCCCTCTCTGTTACTCGGCCGATCAACACCTGGCGGCATGGGTACGCTGACAGCCAACCCAACACCTCCTTTATATCGTCTTTACACAAGCTTTACACCGCCGCGATATCCTGAAGACGGATCTGAATACAAAGTGGCAGCGGTCTTCGTGTGTCCTTTGCAGCCTATTGCTGGATTGGGCACCTACAGGTGAAGTCCTCCAGCCCTATGACATTGGTTTGTACAGAACGAAGAGGCAGGATAACATAGCCCCATGAATCGATGCATCCTGGTCGTCGACGACGACAAGAAGATCGTGGATCTCGTCACCCTTTACCTGAAGCGCGACGGGTACACCGTGCTGCAAGCCTACGACGGTCAGGAAGCGTTGGAGGTCGCGCGGCGCAAACGCCCGGATCTCGTCGTGCTCGACCTGATGCTGCCGGAATTGGCAGGCACGGACGTGTGCAAGCTGCTCCGGACTGAATCCCGGGTGCCCATCATCATGCTGACTGCACGCGCGACGGATGAGGACAAGCTGCGCGGGTTGGACCTGGGGGCCGATGACTACCTGACAAAGCCCTTCAATCCGCGCGAGCTGGTCGCCCGTGTGCGAGCAGTGCTGCGCCGGGTCTATCCCGTAGAGACGCCCGGCGACGACTTACGCTATGGCAGCCTGGTCATCAGCTTCCTGCGCCACGAGGTCATGGTGGACGACAAGCCGGCCAACCTGACACCGACCGAGTTTCGTCTTCTGGAGGCGCTGGTCCGGGAACCAGGACGCGCGTTCTCGCGCTCCGAGCTGCTCGATCGTGCCTTTGGCTATGACTACGAAGGGGTGGAGCGGACGGTCGACGTGCACATCATGAACCTGCGCCGGAAGATCGAGCCTGGCGGCGAGTGGCGCTTCATCACCACCGTGCCCGGCCTTGGCTACCGGTTTGAGTCGCGCAATGTGGCATAGCCTTCGCGTCCGCCTGCTGCTGGCCACCATCCTGGTGGTGCTCATCGCGATCGGAGTGACCGCTTTTGTGGCCACCCGGCGCACCGAAGGCGAGTTTCAGCGGTATGTCGAGAAACGTAGCCCGCTGGACGACCGGCGGATGGGCTACATCCTTGCGCGCTTCTACGAAGAGCATAGCAACTGGGAAGGCGTCCAGGACGAGATCGAGAGCCTGGCACATATCTCCGGGCAGCAGGTGGTGCTTGCGGACGCTGGCGGCCAAATCATCGCGGACAGTGCGGGCAGACTGGCCGGGACGTCAGTGGAGCCGCGTT
Organism: uncultured Anaerolineales bacterium; assembly: GCA_964387985.1. Classification (GTDB taxonomy): domain Bacteria; phylum Chloroflexota; class Anaerolineae; order CG2-30-64-16; family CG2-30-64-16; genus JALOOB01. The sequence goes on along the minus strand of CAYLZG010000120.1, from coordinate 9,262 downwards.
GGCCCCGGCCCGCGGTCATCGTCAGCCAAAGCGGCGTCCCGGTCGGGACGGCTTATCTTGACCCCCTGAAACAGCCGCTCGATCCAGCGGCATCGTTCATCAAAGCCGTGAACCGATCTGTCCTCTTCGGCGCGCTCGCGGCAGGCCTGGCTGCGGTCATCGTCACCCTGTTCATCTCCGGCCGGATCCTGCGCCCCGTGGAACACCTGACCGCGGCTGCAGAGCAGATGTCGCAGGGCGATCTGAGCGTCCGGGTGCCGGTCGAGGCGCACGACGAGCTGGGGCAGCTTGCGATCGCGTTCAACAGCATGGCCGGCAGCATCGCGGAGCAGGAGCAGTTGCGGCGGAACATGGTGGGCGACGTGGCCCACGAACTGCGCACGCCGCTCACCAACCTGCGGGGCTACCTGGAAGCGGTGCGCGACGGCCTGGTGCCGGCTGACAACGCCCTGGTCGACAGCCTGTACGAGGAGACCATGCTGCTGACGCGGCTCGTGGCAGATCTGCACGAACTGGCCCAGGCCGAGGCCGGACAGTTGAACCTGGTGCGCGCACCGGCTGCACTTCCGGAGGTCGTCGAGCAGACCGTCCAAATCCTGAGGCCGCAGGCAGATGCCAAGGGCGTGGCCCTGTCAGTGGATCTGGCGCCGGACCTGCCGGAGGTGGACATCGACCGCGAGCGCATCGGCCAGGTGCTGCGCAACCTGATGAACAACGCACTGGCACACACCCCCTCGGGTGGTGAGATCGGTATTTCGGCGGAGCGGCACGGCGACTTTGTCAGCATCGCCGTCCGAGACACGGGCGAGGGCATCTCGCCCGATGATCTGCCGCACGTCTTCGATCGCTTCTACCGTGCGGACCGCTCCCGCGCGCGCCAGACCGGCGGCTACGGACTGGGCCTTGCCATCGTCAGGCAGTTGGTCCTCGCGCACGGCGGTACGATCGTGGTAGAGAGCGAGCCCGGCAAGGGCAGCACGTTTACGTTCACTGCGCCGGTGGCTGCGATGTAAACCGGGCGCCAGCGCCCAAGACGCGTGAAAGCAGGAGAACCCGATGGCCTTGAATGAACTTACACCTGAAGAAGCACGAATCCTGATCTATCGTGGAACCGAGCGACCCTTTACGGGAGAGTACGATGACTTCTACAAGCCAGGGACATACATCTGTCGGCGCTGTAACGCACCACTGTTCTCATCAGAGAGCAAATTCGACGCGGGCTGCGGTTGGCCCGCGTTTGACGACAGCTACGAGGGCTCACTCAAGCGCCTGCTCGATCCCGACGGCCGGCGCACGGAGATCCGTTGTGCCCACTGCGATGGCCACCTGGGACACGAGTTCGTGGGCGAACGGCTGACCAGGAAGAACGCGCGCGAATGCGTCAATTCGCTGTCCATCCGTTTTGTGCCGGACGGGCAGCCTTTGCCCGAGGTTCTGGAGCCGTAGAGGATTCTTCGGTTGCCACTGGGTGCGTCATTTAAGTGCCCGGCACTTGAACGATCCGAAGAATCGCAATGCCGGGCACCTGACGTCTACGAAAAGCGCCTTACTGCGCGGCAACCCAGCGCTGCTCGTCGAAGGTCAGGCCGCTCTGCAGCAGTTGCTGCCGGATGGTCTCCGCACTGACCTCATCCATCACCCCACGCTCGATCAATTGGGAGCGCAGCCGCTGCAGCGACCAGACGTCAAACTCCAATCCCAACGCTTGCGGATCGGTCGTAGCCAACTCGACAATCGCCTCGCGCTGCTCGCGACTAAAAAGCCGCGGCCGCCCGGGTGACCGGCGCGAGTCGAGTCCCCTGAGGCCGAACCGGTTGAAGCGGTGGATCCATTTGCGGACATTGATCGGGTGAAGGTCAACGGCCTGGCCGATTTCGTATACGCCCGTGCGCTGGGCGGAAAGCAGGACGATCTGCGCACGCCGTGCCAGATCCTCATCCGTGCCTTTTGACAGCTCTTCCAGCTTCAGCTTTTCATCAGCTTTCAGCGATCGACAGTAGATAGCCATGTTACGTCTCCCACACACAGGGTGTGTCTCTTTGAGATGGATAGGGCGTCCAGCGCCTTTACACTAACCATGACGTCGTCGAGTTACAAAAAGATACGGTATAATTGGGGAGAAGATAGTCGAATCTCACGAATATAACATATTTTTAAGGTTACTATGCGTATGCACCGGCGATACGGTCAAGCAATGACCGGACGGCGCAGCGCAAGGAGCACGCCCGCCAGCAGTCCGACACCTGCAGCCACGCGCAGGCCCAGCACAGGACCGCCTGCGCCCTCGGCCAACACGCTCGAGAGAATTGGCCCCAGGAACAGCGCCACGTTCTGAAACGTGCTGTAGATGGCCATGTGGTTCATGCGGCCGGCTGCCGGCGTGACGGACACCAGGTTGTCAAACAGGTTCACATTAATGGCCGCGGTGAACAGACCGGCCAACACCGCCCATGGTATGAGCCACCACATCGAGGTCGTGAACGATGTCAGCAGCGGATACAACATGTACCCCGCGCCGCCGATGGCCAGCGCACGCTCCCGGCCGATCCGCTCAATTGTCCGGCGCATGAACAACGAGCCCACCACCATGGCTCCCGTTGTCGTGCTCAAGACCAGGCTCACCTGCGTATCACTCGCGTTGAGGCCACGCACCCAATGAAGGGGCAGCAGCGGTGAAACCATGCCGAGCGCCAGCTGCAAGAAGAAGAAAGCCACTATGAACCGGCGATAGCCGGGGTAGGTGAATACACTGCCCAGGCTGCGCCAGAATGGTCCCCTCTGCGCCGGCTCCGGCAGCGGATCCGGGACGTGGATCTGCCTGATGTGCCACCAGCTCCCCATCGAGCCTACGCTGCCGATCAGGAACAGGATCTGGTAATTGAGCGGAAAGGATAGCTGCTGCAGCAGGAAGCCGGCAAGGAGCGTCGTAATGGTATTCACCAGGCCGAACGCGGCGAACCGCATGCTGACCATGCGGGGCCTATCCTCCTCGGACACAGCATCCGCCATCATCGCCATGAAAGCGATGTTGCTGAAGCTCGATCCCAGGGCCGACAGCACCCAAACGAGTGCGGTCGCCTCGGCTCGGCCCCGCATGATGAAGAACGGGATCAGCGCGACCGCAAAGAAGAACGCCCGGTAGGCCAGGCCCGCGGCGATCACCCATCGCATCCGGTATCCGGTGCGCTGGATCAACCTTCCGGCAGGGATCTGCAGAAAGATAGCGACCAACGCCGGACCGTAAGTAATGGCGCTCACCAGGAAGCTGGATGCCCCCAGACGGACGACGTAGACTTGCAGAAATGCGACAATCGAGCCCCACACAATGCCAAACCAGGCGGTGTCGCCCACCAGATGACGAATGTTGGCATTCATCTGGGCCGGCGTCAGCGCCTGGTCTGGGGGCCGGTTGAGAGCCAGGAGATTGGCGGGGCTCAGCCGGTGTAAAACACTATTCACTTGTGCTTAAGAGATTTCCTTTCAGTCGCGCTGCACCAATTCGACCAGCACACCGTGTGCGCCCTTGGGATGAATGAACGCGATGCGGCCATATGCGCCTTGCTTGGGCGTTTCGTCGATGAGCTGCGCGCCCTTTGCCTTCAGGTCGGCCAGCGTCGCCTCGATATCATCCACCTCCAGGCAGATGTGGTGCAGCCCCTCGCCGCGCTTGGCGAGGTATTTGCCGATGCCCGAATCCGCATGAAGCGGCTCCAGCAACTCGATCTCACTGTCACCCGTGGGCAAGAACGCCATCTTAACGTCCTGCTCGGGCATCTCGCGCACGTCAGTAACGGTCATGCCGAGTGCATCCCGGTAGACCAGCAGCGCCTTCTCCAGATTCTCGACAACGACGGCGATGTGATCGATCTTCTTGATTGTCATAGACATTCCTCTGTTTGGGGGTCCGGCCGGACGCGCCATTCTTCGCGTTCTTCGTCAAAGTCCGCGATCTTCGTGATATCCAGCTTGATATACTTGCCCGCGCACTGCACTGCTACGCTGCCGTCGGGGAGGAGTAGTTCCCCGGTTCCCTCGAACATCCGCGACTTGTCGATCGTGATGCGGCCCACCGCAGTCAACGGCGTATCCAACGGCACCGGCTTGAGGTAGCGCAGATTCAACTCAACGGTCACACCCCAGATTTCCTCACCGTAGCGAGCCATGATCGCGCGGCCGATCGTCTCGTCCATGACAGACGCAATGACTCCGCCGTGCATCCGGCCAGGGTAACCCTGGTGATGATCTGCGCCGGCGAACTTCGCCAGCACCGATCCATCTGCCTGCTCATAGAATCGCACGTGTACGCCTGCGGGGTTGCTCTCCCCACAAACAAAACACATGCGACTTGTAGGTTGCTTCGTGTTTGTCACAGCGATCACCGAACGCTCAGAGTCTCCTGGCCTCACAGAACATACAACTGCCCTGACCAAGAGGACCGAAGACGCGCTGCGATCTTCGTATCCTCCGCAGTAAGATCAAGGCCGGAACTCACCGAAGACGCTGCGCAGGGTGTTGCATATCTCCCCCAGCGTCGCGTACGCGCCGACCGCTTCTACGAAGAGCGGCATGAGCGGCTCAGTCGGGTCCTGGGCGGCAGCCTTGATGCGGGCCAGGCCGGCCTTCACTGCGTCGTTGTCTCGTCGGGCTCGCAGCGCCTGCAGGGTGGCGATCTGCTCGGCCTGCACCTTCTCGTCGATCCTCAGCAGGTCCGAGGGCAGCGCCTCGTGGCTGCGCTGGAACTTGTTGACGCCGACCACCACCTGGTCGCCGCTCTCGATGCTTCGCAGGTTGGCGTACGCGGCATCCTGGATCTCGTTCTGGATGTAGCCTACCTCGATGGCCTTGGCCGCGCCACCCATGCTGTCGATCCGCTCGATATACGCGGTCGCCCGCCTCTCCAGCTCATCGGTCAACGACTCCACATAGTACGAGCCCGCCAGTGGGTCGATCGTATCGGCCACACCCGATTCGTACGCGATGACCTGCTGCGTGCGCAGCGCGACCTCGACCGCACCCTGGCTGGGCAGCGCCAGGGCCTCGTCGCGCGAGTTCGTATGCAGCGACTGCGTCCCCCCGAGCACCGCGGCCAGTGCCTGCATCGTCACACGCACCACGTTGTTCTCCGGCTGCTGGGCCGTGAGCGTGGAGCCGGCAGTCTGGGTGTGAAAGCGCAGCTGCCAGCTCTTAGGATCCTGCGCTGAGAATCGCTCGCGCATGATCCTGGCCCACAGGCGCCGCGCGGCTCGGAACTTGGCGACCTCTTCCAGGAAGTTGTTGTGGCTGTTGAAGAAGAACGCCAGCTGCGGCCCGAAATCATCCACCTTCAACCCTGCGTCAATGGCGGCCTTCACGTATTCGATGGCGTTGGCCAGCGTGAAAGCGATCTCCTGCGCCGCAGTGCTGCCCGCCTCCCGGATGTGGTAACCGGAGATGCTGATCGTGTTCCAGTGAGGCACGTTGGTCGCACAGTAGCGGAACAGGTCGGTGATCAGCCGCATGGACGGCGCGGGCGGGAAGATATAGGTGCCGCGCGCGATGTACTCCTTGAGGATGTCATTCTGAACGGTGCCTCTAAGCGCCTGCTCTGCCACGCCCTGCTTGCGCGCCACCGCAATCACCATCGCCAGCAGGATGCTCGCGGGCGCGTTGATGGTCATGGAGATGGAGACCTTGTCCAGCGGAATCTGGTCGAGCAGGGTCTCCATGTCGGCCAGCGATGAGATGGCCACGCCCACCTTCCCGACTTCGCCCAACGCCAGAGGATCATCCGCGTCGTACCCGATCTGGGTCGGCAGATCGAACGCCACGCTCAGGCCGGTCTGCCCCTGGTTGAGCAGATAGCGATAGCGCTGGTTGCTCTCCGCGGCCGTTCCGAAACCCGCGTATTGGCGCATGGTCCAGAACCGGCCCCGGTACATGGTTGGCTGCACCCCGCGGGTGAAAGGATATTCGCCCGGCAGTCCCAGCCGCTCCAGGTACTCGTCGCCGATCGCCGGACACAGCTCAGCTGCGTGGTCGGGCGTGTAGACGC
>CAYLZG010000120.1:0-3221 GCA_964387985.1 uncultured Anaerolineales bacterium | reverse complement strand
AGAGATGCCCGAAGAGGTCTCGAACTGGGACGAGCGTTCCGGCGCCTTTGCCAGCACCTTCGCCACGCTTTTCTGTTCCCAGGCAGCTTTGCGCTCTGCAAGTGTCGTCATGCGGTCTCCTACCTCAGCACAGCGGCAAATCGGTCTTTGCCTGCTCTATTGGCTCCCTGTACTTGCGATCGAACATCTCAGGGTCGTACGGTGCACGGCGGTTCGGGCAGCTCTGTCGCGGGCAGAGCTGGCAGCTGGCGAAGGTCTCTTCGGTCGGAAACAGGATGCCGGACACGGACTTGGTCGGAACCATCAGGCAGGATTCCTTCAAGTGGACGCCGAGACTTCCCTCCACATCGCCGAGAAGCCTGAACAGGGGGCGCTGCTCCTGGATCGGCCAATCGCCCAGCGAGCCCGGATTCATAACCGAAGGGTGTTTCAGGTCATAAGCGCGGGTCAAGTGCGCTACGAAGCCGCCGAACGCGCTTTGCAGCACAGCCTGGTTGATCGCATCGGCGTAGAAGCCAAGCAGGAGATCGTTGAGATAACCGTCTGCCCACGCCTGGAGCTCCACGCCCGAGGTGCACACATATGCGAAGAAGCGTTCGAGCGTGTCCAGGTTGACCCGCATCACGCGGCTCTTGAACTGAACGCCCTCGGCCGCGATGGTGTCAGGGCCTTTCGACTCGATAAACACCAGCTTAAAACCGGCCTTGGGCCGCGCGACTGCCTTGGCCTCGTCGACCAGCCTGAGCAGTTCCTTTTCGTGCCGGCTGCCGGGCTTGACACGCATCTCCGCCAGCAGAGCGGGAACGTCGATCTGGAAGGGTAGGTCATTCAGTGTGTTCACGTTGCTCTCCAATGCATAAAGGACCGGCGCTCAACGCGCCGGTCGTTTGTGCAAGGATAAATGGTTTTAGGGCTGGCGTCAATGATGAAGGTCAGTCTATGCTGGCTTCGTCCCGAATACCATATCCCATATGGGCGAGCTCACGCCAAAGCGAGCTTGTGGGGTCTTGAAATGGTGCATCATGTGGTAGCGCTTGAGGTACTTCATGTAACCTCCGCGAATGGGCCAATGATGCGTGGCATAGTGAATCAGGTCGTAGGCCAGGTAGCCGATCATAAAGCCGGCATAGATCGGATCGACCCACTGCGGCCCACCCAGCAGGCGGCCGATCACCAGGTAAAAGAGAAGATAGAAGAGAATCGCCAGGGGAATGCTCGCGGCAGGAGGCATGACCAGTCGCGTCTTGAGCTGCGGTTGGACATGATGGACGCCGTGGAACGTGAACCAGATCTTGGCCAGGCGCTCCGACTTCGGATCAAAGTGAAAGACAAAGCGGTGGAGCGTATACTCGGCAAAGGTCCACAGGACCAGCCCGATGAGCAACCCCAGCGGGATGTGCGCCCAACCCTGGCCCGCGGCCAGGCGGACGACCGAGCGTACGAGAAAGAAGATGATCACCGGCACCCAGATGATGGTGATTGCGAGCGGAGTGATATGCGTGAAGAATTCCAGGAAGTCCGATTTGAACAACCGGATCGGAACATCGCTATGGTTTATCTCCGTGGTATTCGCAGTGTACTTCATAGATAAGCCTCCCAATGCTACTTCAATGAGACCATGACCTGTCCTGATACGACCTGTGCGCCGGGAATGACCTTGACTTCAAGCACGACCCCTGCCCGGGGCGCACGTAACTCATTCTCCATCTTCATCGCTTCGAGGATAATCAACGTTTCTCCTTCTGCCACCTCCTGTCCGGCCCCAACAGCCACCCTGACCACCAACCCCGGGATAGGCGCCTTGATGAGCAGTTCGCCGTCGGGTGGCCGCAGAGCCCGGTCCACCAATGCAAGGCGCCGGGAGCGCTCATCCTGCACCTTCACCACGTAACGCAGGCCGCCCGTCATCACGCTGTAGACGCCCTGCTTCTCGCTATCGGGGTCGAGCACCACCTCGTGAGAGACGTTTTCCACCAGCAGCGAGTACAGATTGGCGCCGCCCACCAGCCGCATGTCCGCGGCCAGCTCCACTCCATCCACGGTCACCCGTCCGTGGTGGTCGATGTCGATCTCGTAGATCTGCTCGTTGACCGTGGCAAAATACTTCATCGTCCGTGACCTCTCGGACGGCCTGCGATCTTCCATGGCGACACTGGAACGCCTCCCTCGTCGCATGGCGAGCCAAAGACAACGGCCTGCTGTTCTTTTTCGTGTTGTGCCAGTGCTGCGGCCACTGCGGCAACCTGCGCCAGGTCTCGGCTGGGCACCGCCGCCATCCGGAATCCATCCGGACCATCGACGAACGCTGTGTCGAACTGGCCCCACTGGAAGCGGGTAGAATCCATCACTTGCTGGTGGAATGGGATGGTCGTATGGATGCCGCCCACGCGATACTCGTCCAGCGCGCGGCGCATCCGCAAGATTGCCTCAGGTCTGGTTTCGCCCCAGACGACCAGTTTTGCCAGCAGCGGATCGTAATAGAGGCTCACTTCCCAGCCGGCGTATACGCCACTTTCCAGACGCACACCCGGACCGGTCGGCTCGATGAGAGAGGTAATGCGACCTGCCTCCGGCAGAAAGTTATTATACGGGTTCTCGGCGCTAATGCGACATTCGATGGCATGGCCTTTGAACGTGATCTCGTCCTGCGCCCAACGCAGTTTGCGCCCACCGGCCAGTGCCAGCTGTTCCTTCACGATGTCGATGCCGGTCACCAACTCCGTCACCGGGTGTTCGACCTGAAGCCGCGTGTTCATCTCGAGGAAGTAGAAATCGCCCGCCCGGTCAAGGAGGAACTCGACGGTACCCGCGTTGCTGTAGCCGACCGCCTGGGCAGCGCGCACAGCCACCGCACCCATCCGAGCGCGCAGCTCCGGCGTCACGGCCACAGATGGGGCCTCTTCGATCAGTTTCTGGTGGCGGCGCTGGATCGAGCATTCGCGCTCGCCCAGGTGAACGCAGTTCCCGTGAAGATCAGCGAGCACCTGGATCTCCACGTGTCGCGCGCGGGTGATGAGCTTCTCGATATAGACGGTATCGTCGCCGAAGGCACTCTTCGCCTCGCGGCGCGCAGCATCGAGGCTTCGCGGCAAATCCTCGGGCGCATCGACCTGGCGCATGCCCTTGCCGCCGCCGCCAGCCGATGCCTTCACCAGCACCGGGTAGCCCATCTCTTCCGCCGCGCGGCGCGCATCCGCGTCGCTCAAGCCCTCGCACGCATC
>CAYLZG010000119.1:0-13992 GCA_964387985.1 uncultured Anaerolineales bacterium | reverse complement strand
CCCTGCCACAGCTCGAGCAGCGCATCGCCGAGGAACAGGACCAGGGTTCGCAAGAAGAAGTAGGGGTTGAGCATCACCAGGTAGATGTCCTCGGCGCGCCTGCGTTTCTGCGCCGCGTCTTCTATCCGGAAGTCGGCCAGGGTCAGCAGCGACTTCGCCGCGTCGCCGTTCATCATGTTGTTGATGCTGGAGCCGCCGCGCAGCAAGCCGTTGCCCCGGGCAAACCGGGCATTGATCAGCGGAGCATCGTGGCCCGACACCATCAGCTTCCCCTGGTCCTTGTCGTACCAGCGAAAGGCCGGGATATCGTGGTTGTCGCCGAAAAGAATGCCCGACTGGCAGGCCGATGTCTGCGACGGCAGCCCGCAGTCGACGCGCGACAGGACATAGCCCTCCTTGCGCATCATGCTCTGGACAGTGGGCATCAGGCCTCTCTGCAGTGCCCTTTGGAGGTGATGGTAACTCAGGCCATCGATCTCCAGCATGACCAGGCCGCGCCCAGCGTTCTCTTCCAGGTCGAAGGAGCTACGCCTGGCGAGCCGCTCGACCAAGGCCTCATAGAAGGATCCCTCGTCATCGATGGTCATAAAGTTGGTGATGATGGTGTTTACCAGGGCCAGGATCAGGCCGCCGGCAAAGGCTGCCCACCAGTTGTCGATCACGAAACCCGGCAGAAGCATTGCCGTGACGCGCAGCATTATGGTGTTCAGGACGAAGCCGAGCACAGATACGGCGATCAGGCCCAGCGGCAGGGCCAGGAGCAGGATGGCTGGGCGGATCAGCAGGTTGATGAGGCCCAACAGGAACGCAGCCGCGATCGCCACAGCCAGCACAGGCCGGCCCTCCGCCGGCTCGAGCGCAAGGCCCGGCACGATGGCTGCCGCCACCAGCAGCGATGTGACGTCTACGATCCAGAGGATGATGAGGCGGTAAATGAACCGCGCCGTATCCCTTACTGCGTCCATGGCCCGTTCCTTAGCTGGCACTCCACCCGCGATCTTTCAACTTGACGCGAGCAGTACCTTACGATCCTCAACGCTTGCGCTGGCCGAACAGCCGCAGGATGCGCAGGAAGATCATGATGAAATTCGTGAACAGGGTGGCCGCGCTGAGAATTACCAGCCTGTCCCTAAGCTTGGGGTCATTCTCCTCTGCCATTTGCGCGATGGTCTGGATCGAGGAACCGGTTGATACTGTGAACAAGATGAGCAAGCCGAGTGAGATCAGCCAATCCAACAGCTCACTGCGGAAAAATACCGCATTGATGACGGCGAAGACAACGATTGCGAAGCCAGCCGCCCACACATAGAAGCGGGTCTTGAGCAGGTCCATCTTCGTGACCAGGGCAAACAGCGTCATGCTCCCAAAGAGCACCACCGTCGCCACAAAGGCAATGACCAGGGAAGCGGTCGTATACTGGTTGATCACGACCGTCAGGAAAATGCCCGTTGCCAGGGTGTAGATCACAAACAGGACGGCGCCAACCGGTGCGGGCACCGCCTTGACGAGGGGCCTGAACCCAATCGAGAAGACGAACCAGACGCCGAGCAAAATCAGCGATATGACCGGGTTGCTGATCGCCCAGTTCCGCAGGAACTCGAAGCGACCGACAGCCAGGGCCCCGATTGCCGCCAGGATCATTCCCCCAAGCATCCATACGAAGGCTTTGCTGAGCACCTCCCGAACGGGGGCCGAAATCTCTTCTTTATTGCCATCCAGCGTCATGATGTTCTGTGCCATGGTCTATTCTGCTTCCTTTTCTTGATTCCGGACAACGAAATCGCCCCACCGGCCGGTGGGGCGATCCGATCGCGAACGACTCTAGGCGATGGCCATGCCCAGCGCATTGAGCAGGAGGTGGATTAGCCAGTTAAAGACACCCATCGCGATGGCTGCAAGGATCGCTCCCGAGAAGCCAGAGACCTTCAGATTGGGGAGGATCTTGTCGCTGATCAGCAACACGACTGCGGCGACGATCAGGGTCACGAGTGGACCCAGGATCCCTCCACCCATCGAGATTCCTGCAGCGGTCAGCAGGAGGGCCAGCAGGAAGTTGACCAGTGAGATGACGACGGCCGCCAGGACCGCGCCTCCGAAGCCACTGACGCGCAGGCCCAGGTTGAGCTTGCTCACGATCCAGATGACCAGCGCATTCAATACTATTCCGATGACGAGTGCGACGATCGTACCAATTAGTGTAGCGTCCATTTCTTGCTCCTCTTTCCTTAGTGACGCAATAGGATCAACCGCCCCTGACGGGCACAACCACGATTTCTATCCCTGATGTAGGGCTGCCCATGGTAATGACGGGGATGAGCGTGTCGCTGATATAGATCAGCCTCCCGTTGCCATCCTCGATCCGCACCTGCATGCTGTAGCGGTGGTTTTCCACGATATCGCTGGCCTGGTAGGCCACCGCAAAGGGGAGGGGCACCTGCTTGCCCTCTGTCTTGATCACCTGCTCGCCGATGACTGTCGCCGGGGCGTCGGCACGCGATACATCTTCGATGCGCACCGTCACCACTGCTTTCGGCGTGAGGGCAATGCGCTCGCGGTAGGTCACAGTCCCTGTGACAGTGGGCTTGCCGGCGGGCGCCACACAGCCAGTTGCCAACAGCACGAGAGGAACCGCTAATAAAGCCAGTTTGATCACTTTATACCTCCTTGATTTCAAGAGACAGGAATGAAGTCGATGGCCCAGCACCGGCGGCAGCGCAGCTGCACCCGCCGCTGGTGCTGGGCGCCATTCTGCCTAGCGCGGCTGGATGGGAGGCCTGACCTCAATCCCGATTCCGTTCTCGACAAAGCCGCCCGGTCCCCACGCCTGCAGCTTGTACTCGTAATTCCTGGCGTCGGGTGGGCAGTCGTTGTATGAGCCGCCTGTGGGCGCATAGTCCCAGATCGGTTGGCCGCTCCGCACCAAAGCCACGCGGTTCACGTCGCCTGCGATCTGCCAGGACAGGTTCACGCACTGGCCCTGGCGAAGCTGCCGCGGCTCGGCGTTGTAGTACTGGATGGCCGGCGCTGCAGCGGTCTGGTTCACCGTGACCTGGATCTGGCGAAACTCCAGGCTGTCATCCGGCTTGACCACGCGCAGCTCATAGGTGGTCGTCCCACCGGGGCACTCCTGCCTGTTGGCTTCCCCGGCCACGCCATACTGGTTGAAGTCCGCTCCCTGCGGGTAGACATAGACGGCCTTGACGTTCTGCACCCGCCACCATAGGTTCACGCATTCACCCGCGTTGATCGTGGTCCGGTCGATGCCGAACTCGATGCCCGGCTGAGGAATCGCGGTCGGTGGGGGTGGCACCGGCGTGGGCGGCACTCCAGCCTGGATTCCCACCCATACCTTCTGGCCGAACGGCACATCCTTTGCATTCGACATCTGCCAGAATCCCTGGTACCGGCCTTGCACCTTGGGAGCCACCAGGTTCACATACAGGTCGGCGGTCGCACCCGGGGCGACGGTCTTGCCCACCTGGACCGGTTGGCCACCCATCCACGCGCCGGGCACATTGCCGGACACATAGCTGAGCGTAAAGGTGGGTTCCCAGTTGCAGGTGCCCGAGTTCTTGACCCGCCAGCCCTTCTTGAAGGATTGGCCGAGGTCCAGGACGGGCGGGGCCTTCATGTTCCTGTCGTCGTAGTTCAGGTCTGCCACCCAGGCCATGCCGTCGATGCACGGCTCCGGCGTCGGGGTGGGGGTGGGTGCAGGCGGCTTCAGGCTGGCCTCCAGGTACTTCTCGATGAGCTTCGTGCCCGTGCCGTCCGACTGGACCTGCGCCAGGGCCCGGTTCATCTGTTCGAGGAGCGTTGAGTCCTTGGCGACCGCGATACCATAGCTCTGAGGAAACAGGCCCTGGCCCACCAGTTTCACTCCACCTTGTGCGATGAATTCCTCCGCCGCCGCCCGGTCGAGGAGCGTCAGGTCCGCGCGATTCAGGCTCACGTCGCGCACCGCGTGCTCCGGCTTGGCATACGACAGCAGGTTGAGCGCCAACATCTGCCCGGTCCTGATCACGGTGTCTTGCAGCGCCTTCTCGTAGGCGGAGCCCCGCTGGACTGCCACGCGGCGCGGCGCAAGGTCGGCCACGCTGACGATGGCAGTGATGCCCGAGTCGGACTTGGCCAGGATGCCATCGTTGCCGAAGAAATAGGGCGTGGTGAAGTCGACGACGGATTGGCGCTCCGGCGTGATCGTGATGGCTGCTATTGCGGCATCCACCTGCTTCAGCCGCACCGCGCCGAGCAGACCCTCGAACGCAAAGTCGGTAAACTCGACCTGCACGCCCATCCGCCGGCCAATCTCGGTCATCAGCGCGATGTCAAAGCCATCGGGCTGGAACGACTCGTCGTTGGTGGAAAAGGGCGGGTTGTCGAGTGCTGTGCCGACCACCAGCTTGCCCGCTGCTTTCACGCGCGCCCAATCATCGGCCGGCGACGGGGTGCCCTGGGCGACAACCGGCGCCAGCGCAGCATTGGCGCGGCCGTTGTTGGCCGCCGCGAGTGCCTGGGCTGGCTGGGCCAGCGGGACCAGCAGCCCACCCAACACCAGCAGAGCCACGGCAAATGCCAGGATGCTCATGACGTTTTTTCGTTTCATCTTGTTATTACCTCCTCTGGATGCGGACGTACTATCTGTTCTCCCGGAGCAGTTGCTCCACCGCGCTGAAGAGCCTGGTCGCCTGAAAGCCCCTCAGCAGCACATGGTCGGCCCCGGCATCTTGCATTGCCCCCAATTGGGTGATCCGTTCCACCACAACGATGCAGCCCATGCAGCTCCGCTCTGACTTGAGCTCCCGTACGAGCGCCTCGGCCCCGGCGCCTAACAGGCCGGAATCCAGGATGACCATGTCGGGACGCGCGGTGCGAATCGCCTCCACCGCGGCCGACCTGTCGTCGCCACCCACCAGCGGCTCGACGCCAAGGAACGAGGCCAGCATGGTCTGCAGGCCATCGCGCAAGCGTCCCGGTTCGGCGACGATCATTACGGTCATTGCTTCTCACTGCTGTGTCGGTGTCACATTTGTACGAGTCTAGTGTGTCACAAGCTGGCCGGCAGCGCATCGGCAAAACCCCTGAAACGGCCAACGCGAAAAGACCGCTCTTTCGAGCGGTCCCGGTCCGGTAAGAATATGGAAGAGAACGCCGGTATTTCTACCGAGCCGGTGTTATTACTGAGGAGGTTCTTCGTCGTGCAGGCCAACCAATCCCTGGCGCAGCGCATAGAGGGCTGCCTGGGTGCGGTTGGCAACGTGGAGCTTGGCCAGGATGCTGTTGGTGTGTGAGTCGACCGTGCGTTTGCTGACCACCAACGCCTCGGCAATCTCGGCGTTGTTCAGGCCGCGGGCCATCAGCTTCAGCACCTCGATCTCGCGCTCGGTCAGCAGCTCGCCGGGAGCGGAAGCGGGCCGGGTTCCACTCAGCTCTTCCATCAATTTGCGGGCGATGGTGGGATGCAGCGACGGTTCGCCCCGGTGCACGGCCCGGATGGCCTGCACCAGCTCTTCGGGCAGCGAGTCCTTGAGCACGTAGCCCATCGCGCCGGCCTTGATGGCCGGGAAGGCCTTGTCGTCATCGGAGAAGCTGGTGAGCACCAGGATGCGAGCCCGGGGATTCTCCCGGGTGATGTCACCGATGGCCTCGACACCGCTCTTGCGAGGCATCAGCAGGTCCATGAGGATGACGTCCGGTTGTGTCTCGCGGGCCAGCTCGATGGCCGCATCGGGGTCGATGGCTTCCCCTACCAGTTGCAGGTCGGGCCGGGATTCGATCAGCGCGCGGAGCCCCTCGCGCACGACCGCGTGATCGTCTGCAATCAGAATACGAATGCGTTCAGGGTCAGCCATCAGCCTACCTCCGGTGTTGGGATCCTTACGATCACCTGCGTTCCTGCGCCGGGCGTCGAGTTGAGGACCAGCGATCCGCCCACCTGCTCGGCGCGCTGGCGGATGTTGATCAGGCCCATGCCGCCGCCGCCGGCCGCGATCTGGGGGTCGAAGCCCACGCCGTTGTCGATGACGGCCAGCTCCACCTCACGGTCAGCCACCTCAAGGCGCACTGTGACCGCGGTGGCCCGGGCATGCCGCAGGACGTTGTTCAGGGTTTCCTGGGCGATGCGGTAGAGCGCGTATTCGACCGGTCCCGGCAGCACCGCAACGGAGCCGCTCGCGATCAAGGTGACATCGATCCCGGCCCGCCGCTCCACAGCCTCGAGCCGGTGCTCCAGGGCGCTGCGCAGCCCCCCGTGCTCCAGCGCGGAGGGGCGCAGCTCGTAGATGAGCAGGCGCATCTCTTTGAGCGCCTGGTGGGCGGTCTGTTCGATCCGTTCCAGGTAATGAGACACCCGCTCATCCTGGCCGGTCTTGCCCATCTCACGCGCCGCGTCGGCAAAGAGCGCCAGGCTGTAGAGGGATTGGCTGACCGCATCGTGCAGCTCACGGGCCAGCCGCTGCCGTTCCTCCAGCAGTCGTGCGTTTTCCGCGCTGCGACGCAGCCGGTCGCTCTCCACGGCTGTGCCCAACTGGTCAGCGATGGTGGTGAGCAGGGCCATCTCCTCGGCCATGAACTCCTGGCCCTCGCCGCGCAAGACGCTCAGCGTCCCGGCGGGCCACCCCTGCACCCGGATGGGCACGGCCAGGCAGGCCCGCAGTTGGGCGGCCATGGCCGGGGGCCACGCCGCGCTTGCCCCGGCCAACGCAGGCTGGGGGTTGAGCAGCATCAGTGGCCTGCGGAGAAAAGCCCCGGTGCGCAACCAGCTGCAGCGGCGATTCATCGTCTGCCCGCAGATGAATGGCTCCCATCTCCCCGCCCAGCGTGGCCAGCACCACGCCCAGGGAGCGGGCCATGGTCTTGTCAAGCGGCAAGGTCTCACCCGCAATGGCCGACACCCGGTAGAGGGTGTTGAGTTCGCGCGTCCGATCGGTCACCCGTTTTTCCAGGCCCTCGAGCAGGGCCTGTTCCGCGGCCAGGCGTTGCTCCAGCTGCTGGTTGAGGCGCTGCGCCTCGGCCGCGGCTGCCGTCAGCTCGACCGTGCGGGCAGCCACCAGTTCTTCGAGGTGATGGCGATACTCTGCCAGCTGCCGCTCGGCTTCCTTGCGCGCGGTGATGTCGCGCACGACGTTGAGCAGGACCTCCTGCTGGCCGTAGCGCGCCGGCCGGCTGCTCACCTCCACGGGGATCTCGCGGCCGTCCTTGTGCCGGTAGAGGCACTCGTAGTAAACCGTGTCGCTGGCGGTGGATTCCCAGGCGAACTCCTGGGAGGAGCCGTCATCGCGGCGCGGTGCTTCTATATCGCCCAGCGTCAGTTGCACCAGCTCATCCCGCCCGTAGCCCAGGCGCCGTGCCGCATTTATATTGACATAAAGAATCTTAAAAGTGATCGGATCGATCACGTAGATCGATTCGCCGGAGTGCTCGAACAGATCATAATAGCGGCCGCTGCCTTCTTCCAGCTCGGCGACTCGCCGGCGCAGGGCGTCCAACTCCCGGATGAGCTGTTCCCTGGTCTTCTCCCACCGGCTCGCCCGGTCGTCGTCTTGTCCGGTCATCGTCTTTCCTCGTTCGGCGCCTGGGCCGATCGGGCTTGCCAGAGCGCCCGATGATACGGCTGTTGCAGGTAGACCGACTGCGCTTCCCGGTCGGGATGGTTGTCGAGATAGCTTTGCAGCATGTTTCCTGCCGCTGCCAGGATATCATCCGCCTGGGCCCATTCTAACTCACGGCACACCTGCCAGGTAAAGTACAGGGCTCGCATGGGCTCCTCAGCCTTATCGAACGTGGGATTCGCGGCCCAGGCCGCCAGGAGCTGCTCTGCCCATGCCTGCGCAGCCGTTCGATCGCCCCCTCGCAGGGCAGCAAGTGCCAGCCCGGCCCAGTCCTCCGCCTGGTAATGGCTCTGGCCCAGCTCCTGGCGGATGGCCAGGGCCTGGCGGTAGTAGCTCTCGGCGAGCCGGAACGCAGACTGGAGCAGAGCCGCGGCGCCCAGGTGGTTCAACGTGATGCCTTCCCCCGACCGGTCGCTCATCTCCTGCCTGACATCCAGGCTTCTCTCGTAGTAGATCTCTGCTTCGCCGTATCGTCCCAGTTGTTCGGTCACCAATCCCAGGTTGGTCAGCGCATTGACCTCCACGTCCCGGCCACCGGTCTCCCGGGCGATATCCAGGCTTTGCCGGTGGTATTCGATCGCCCTGTCATGCTGCCCCTGATGCCAGGCCACTCTGCCCAGGTTGGTCAGCATCATGCCTTCGGCCGCCCGGTCGCCGATCTTCCGGGCAATCGCCAGGCCCCGCTCGTAGTAGTCGAGCGCCCTGTCATATTGCCCCTGGCCTTCGGCCACGACCCCCATGTTCTGCAGCGTGCCATCCATTCCTGCCAGGTCGCCGATCTCCTGCTTGATGGCCAGGCTCTGCTCATAGTAGCGGATCGCCCGGTCGTACTCTTTCTGCCGCCGCGCCACGGTCCCCAGGTTGTTCAGCGTCTTGCTTGCCCCGGCCCGGTCACCGATTTCTTGCTTGATGGCCAGGCTCTGCTCCCAGTACCCGACTGCTTCCGCGTAACGCCCTTGTTGCGAGGCCACAATCCCCATGCCGTTCAGGACTGCTGCAGCCGTGAACCGGTCGCCGGTGCTGCGGGCCAGCGCCAGACTCTCCTGCAAGGATACCGCCGCGCGCTGGAACGCGCCCTGCCGCCAGTCGATCTCTCCCAGGTCGAGCAGAATCTGTCCCTCCTGTGGCCGGTCGCCGATCTGCCGGGCCAGCTTCAGCGCTGCCAGATAGTAGCCGCGCGCGGCATCATAGTCTGCCTGGGCATTGGCAACCTCGCCCAGGTGGCGCAGCGATTGCACCTGCCCCGGACGGTCGTCGATCTCCTGCTGCAGGCGCAAGGCCGCCTCGTGCTGGCGCCTGGCCGCCGGATAATCTCCTCGCCGGTGGGCCACCTTGCCCAGGATGCTTCTGGCGCGGGCAAGCTGGATGGGCGCGCCGGCTGCCCCGGCGATCTCCGCGGCGCGCCGGCACCTCCCTTTAGCATGCCCGTAGATGCCTTTCTGCATGAGAGCCTGGCCCCCAACGATCAAGGCCTGGGCCTGCCCCGCGCGATCCTCACCCTCGGCCGCCCACCGCCGCGCCTGCTCCGAGGCAGCCAGCGCCGCATCATATTCCCCCACCTGGTTATGATATGCGCCGGTGTGCAGGGCGATCTCGCATCGCTGAGACGCCGTCCGGGCCAGGGCCCCCAGTCGGGCCAGGTCGGCCGCCTGGGCTTCCCGGTTGCCTTGCCGGTCGTAGACTTGCTCGCTGGCCAGATGCAGCTCGTACCGCCCTGCTGCGTCTGCCTCTGGCGTGAGTGCCAACGCCTTGCTCAGAAAACGCACCGCGTCCGCGCCGGC
Organism: uncultured Anaerolineales bacterium; assembly: GCA_964387985.1. Lineage (GTDB taxonomy): Bacteria > Chloroflexota > Anaerolineae > CG2-30-64-16 > CG2-30-64-16 > JALOOB01. Next base: position 4,604 of record CAYLZG010000119.1, on the reverse strand, counting down.
ATACTGCGCGGCCGCATATTCCCCCGCGATGCGGGCATAGCGCGCCGCTTTTTCGAGCGCCACCCCAGCGCCGCCTTCGGCAGCAGCCTCCCAATGAGCCGTCAGGGCCGCCGCGTATGCGGGATTGCCGGGATGCACCCGTTCGTAAGCTTCGGCCACCTGCCGGTGCAGAGAAGGCCGTTCCGCGTCATCCAGCTCATCGAGCAGCTCCGCGCGCAGCTTGTCGTGGATGAAGCGCCAGGAGCCTTCTCGCGCCTGCAACGCAGCCACGCTGGTGCAGTCGGCCAGCCAGGTCTCCAGATGGACGTGGGGCTGAGCGGCGCGCAGCACCTCCAGGTCCAGGTTCCGCCCGGCTACTGCCGCCAGTTTCAACAGGGGCCGGTGGGATGCCGGAACCCGCGCGAGCCGCCTGCGGATGATCTGCTGGATGCCTCCGGAGAATATCGTCTCCGGCAGGCGTATGCCGGGCACCTCCTGTAGCCGCCCGGCCTCTTCGGCGAGGGTGCGCACCGTCTCCACCAGAAAGAAGGCATTGCCCTCGGTCTCCCGCTGCAACAGATCGGACAGCTGCGGCTGCGCCCCATCCGGTCCCAACATAGAGATGATCAGCTCGGACATGCTTGAGGGCGACAGGGGATTCAGCGACAGATGGTTCATCATGGGGCATTCGGCCGGCAGGTCGGGACGCTCTTCGCTGCAGTAGGCTCCGACCACCAGCAGGGGCAGATCGGCCAGGCCGCGGGCGAGGACCTTGAGCGGTTCGAGGCCGGCCGATGCCCAGTGCAGGTCCTCCAGAAGCAGCACGAGCGGCGAGCAGGCCCGCGCCGCCTGCCGGCAGATCTCGGCCAGGGTCAGGTGCAAACGCTGCCGGGCCGCTTCGCCTTCCAGATCGGGTGCATCGGGAATGCTGCGCCCCACCAGTTCGGGAATGTCAGGCGCCAGGGGCTTGACGATCCCCGCCGAAAGGTCATCGGGTCCAGCGATCAGGGCCAGCCGGCGCAGCGGCTCCCGCCAGACCTGGTAGGGCGCGCCGCGGTCCTCGACCGTCTGGCCGCGCACCACCGTCGCCCCGGCCACCAGCGCCTGCGTGCGCAGCTCGTCGAGCAGGCGTGACTTGCCCACGCCGCTCTCTCCGCCCACCAACCACGCGCTGCCCTTCCCCTCGGCAGCCTGCTGCAGCGCGCCGGTCAGCTGCGCCAGCTCTGCGTCGCGGCCCACGAAGCGGGCAGCCGCCAGAAAGCTCTCGCGGATGGCGCGGCTCTCTTCGGGAACCGGCTGCCCCGTGGCGGTGCTCAGGGCATCGACGACCTCGCCGGCGCTGGCATAGCGCTGGTTGGGGTCTTTGGCCAGCCAGCGCGCCAGGACCGCGGCCAGATGTGGGTTCGCCAGCCCGGACAGATCGGGCGCCGCGTACAAGATGCCGGCCAGAAGCTGGGTGGGGTGGCGTGTTTCGAAAGGATGGCGACCCACCAGGAGCTGGTAGGCGATCACGCCCACGGCATAGAGGTCCGCGGCCTGGCCGGCCGTATCGCCCCGCAGCACTTCGGGCGCCATGTAGGCCAGCGTTCCGGTCGTGCTCTGGGCCAGGGCGCCGGCCAGGCCGAAATCGAGCAGCTTCACCCTGCCCTGGACCGTCACCAGCACGTTGGCGGGCTTCAGGTCGCGGTGGAGGATGCCCCGGCGATGCAGGTAGGCCAGGGCCTGCAGCACCTGGATCAGCAGCGCGACCTGCGCGTTGGGCGGCTGGCCCAGCCCGGCCTCCAGGATGGTCCTGGGGTCTTGCAGCAGGTCCATGGTGAAGAACGGCTGGCGTTGGGCATCGAAGCCATAATCCAGCACGCTGATGATGTGCGGGTGGCGCAGCGAGGCCAGCGTTTGGAATTCCCGGGCCAGGGCCAGGCGGAGAGTGGCGCCGGATTCGCGCGTTCCGGCGGGAATGGACACCCGTTTGAGCGCGACCGTTTCGTCGCTCAAACGGTCGATCGCGCGGTAGACGGCACCCATGGCTCCCCTTCCCACCGGATCGAGAAGCTGGTACCGGTTGCCGACCAGCAGCGAAGCAGCCAGAGAACTCATGCTGTCATTCCGTGATGCGGTCTTGCAGATTATCCTGAATTGGCGATTCGGGCAAGTCGCTGATCGACCCGCCGGCCATCCATCACCTCTGTGAGAGCGGCCAGACGAGGGGCAGCCAGGCCAGCAGGATGCCGAAGATCAGCAGGGTCAGAGGCCAGCCGACCCTGAGATAGTCACGGAACCGGTACCCGCCCGGTCCCATCACCAGCACGTTGACCGGATGGCCCAGCGGCGTCAGGAACGCCATGGAGCTCGCCAACGCCACCCCCATCGCCAGGGCGCGCGGGTCGAGCCCGGTGTGCTGTGCAGCGCCGATGGCGATCGGAGCCACGACCGTCGCCACTGCGGCCCCATTCATCGCCTGGCTCAATGCAACCGTCAACAGGACCAGCCCCGCCAGCAGCGCCACCGGCCCCGCAGGTCCCAGTGCGGCGATGAGCTGATCGGCCAGCAGGCCGGCCGCGCCGCTCTTCGTCATCGCCAGCCCGAGGGGCAGCATCCCCGCGATCAGGAAGATGCTGCGCCATTCGATCGCACCGTAGGCCTGATCCATGGTGAGGATGCCCACCAGGATCATCAGCAGAGCCGCACCGAGCATGATCTCGCCGATCAGCGAGGTGTTGAACGCGGCCAGGAGCAATCCCGCGCCCATGATGAGCACTGACAGCCAACGTTTGGCGGGCTCAGCAACGATCCGCCGCTCGGCTTCTTCGCCGTTCAGCAGGATCAGATCTGGCTCGGTGCGCAGCAGGGGAAACCGCGTGCGAGGGCCCTGCAACAGCAGCGCGTCGCCGAAGGCCAGCGGCAGATCGCCCAGGTTGGTGCGGATGGGCCGCCCGGCGCGCCAGATGCCCAGGACCGTCATGCCGTATTTCTCGCGAAAGCGCGCTGCGCGCAGCGTCTGGCCGAGCAGGGTCGAACGAGGCGCCAGGACCGCCTCCGCAATTGCCACCTCTTCGGATTCCAGCGCGGTGCTCTGCCAATCGGGCGCGGGCAGGATCTCCAGCCGCGGCTCCACATCGCGGGCGAGGAATTCGTCCAGCTTGCCTTCCAGGAAGAGGGTGTCTCCCGTCTTCAGCACGGTCTCGGCCGATGGCGCGTGGATGAGATGCCCCTGGCGCTCCAGCGCCACCAGGCTGACGCCATAGCTCTCGCGCAGGCGGCTCTGCGCCAGCGTATGACGGTCCAGGGATGAACCGGCCGGCACGCGTGCACGGAAGAGCCGCTCGTCGAGGCGGTAGACGTCAACCAGGTCGAGACAGCAGTCGCTTTCGCGGCGGGCGTTCTGCATGGTCGTCTGTGTGGGCAGCAGGCGCCGGCCCCAGATCGCCATGTACGCGATTCCCACCACGACGATGGGGAGGCCCACCGGCGCAAAGTCCAGCACGCCGAAGCCCGGCAGATCCTGGCCGCGCAGGATGCCGCTGACGACGATGTTGGTGGTCGTGAACAGGGTGGCCATGCCGCCCAGGATGGTGGCGAAGGCCAGGGGCATGAGCAGCCGCGCGGGACTGATGTGGGTCCTGTGCGCCAGCCCTGACACCGCCGGCATCAGGATCGCGGCCGCGGCGATGTTGTTCATCAACAGGGACAGGGCCGCGCCGGCCAGCATGATGACGACCACGAGCCGGGCCTCATTGTTTCCGCCAGCACGCGCCAGCAGATCGCCGGCGCGATCGGTGATGCCGGTGAGGCGCAGCGCCTCGGTGAGGACGAAGATGGAGACGATCGTGACGATGGCCGAGTTGGCGAACCCGGAGAACGCCTCGCGCGGGGCGAGGATGCCGCTGATGCCCAGGGCCACGACAACCAGGAGCGCCACCAGGTCAGCGCGCAGGCGCTCGCTCAACAGCAGGGCGAAGGCTGCCAGTACGATGATCAGGGTGAACACCAATTGGCTTGTCATGTCATTGAGGCATCCGCGTGCCGTTCATCAGGGGATCAGGAGCAACTGTCCCAGGTCGCGCGCGCCGCGCACGGCCTGCCCCACGTAGTGGTTGTTGAAATAGACCAGCGTGAGCTCGGCCGCTGCGTCGAGCTCGCGCAGCTTCGGCTCCCACTCGGCCAGCTCGGCCGGCGAGTAGGTGTAGTTGTAGCGTTCCCACGCCTGTTCGTGATTGTACCACTTGGCTGCGTTCCGGCCGTGAAAGCGCACGTACGCCACCGGCGCGGTCGCGACCGCCACGGGCGGCAGCAGCCCCTTCAGCCGCGGCTCATCCACGCAGCAGAAGCCCAGCTTCAGCGACCGCAGCAGGTCGAACGCCGGCTGCCCGACCCAGCCCGCATTGCGAAACTCCACCACCGCGGGCAGGTCGCCGAACCCATCCCGCAGGCGCCTCAGGTAGGCGCGGTTGTCCGCCGTGGGGTGGAACGAGTAGGGGAACTGCGCCAGCACGCAGGCCAGCTTGCCGGCCTCGACCAGGGGCCGGAGCGCGGCCGTGAACCCCGCGAAATCGGGCTGTTCCCGCTCGTGCGTCAGGCCCTGGTACGCCTTGACGGAGAACAGGAAGTCATCGGGGGTCTTGTTC
>CAYLZG010000118.1:0-14026 GCA_964387985.1 uncultured Anaerolineales bacterium | reverse complement strand
AGTCGACGCTTGCCGATCGCCTGCTCCAGATCACGGGTACGATTTCCGACCGCGATATGGTGGCCCAGGTCCTGGATACGATGGACCTCGAGCGCGAAAAGGGCGTTACCATTAAGGCATCGGCTGTTCGCATGAACTACAATGCGGTGGACGGCAACACCTACGAGTTGAATCTGATTGATACACCAGGGCACGTAGATTTCGCGTACGAGGTCAGCCGCGCACTGCAGGCCTGCGAGGGTGCAGTGCTCGTCGTGGACGCGTCACAGGGTGTCGAGGCGCAGACGTTGGCCAACCTGTACCTGGCGATGGAGAATGACCTCGAGGTTATTCCGGTCGTCAACAAGATTGACCTCGTTTCAGCGCAACCCCAGGCGGTTGCTGAAGAGATCGAGGAGATCCTGGGAACGCCTGCGAGCAGCGTATTGAGGATCTCTGCCAAGGATGGCACGAATGTCAAGGGCCTGCTTGAGGCAGTGGTTCATCTCGTCGCTCCACCTCGCGGACAGAGAGATCAGCCTCTTCGGGCGCTCATATTCGACAGCCATTATGACCCCTACAAAGGCGCTGTAGCGTACGTTCGGGTGGTGGATGGCAGTATCACCACGGGCCGGATGCTGCGCCTGATGTCCACCGGCATGACCCTCGATCCGCTTGAGGTCGGCGTATTCGGTCCGGATATGCGTCCGACCGGCAAGCTTGAGGCCGGAGAGGTGGGCTATCTCGCAACCGGTTTGAAAAACGTCGCAGAGATACGGGTTGGTGATACGATCACCTGGCAGGCCAATCCTGCTGCGGCCCCGCTGCCCGGCTATAAACACATGAAGTCTATGGTCTTCGCTTCAGTTTATCCGAGTGATGCCGCGGACTATTTGTCATTGCGCGACGCGTTGTCCAAGCTTCAGCTCAATGATGCCTCGTTGAGCTATGAGCCAGAAACCAGTCAGGCTTTGGGCTACGGATTTCGGTGTGGCTTTCTGGGCTTGTTTCACATGGAGATCATACAGGAAAGGCTGGAACGCGAATACGATCTCGATCTGGTCTTCACTGCTCCAAGTGTTGAGTATGAAGTCACGAAGACGGACGGCAGTGAAGTAGTCATTGACAGCCCGGTCGAATTACCTGACCCGACCGAGACGATTGAAATCCGTGAGCCTTGGGTGCAGATCGATGTGTTCACTCCCACGGAGTTTATCGGCCAGGTCATGGATCTGGTTACGTCTCGTCGCGGGGAATTCAAGGCCCAGGAGTATCTTGACCAGCGCCGCGTTCTCTTGAGCTATCACATTCCCCTGATCGAGATCCTCACGGATTTCTACAATGATTTGAAGGCGCGTACGCGTGGCTATGCCAGCCTGGACTATCACATGGAGGGATACCGCCCCGCTGACATGGTGCGACTGGACGTCCTGGTGAACAAAGATCCGGTTGATGCCTTGAGCATGATCGTGCATCGCGATCAGATCTACACCAAGGGCCAGCGCCTTGTCAGCAAACTGAAGGACGTCATCCCGCGCCAGCAATTCGATGTTCCCATTCAGGCCGCTATCGGAACAAAGGTCGTGAGCCGCGCCAACGTCAAGGCCATGCGCAAAGACGTGTTGGCCAAGTGTTACGGTGGCGACATTACCCGAAAGCGGAAGCTCCTCGAGAAGCAAAAGGCCGGCAAGAAGCGCATGAAGATGATCGGCAACGTTGAAATTCCGCAAGAGGCCTTTATGACAATTCTGAAGCTGGATGAAGACTAGCCTGCTCAGCCAGCTCGCCGCTCTCGGCATTCGTCCCAAGAAGAGCCTGGGACAGAACTTCCTCGTTGATCCAACCCATCGAGCACGTATCGTCGACGCGGCCGATCTCACGGTCGACGATACGGTGCTTGAGATCGGACCCGGTCCTGGAGTGCTGACCGAGTTAATCGCTGCTGCAGCGGGTCGTGTCATCGCCGTCGAACTTGATGACCGCCTCGTTCCATTCTTGCAGGAGCGGTTTGCTGCTCAGCCGAATGTGACCATCATTCACGGCGATATACTGAGGAGTGATCCAGATGCTCTGGCCGAAGGCAGGCCTTATAAGGTTGTAGCCAACCTGCCCTACTACATCACATCTGCTGCCATAAGGCACCTTCTCGAGGCAAAATCCGCACCTGAAGTCCTCGTCCTGACCGTGCAGAAGGAGGTGGGGGAGCGCATGGTTGCGCAACCGCCGGATATGAGTCTGCTGGCCTTGGGCGTGCAGTTCTACTGCACCGGGCGGATCGTGGCCAAGGTGCCTGCGGGTGCTTTCTATCCTGTACCGAAGGTCGACTCTGCTGTTGTTCGCCTGGACCGGCGATCGACGCCGGTTGCCGAAGATGTGGATGCGGGACGCTTCTTTGCCGTGGCGCGGGCAGGCTTCAGTCAACCACGAAAGCAGTTGCGCAACTCGCTGGCATCGGGATTGCAGATGGCACCTGTCGATGTCGAGTGTTGGTTGGCTTCGGCTGGGATCGACCCAAAGCGCCGTGCGGAGACCCTGAGCCTGGCTGAGTGGGCGGCGCTCGCCCGCACAGGCCGCCAGCGCTAGACCAGTACGCGATCTGCGTAGACTCCCCGGTACTCTGCGGGCATCTCTCGCGCGATCGCCAGCATGATCTGCTCGGTATGGCGGCGCAGTTCTTCGCTTCTGGCGCGTCCTGCACTTGAGGGCAGCGAAATCGGATCGCAGAAGACCACAGACACCTTGGGCCGGCGCAGCCTGGCCCAAGCCCTAAAGGTCAGCTCGTGCCCCCACACTGCAACCGGTACGATGGGTGCGCCAGTCCGGCTGGCCAGATAGGCTGCCCCGTCGTGGCCCTCCTGGAGACCGCATTGTCGGCTGCGCGTTCCTTCCGGAGCAACCGCCAGCGTGCCTTTGGCCTTTAGAACCTTGAGTGATTTGGATAGGGCCTCCCGATCTATCTCACCCCGCGCGACGTAGATGACTTGCGTCACCCGTTCCATCACCCAGCCGCCAGGCTTCCCGCGCCATTTGTCCGCTGCCAGGATGACGGTGCATCGACGGGTGCACATGCCCACCAATGGAATGTCAAGCATGTGGAGATGATTTGGAGAAACGATCACCGGGCCATTTTCGGGCACGTTGTCGATGCCAGTGACCTGGAGATGCGTCAAAAGTCGGAAGAGTCCCCACATGACGATCTGGAACGCCCGATAGACGACGCTGGCATCTCGTGCGATGAACATGATCTCACCTAAGGCGTTGGGGTTGGCACCCGCCGGCCCTGCGCTTCAGCGTGGAAGCTGGCCACGGGACCCCCGGCCGGCGTCAATTCGATCGAAAACGACGTCTGTCCGCCGCGTAGGATTACGTTGTGGTCCGGTACAGTTCGCCGCATGCCGATAACCCTGCCCAATGCATCGTAGAGTGTGACCGTCACGGTGATCTCGACTGCATCCTCCGGCCCGACATTTACCACTACGCCCGTAACCGTATAGGTGGCGTAGCGCTCGCCCTCGCCCTTTGCGTCACGCACCTCGAGGTCAAGGTAGTAGCTCCCCAGATATCCGGCTACACCCTTCCAGGGCAAAGCTTGGTAGTTTGCGAAGGATTGGGGCGGCGACGCAAATCGAACAGCAAAAGGCGCCTTTGCGTTTGGTCTGAGCAGATCGATGCCCACATAGGCTTGTTCTTCCGCGACTATAATGCCGTCAGCATCGAGTAGCTGGATGCTGATGCCTGCCTGCTCCAGGTCAGTGCCGGTGGAGTTCAGGATCTCTCCGAAACACCAAAGCCCTCCCAGGGGCGTGTTGCTGAAGGAAAGGTTCTTGACCGTGAACGGCAGAGGGGTAGGCTCAGCCGTAGGAGTGCCAGCTGCCGCCTCTTCCGCTTCCTCAACCGGGATGAGCACTTCCTGTCCGACGCGGAGCGACCGTGGGTCCGTGATGCCGTTGACATCTTGGATTCCTGCGACGCTGACGCCGAATTGCTGAGCAATCTTCAGCAGCGTATCCCCGGGCGCGATACGATAAATCACGGGCGTAGGGGTGACGGTCGGAGTAGCAGTGGGTGCAGGCGTGTAGGGGGCAGGTGTGGACGTGGGCCGCGCCGTAGCCGCAGTTGTGACGGCTGCAGCAGGTGTAGCCGTGGGTGAGGGTGTCGGGGTCACGCGCGTAATAACCTGCCCACAGCCGGCAAGCATCAAGAGCGAGGCGAGAAACATAAGGGTCGGTGCAGCGAGTTTCAGCAACTTCAAATTGGCATCCCAGGTAGTCGTCAATGGTCTCGGACAGATAATACCACAGGGTGGCGCAAGGCCTTCTTTCTTCAGAGCGAGTTTGTTTACCGCAACCATCTGCAGTACACTGTCAAAGGTCTGGAATAGTGCTTTCACATGGAGCTAGCATGATCGACGAGACCCTATTGTCCTCTTCCAACCTCGGCTTTGTGCGCGTTGCGGTCGTCAGTCCTGAGCTGCGTGTGGCGGATGTCGCGTTCAATACCGGGAAGATAGAAGATGCGATGCATGCAGCCTCGCAACAGGGTGCGCGCTTGGCCTTGTTTCCGGAGCTGTGCATTACCGCCTATTCGTGTGGGGACCTCTTCTTTCAGCCTTTGCTCTTGGAGAAAGCACGCCTCGCACTGACAAAGCTGGCGGAGGAAACGGTCTCGGCGAAGCTTGCCGCGGTAGTCGGCCTACCACTTGCAGTTGATGGGAGGCTCTACAATTGCGCCGCGCTGATTGCCGGCGGACAGGTGTGTGGCCTTGTGCCAAAGAGCTACTTGCCCAGCACGGGTGAGTTCTATGAGGAACGCTGGTTCACTCCCGCGGCGCGTTGCTCAACCCAGTCGGCCCCTATTGACGTCAGGGATATACCGTTCGGCCCTGATCTGTTGTTTCCGGCGACCAGTTTCCCTGGTTTGATCCTTGGCATCGAGATTTGCGAGGACTTGTGGGCGGTTTCTCCACCGAGTGGTGATATGGCACAGGCGGGTGCAACCCTTCTACTGAACGGCTCGGCGAGCAACGAATTGCTGGGTAAGGTCGAATATCGCCGCGACCTGGTCCGGCAGCAGTCTGCGCGCACGTTGGCGGCGTACCTCTACGCCGGGGCAGGCCCGGGTGAGTCGACGACTGATCTCGTGTGGGCAGGCCACTCGATGATTGCAGAGTATGGCGCAATTCTGGCTGAGACCGAACGTTTTCGGTTTGAGACGCAGATGGTGGTTGCGGATGTGGATGTGCAACGTTTGGTTGGGGAGCGACTGCGCAACAATGCCTTTTCTGCAGCGATGCCCGCGCGGCAATACCGCAGCGTTGCATTCGATCTGCCCGGCGCTGACCCCCAGGATGTGCTGGCGCCGCTGATCCGGCCCATGCTCTCTCGACGGCCATTTGTGCCCGCGGACCGGGAACAACGGGCCCAGCACTGCCGCGAGATCTTCAACATCCAGGCCACTGGACTGGCAAAGCGCTTGCGCCATGTTGGATCCCAGAAGGTTACCATCGGGCTCTCCGGTGGTCTGGATTCGACATTGGCCTTGTTGGTCACCGTACGCGCCTTTGACATTGTTGGTCTGCCTCACGATGGCATCGTAGCAATCACCATGCCCGGCTTTGGCACCACCGCGCGCACGCGCAGTAATGCCGAGAAGCTCGCCCGACATCTCGGCGTAACGTTCCGCACCATCCCGATTACTACCGTGGTACGGCAGCACTTCAAGGATATCGGCCATGACGAAAACGTCCATGATGTCACCTATGAGAATGCGCAGGCGCGTGAGCGCACTCAGATCCTGATGGATGTGGCGAACCAGGTGGGTGGCTTCGTGATCGGCACAGGCGATTTGTCAGAGCTTGCCCTTGGGTGGGCCACCTACAACGGCGATCATATGTCGATGTATCATGTGTGCGCTGGGGTGCCGAAGACACTGGTCCGCTATCTGGTCGATTGGGCCGCAGATGAAGAATTCACAGGCGAAGCTGCGCAGGTTCTGCATGATATCAACGCGACGCCCATTACCCCTGAGCTCTTGCCGCTGGGACAGGATGGTGCGCTGGAACAGAAGACGGAGGACGCTATCGGGCCCTATGAATTGCACGACTTTTTCCTGTTCCATGTGATCCGATATGGATTCCCCCCTGCAAAGGTCTTCAGATTGGCAAGGCAGGCATTTGACGGCGATTATGCGCCCACGACGATCCTCAAGTGGTTGCGAGTCTTCTATCGCCGCTTCTTCAGCCAGCAGTTCAAGCGCTCAGCCATGCCGGATGGCCCGAAGGTGGGTTCCGTCGCGCTGTCCCCGCGCGGGGACTGGCGCATGCCATCAGATGCGAGTGCCGCAACCTGGCTTGCAGAGATAGACGCCCTGGACCTCGCCATGAACGCTCAATAATGCCGGCTAACCTTCCGAGGCGTTTTTCGATCAAGCCCTAGGAGTCAAGATGTCCTCCAAAATACGTGTCTTGCTCGTCGACGATCATGCCATCGTTCGCAAGGGAATCGCTGCGCTTTTGGCGACTGAGCCGGACTTTGAAGTTGTCGGAGAGGCCTCGGACGGCGCAGAGGCAATTGCCAAGGCACAGGCCTTGCGGCCCGATGTGGTGATGATGGATCTTGTGATGCCCAGGGTTGATGGAATTGAGGCAACGCGCCAGATCACATCACAGGTCAAGAATGTACGCATACTCGTGCTTACAAGCTTTGCGGCCGATGACAAGGTCTTTCCTGCCATCAAAGCCGGCGCGTTGGGATACCTGCTTAAGGATTCAGGTCCGCTGGAACTGGTTCAGGCCATCCGCCAGGTTCATCGAGGGCAGCCGTCTCTCGAGCCCTCCATCGCCAGCAAGGTGCTGTTTGAACTGGCTCACCCGTCCAAGGGCCAGCTAACTACCGATCCCCTTACCGGCCGCGAGATGGAGGTTCTTCGCCTGGTGGCGCAGGGACGCAGCAATCGGGAGATCGCCGAGAAATTGGTGATCACTGAGCTGACCGTCAGCACTCACGTTAGCAATATCCTCGGCAAGTTGCATCTGGCCAGCCGGACGCAGGCTGCGCTCTTTGCGTTGCGAGAGGGCTTGGCCTCACTCGACGACATCCCTTCGTTCAGCGAAGAGCCCTGATCGCCGTACCAGAAATCTGGTATTTCCTCTACTCAATATTCTCTGCGAGACCACCTGCAAGGGTGGTCTCTTTTTGTATTGTCTTTCCCCGGTTTTCCCGATGTCTAATACGATACACCCTGCTATCCTTACCGTGGAGTTGTGATGAGCAGTGGATCGCGCACAGGGTACAGTGGATGGTTGAGGCGATGTGCAGACACTTGAGAATCTTGATCGCTGATGATTCAGCGCGGACACGTCAAAGCATCAGGGCGCTGGTGAGCACCCACCCGGAGGTCGAGGGGTTGTCGGAGGCCGCCGACGGCTGTGAGGCCGTGATCCTGGCGGAGACCTGGATCCCCGATGCTGTGCTGATGGACATCCGGATGCCAGTAATGGACGGTTTGCAGGCAACCCGGACGATCAAGGCCCGCTGGCCGCGTATCAAGGTCATTATCCTTTCTATGTATGGAGACTATGAAGCTCAGGCCCTTGCTGCAGGGGCGGATGCGTTCGTAAATAAAGGTGAGCCACCAACACGGCTACTTCAGGCGCTTGATTCGGTGATCGGCGCGTGAAAAGGGGAGTTCTCTTGATGAGCGAGCAGGACATCATCACATTGGCTCGGGGGGGCGATCAGGCTGCCTTCACCACTCTCGTGCGGACTTACCAGACCGCGATCTACAACCTTTGCTATCGAATGTTGGGAGAAGCCGACCAGGCGCGGGACGCCGCGCAGGAGACATTCCTGCGAGCCTACACGCAACTGCACCGGTATGATCCTGAGCGCCCGTTTAAGACGTGGCTCTTCTCCATCGCCAGCCACTACTGCATCGATCGACTGCGTCGCCGGCGGGTCATTTGGATGGATATCGATGACGAACCCTTGGCGGGTCATCCGGCGCTGCGTGAGCGGAGGGCAGGACCTGAGGATGCCGTCTTGAGACGAGAACAAGCAGTAGACGTGCAGGCACTGCTGGAAACATTGCCACCCAAGGATCGGATAGCCGTCGTGATGTTGTACTGGCATGACCTGTCCTATCAGGAGATCGCTGAGGCCACCGGTACGACAGTAAGCGCGGTGAAAAGCCGTCTTCACCGTGCCCGAGCCGCCATGGCTGATTCGCTTCGCACCCGTGATGCCCGGCGTGAGGCGCCGCGCACAACCCTGACTCACCCGACTGCACTGCTTTCGGTCTCGGTATAACACCCGATCCCTGCTACGGAGGAACTCTCGATGTTTGATGCTTGGGGAAATTATCAGGCAAGCACGGTGGGCGTGTCAGGCGCTGCGCGACAGTATGATCCCGACATCGCGGCCATGGCCCGCGCCGTCTCCAAGTTTCACACGCTCGCCATGAGAGCACGCTTTAGAAGGTTGTGGGCCATCCTCACGCGGCGCTCGGTGCGTCTGTTAGATCTGGAGGATGTGCGCCGATCGAAGACGATCGAGGGAGGCTTCGATCTGGGCTGCGTAACGATTCCGGTTGGGAGTATTCGTGGCAGTGAGAGTCGAGGCTGCGATTTCGATGATGAATTTCTGCCTCTCGCTGATGGGGCCGGGCAACGATGGGCCGGCGTGTATGCGGCGAGGCTATGCGGCGTGCCACTGCCTGCCGTGTCAGTAGTCCAGGTGGGCGAGATCTACTATGTTCGTGACGGTCATCACCGGGTTTCGGTCGCCCGGATGCTAGGAGAGGAATACATTGAAGCCCACGTGCAGGTCTGGCAGGTCAGGGGTGAGCCAGCAGTGGCGCCTGCGATGCACATGAGGCTCGTTATACCCGCTTGAAGTTATGACATCGAGGTAGCTAGGGATTGAGGGTCTGCGCCCCTCAGTCTTTCACGATCAGCCAGATGCGGCTTCCCTGTTCCTCAGGACCGCACCGCACTGATTGTGAAGGCTGAGGGGTGCATCGCTTAACCCACTTTGATTCGCAGCGTGAGAATCTGGAACGGCTTGATTTCCAGCACTATCCGGCCTTCTCGTACCTCGAGCTCACGCAGTTGATTCTCGAGCATATCCGTTTCGAATATCTGCCTGACCGGGAGCCCAACCTGCAGCACACAGCGGGTCCGGGTACGTTTTGCCTCATACATCCGGACTATCACATCGCCTGAGCCATCTTCAGCCGGTTTCACCGTCTCAATGAATATATTGGGCGCGTCCACCACGAATAGCGAGGCCTCTGGTGCTGCAGAAGCGCCCACCGTGACAGTTGAAGGCGTGTTCAGTTCATAGGCTTCCCGCACGAGCGCAGAGTCAAAGAATGAACCGTTCCAGGTGGTCACTGAATACGTGAACTCCTGCATTCCCTCATCGGCGTGTGGATCCGGTGCGATGGCTGCCCTCAAGAGAGTGAGTTGGATTCGATTGCCGGATACGTTGGCGCCGTACTTGCAGTCGTTGAGCACTGCTGCACCTCGGCCCTCCTCGACCAGGGCTGTCCAGCGCTGTTGCGGGACTTCAAAGCGATCTGCATCGTACTTCCGCGAGCTATGATTCGGCCGCCTGACGTGGCCGAACTGGATCTCGTGCAGCGCTTCCTCTGCGTGAACCGCCAACGGAAATGCAACTTTGAGCAGCTTGTGCTTCTCCGTCCATAAGATGGTCGTGACAAAGTCCAGCCTGCGGCTGTCGCGTCGAAGCTGGATTTCCTGCCGCATCTCGGAATTGTGGATTTGCCGGATCACCCTGAGGCAAGCGAGCAACGGCCCCTCGGCTGTGACCTCCACAATCGCCCTCTGGTCCAATATCACCGGCATGCTGGCGTAGTTGCTATCGATATCCCAGGCATCCCACGCACGCGGCACGTCTTTGTACATTCGGAACACATTGCCAGGCTCTGTCATCCATTCGGACGCTGACTCCTTGTCCCACAGACTGGTCAATTCGCCGGTTGCATTGAAGGCCGCACGTATCCGGGCGTTCTCCAATATCCAGCCCTCGTCTGTGCTGAGCGCTCGCACCTCTGACTCTGTTACCGGAATCGCATCGTCGGGTGTTGCCTCCTGGAGTTGTCCAGTTCTCACGGTGGTCCACCCGCATGGCGGGATCGTGACTTCCACCAGTCGCTGTCTATCGTGCCGTTGGGTCATCAGCGGCACGCCCATGACGTCGGTGACGCTGCCTCCTGCGGGTATGGTCAGCAGAGCGCGACGTGTGAAGGATAATGAGTTGAACACGGTGATCGCACCGCGGGAGGAATCGGTCACCAGCGCGTTGATTGCAGCGCGGGTCATATCGCCTGCCAAGGCAACGACCTCAGCCAGGTCCTTCTCTGCCTCCTCGTAAACGCGCCCGATGGATGAGCCAGGCAGGATGTCGTGGAACTGGTTGGTCAGCAGACGTTTCCAGGCACTGTCCAGATCGGCAAGTGGGGCAGCGACACCCGCGAGTACGGCCGCCGTGCTCGTCCAGAACTCCGTTTCCCTGAGTGCGACCTCGGCGCGGCGATTCAGTAACTTGGTGCGCGCCTGTGACGTGTACGTGCCGCGATGCGCCTGGAAGTATAGCTCACCCACGTATCTGGGCAGGGTCATCCGGCGGCGCTCAAGGTCCTCGAAGTATTTGATTGGCGGTGCCATTCGGGTGCGGGGTGCACCTTCCAGGTTGTGGGCGCGACGCAGGTACTCAAGATGCTCGCGCGTCGCTCCGCCGCCACCGTCACCGTAGCCGAATGGCAGCATCAAGCCGGTTGTGCCGGATTTCTGGGCGCGGCCCGTCCATGCCTCGATCAGTTCCTTGGGAGAGGTCTCGTATCCATACCCGTGGAATACATGCGCAAGCACCTGAGAACCATCGATCCCTCGCCACAAGAAATCGTTGTACGGGAACGGATCTCCGTCGTTGTAGGCCCACATGATCTTCTGGGTCGCAAAGTAGGGAATCCCGCATCCGCGCATGATTTGGGGTAGAGCGGCCGAGTAGCCGAATACATCAGGCTCCCAGAATATTTGCGTGTCGCATCCGAACTCCTGCCGGAAGTATCTTTTCCCGTGGATGAACTGCCGGATCAGGCTCTCGCCGCCGGTGATGTTCGTGTCTGGCTCTACCCAGGCGCTGCCTTCGATATTCCACTGCCCGGTGGAGATCTTCTCCTGCACCCTGTCGTAGATATCGGGGTAGCCATTGCGAAGCATGACATAGAGCTGGGCCTGGCTCTGCAGAAAGACGTATTCGCTGTAGGACTCCATCAATTCGAGTTGGTTGGCTGCAGTGCGTGCGACCTTGCGCTCGGTTTCCGCCAGCGGCCAGAGCCACGCGACGTCGATGTGTGCATGGCCGAATGCGTGCAGCTCCGGGGTCGTTGTCCCGTTCTGCGCTGCGAGCAGGGGGGCGAGGCGGAGCCGGGCGGCTTGGATGCCCTCCAGCATTTCTGCCCGGGGCAGCTCGACATCGACCAACAGGGTCATGTCCTTGAGTCCGAAGTCAATATCATTGGCGCGCAGGGATGCTGGTTCAAGCGCCTCGCGCACTTCCCAGAGCACTGTGGCATCGATCAGGAGTTGAAATACCTCTTCCTGCCAGATGCCGAAGTTGCTCGTGCCCAGAGTTCTGCGCCCGCCTTCGACAGGGTGGGACGGCTGGTCTTTTCCGTAGGGCACGGGTCCTGTGGTCACCCGAACGGGTTCGGCGCCCGCGTAGCTCTCTATGAGCACCTCAAAACGTCCGCCAGGAACGCCGGAAGCACCGAGCATAATAGTCTGGTGCTCTCGGTCGTAGCTCCCACGCACCATTCCGTCGACCCAAACCAGGCCGTCAGCGCCGGTGTCGAGGCGGAGCACGATCCGTTCGTTTGCAGCTGAGTTGGGGAGTGTGACGGTGCCGCGCAGCCACGCGTATTCCCACTCCTTCCCCCACGATTCGCCGGGTCGGATAGCCCGGAAGTCGCTGGCGAGTGCTTGCTGAGGGGAGAGGTGTTCCAGCGTGGTGCAGAAAGTGAACTCGATTCCACCCAGCGGAATGTAGCAGAGCTCGTGCAAGACACGCAGCCAGTGCGCAATGCGATCGCGCCATTCGGGGTTCAGAGTCATAGAGAAGTCAACCTTTCGCTGTTGAAGAAGGCGCCGTTGCCACGATTCCACATCATTGCGAGCTGTCATCGTTGTCCTGATTCCCGGCGTAGTGAAAGCCTATGTTACACTCTTTGAGGGAGGATGCTTAATTCATGATCATCGATGCACACGTACACTACACGCCACCCCAGCTGCGGGCGCACCTGGATGAGTTCATCCGTGTTGAACCATACTGGGGCCTGATGATGGGCGGTCCTAACAACATACAGGGCTGGGTCAGCGCTGAACGGATGATAGAGGACATGGATCGCGCCGAAGTTGACAAGGTGTTGCTGATGGGTGAGTACCGCCGCCTGCATGAGGGTTGCGTGGCGCGCAATGATGAGGCGTTGGCAATCGCGCGGCGATATGGAAACCGGGTCCTGCCGTTCGCGATGCTGCAGCCTAAGGCTGGGCAACTTGCACTCGACGAATTGGCGCGCTGCGTGGACGCCGGCATGGTTGGGGTAGGAGAATTGGGCCCCTACGGGCAGGGCTACCGGCTGGACGATGCGGACTTTCTTCGTGTTGTCGAAGCGTGCATCGACTACGACCTGCCCATCAACCTCCATGTTAACGAGGAGGTTGGACACTATTATGGGGGCAAGGCTGCGACACCGCTGCTTCACATCTACCAGTTGGCTGAACGCTACCCGGAGCTCAAGCTGATCCTTTCACACTGGGGTGGCGGGCTTCTTTTCTATGAGCTGATGGCCGAGGTGGAGAAGGTGCTGCGGAACGTGTGGTATGACACTGCTGCATCGCCTCTGCTCTATCCTACGGAGCGTATTTTTAGAGCTGCTCTGACCGCTGTCGATCACCGCAAGTTCCTTTACGGTTCCGACTATCCGCTGCGCGTCTACCCGCGCGTTCAAAAAGAGCCCGATTTTCACTCGTTCCTGGCTGAGATCGAAGCATTAGGCCTGCCGCCCGGTCAGAGAGGCGACCTCCTCGGCTGCAACGCCGAGCGACTGCTTGGCCTCTCGGTAAATGGCGGCCGCCTGGCTCCATTCTCTCAACCACACAAGGGCAAGGATGTGGTGCGCGTTGCCGCTGATAAGATGCCAGAAGTCGTTTCGCAGATGGCCGTGGCGGCTGTTGCGCTGACCTGGCCTGAGACTCAGCGCATCTTCGAGAAGCACGGCATTCCCTGGCACGATTCGCCCGTCCCTTACTGGGAGCCAATTCTCCAGGCCGCAGCTGCACGTGGTCTGGGTCCGGAGGGACAGGCCCGCCTCCTGGTTGAGTTGAATGAAGCAATCAGTGAGAGAAGCTGATTAACGTCATTTACCTGTGTGCGTTTGGCACGTATAGTGTATCGCAGCCTGGGGCAGACCGGTCGGAAGGCGGTCGAGTCGCTTGGCCATTTTTGCTGTACATGCTTGGAGGTACCCGTGAGTCAACTCGAATCCATTTACCAGGCTGTCCTGGACGGCAACGCGGCTGGCGTACAGGCTGGTGTCAAGGCGGCGCTTGCCGAGGGCCTTGCGCCCGGCACGATTCTCAAGGACGGACTGATCGCCGCCATGGGTGAGGTCGGCCGGCTTTTTGAGGAGAACGAGTATTTTGTTCCCGAGATGCTGGTCTCTGCGCGTGCCATGCAGTCGGGTCTCTCCTTGCTGAAGCCTTATTTGGCTGAGGCCGGTGCGGAGCCGGCAGGCAAGATCGTGGTGGGCACCGTGAAGGGTGATCTGCACGACATCGGCAAGAATCTGGTCGCGATGATGCTGGAAGGTGCGGGCTTCGAGATCGTGGACTTGGGCACCGATGTCACGCCGGACAAGTTTGTCAAGGCGGTTCAGGAGTACAAGCCTCAGGTGATCGGCATGTCGGCGCTCTTGACGACCACCATGCCGTCCATGACCGGTACCATCAAGGCGCTTCAAGAGG
>CAYLZG010000117.1:9866-14126 GCA_964387985.1 uncultured Anaerolineales bacterium | reverse complement strand
TCCAAGATATCCCGAGGACGGGGCGTTCACTCGCTTCTATGCCCCTTCACTGCTGGTCGCCAGCAACTTCGTGCACAGCGATGAATACATCAGGCTAACCGCTAACCCTGCACAGGGCAAGGGCGGCACCTGCTTCGGAGACTCGGGTGGCCCGGACCTGTTGGGCGGGACGGACACGATCCTGGCTGTCAATTCCTACGTGACCAATGGGAATTGCAGCGGCGTAACGTATTCCAATCGCATAGACACCTATGCACTGGAGTTCATCAGATCGTTTATGGACCCCTAAGTGCAGATGTTTTGACTAAGACTGAGCCGCTCCCAGGAGCGGCTCTTTTCATGTGCGCCGGCACCGCGGATGTGCGCCAGGCGAACAGGCAGCTGCGCCGGGCCGCCCTCTTCTCTTGTCATGACCCCGAGCGTCGACCTTAAGTTCGTCACTTCGTCACTCATTTCGGGGGGAACGTATTAAACTAGAGTGCTAATGGCAGTGCCATCCTGAGCACCTTCTTGCAGGGCGTCCACGCCGCGTTCCCCCCAACCAGCAATTCCAAATATACACGTTTCTTTAAGGTTGACAGTCCTCAAAAGCACCAAGATTGGGCAGTTTACAGCCCGGGAGTGCCACCGACGGGACTTCTTGAGTCATGAACTTTAAGGAATTGGCTACATTTGGAATTCCTGGGATCTCAGCCGATCAACTTGACAACCCTGACTGGCCACACTAGAATCACGCTGGCGTTTACTCCGCTGGCCATACCACGAGGTACCCGAACAGAAGCAGCGCAGCTATTGGCGCTCTTAGTACATGAGCGAAGCGATTATAGGTTGTTTTCGAACGGCACGCCACTTCTCTGCTTCTCCCTAATACCCCTTCCTATGCGCTCTGCGGAGCGCTCCTTGTTGCACTTGTGTATGCATTTTTCCATGCCCCGAGGTGACGACCGTGAAGGCTAAGGACTTCCTGACTGATGTCATGCTGACCACGAAATTCTCGGCCCCTGCGCTTCGCTCCCCAATTGTTGAACGGGCTCGCCTGATTGATCGCATACGCCCTGGCATCCAGCGCCGCCTTACCCTGGTGACCGCCCCTACTGGTTATGGAAAAACCACCTTGTTGGGTGGATGGCGCACCTACCTCAACAAGATCGGCTGGCCGGTTGCATGGCTCTCACTGGACAAGGATGACGACGAGCCCACACGCTTCTGGAGCTATGTCATCGCGGCTCTGCGGACCATAAATCCTGAGTGGTTTCTGGATACGTTGAGCATGGAGGAGTCAGGAGACTCAGGGCCATCGCACCAGGCGCTTACGATGCTGATAAACCAGATTTCCAGTGCCCCTTCCGGATTCAGTCTCATTCTGGACGACTACCATGTGATCCAGACGGAAAGCATCGATCTACAACTCAACTACCTGATTACTCACATGCCCGAACCAATGCGCTTGGTGATCGGTAGCCGAGCAACGCCCAGGCTTCCGATCGCAGAGTTGCGGGCTAAGAATCAGCTCTGCGAGATACGTGCGAGAGATCTTTCGTTCACAACGATCGAGAGTCAGACCTACTTCCAGGGGATTATGGGGTTGGATCTGACAACGGATGTTGTGCGCAGGCTCGTATCCAAGACGGAAGGGTGGATTGCAGGATTACAGCTTGCTGCGCTTTCGATGAAAGAAGGCGGCGATGTCGAACGTTTCGTAACCCGTTTCGACGGCGGCCAGCGTCATGTCTACGATTATCTCTTGGATGCTGTGCTGGTGCACCTGAGCCCGGAAGTACAGGAATTTCTGGTCAAGACCTCCATTCTGGCAGAGGTTACCACTCCTCTCTGCGATTATCTCCTGGAAATCCACAACAGCCGTCAGATACTTGATGATCTAGAACTGTCCACGCTGTTCATTGTCCCTCTGGATGAGCAGCACCGGTGGTATCGCTATCAGGCGCTCTTTGCCGACTTTCTAGGGATGACTTTGCAACACAGATATCCCCTGGAGATTTCTCAACTCCATCGTCGAGCATGTTGCTGGCTCAAGGATAACGGATTCCCGGGAAAGGCGGTGAGACATGCCATTGCGGCGAATGAGTATGAGTTAGCAGCTACGATTATTGAGACACGTTTCCTGCAGGCAGAAACCCAGTTCGACTACCTCGACGCCCGCCACTGTTTCACGCTCTTGCCCTATGACCTCATACGGCAGCGTCCCCGTCTCGCCCTTTACTACGCGCTTATGGGCATCACGGTGGGCCGGAAGGACAATGTAGAGCGTCTGCTTCATGACGTAACGGAAGCGCTCGATTGCCCTGCTGACATTGGCCTATCAGCAAGAGAAAAGCATCATCTTCGACCAATCTGGCTAGCTGTACGCGCTGCGTACGAATGTGCGCGAGAAAACTTCCCCCTTGGGATTTCAATGGCAACCCATGCTCTCAAAGACTTGCCGCAAGATGATGGTGACCTGTACGCTTGGCTGTGCGAGCACCTTGGGTACGCTTATGCGTCGGTGGGAAATCTAGACGCCGCAGTCGCTGCGTTCGCGCAGCAGGCGAATTTCGCGGCTGATCATCATTTGCCGAAGGCACAAGTCTATGCTCTCTGCGACCAGGCTCGCGTCCAGCACATGCAAGGTCGCCTGCGTGAGGCGGAAGCGCGGTATTTGCATGCCTTGGAGCTGGCCCAAGCCTCCGACCTGGCGAGCGAGTTCCGTGTTTTCGCGGAAGCGGGTCTGGCAGGGGTGGCCATTGAGCGTAACGACTTACAGGCCGCAGCCCTGTGGCTGCGGCCTGCTCGCGAATACCTGGCGACAGCCGATCTCTCGCTGGTGAACTGGTCGTTCGCCGTCTGGGTTTGTTCGTGCCTAGCCTGGCACAGCCTGTTGCAGGGCGATCTCAAGCAGGCCAAGGACTTCATCAAAAAGGCCTGCTCAAAGCTCGGGGATCAGCCCGTCTTTGGTAGCTTGTATGGGGCTTATATCGACATTCAGGTGCAGATCTACCTCGCTGATGGGGATCTGGTCGCCGCCGAGCAGTGGGCCAGAGGCAGGATGTCAACTCTGGAGCAAGGCGCCCAATTAACCCTCGCCGAGGGACTAGCGTTAGCAAGAGTCCTCATTGCCATCGGAAGACCGGCCGAGGCAAGCTCGCAACTGACACAAATGGAAGCGCGCGCCCGAGACACCGGTTGTCTCATGCATCTGCTCCGATTAATGGCATTGAACGCGCAGGCTCTGGACATTTCGGGCGAACATACGAAGGCAGTCGAGGTGCTGGCGCATGCCCTCGCCCTGGGGCAGCCGGAGGGATATCTTCGTATGTTCCTCGATGGCGGCGACGTGTTGCGTCGCCTGGTTCCCGAGGCCATCGCCTACGCACATTGGGCCAGCGATTGCGCCACGCTAGTTCAGGACGCCGCATACCTCGAACGCTTACTCAGCGCCTTCGGGAGCGTATCTCACCCGGTTCATCCACAAGCTCCTGTGGAGAAAGGGGCGCTTAGGGTGTTATCGCCGCTGATTGAGCCGTTGAGCCAGCGCGAGTCGGAGGTGCTGGCGCTCCTGGTAGCCGGTAGATCCACTGGCCAAGTGGCGCATGAATTGGTGATCTCAACGGAGACAGCCAAAGTCCACATTCGGAACATTTACCAGAAACTGGGTGTTCACAGTCGCCCAGAAGCAATTGACTTCGCAATTCGTCTGAACCTCTTGAGCCCATCAAACAACGAGTAGCTTGCCACACCCGGTACAGCACCGGCATTTCGGGAGCCGGCAAAGCCGACAGATCCTCCCCAGGTCTTGATTTACCCCGACTACCCACCCCTGTTTCAATACGTAACCCTACAAGATACTCCTGCAATAACCACCAGTGTGGTGATGTATTCGCGGTCGAATTCCCTTACAGTAGAATGGCTGACCAAAAGCGCGTTTTGTCGCAAGACGGTAGCAGATAACCCAATGAGGGGAGGATACAATGGCCTACAAAGATCTGCGAACCTACATCGATGAACTGGAAAATGCCAACGAGTTGCACCGCATCAAGACGCAGGTGGACTGGGATGGCGAGATCGGCGCTATTATGCGAGCAGTGTATAAGCGCCGAGGACCGGCCGTGATGTTTGAAAATGTCAGGGACAGCAAGATCCCACTCTTCTGTGGCGCAATGCATGAAGCCAAGAAGTACGGCATGATGTTGGGCTGCGGGCCCTCTACGCGTGAGCAAATCGACTTCCTCACGAGTGTGATGGGTGCCCGTGTAAAGCCGACAA
>CAYLZG010000117.1:6154-9856 GCA_964387985.1 uncultured Anaerolineales bacterium | reverse complement strand
GCGCCTGTCAAGAGAACGTGGTGACAGGCGACGACATTGATTTGTACATATTCCCTACGCCCAAGTGGCATCCGAAGGATGGTGGCCGCTTCATTGGCACCCTGGGATGCATCGTTACCCAAGATCCCGATACGGGTATCAATAACGTGGCCATCTTCCGTGAGATGATTGAGGGCAAGAACAAGATCGGCTTCAACGCAGAACAGCACAATGGCATCCACCTACGCAAATTCCGCGATCGTCAACAGAACACGCCTTTCGCGACAGCGATCGGCGTGCCCCCAGCGGTGATTCCCGCAGGGGCCAGCAAGGTGCCGTACGGAGTCGACGAATACGAGGTAGCAGGTGGTATCGCAGGTCAGCCAATTCCGCTGGTCAAATGCGCCACCAACGATCTTTATGTGCCGGCAGACTCCGAGATCGTCTTGGAAGGTTACATTCCGTGGAACACCGATGAATGGGAACTCGAGGGCCCCTACGGCGAGTTCACCGGCCACTTCAGCTCCAGTCATCCAACTAAGAAACCCACCGGCATCTTGACCGCTATCACGTATCGCAACAACCCCGTGATGTGGGGTACCTCGCCTGGCGTCGGTCCGAACGAAGTCTCCTACTCTGGTACTGTTGCCTACACGTCGAGCTGGAAGCAAAGCTTGCTCGCCGCTGGCATCCCTGGGGTCAAGGATCTGAATGTAATAGAAATGGGTTGCTCAAGCCTCGTCTGCGTGGTGTCGTTGAGCAAGCCCTTCTATGCCGGCAATGCCCAAGCCGCCATGTACTTTCTCCAGAGTCTGGGAAACTTCCCCAAGATCACCATTGCCGT
Source organism: uncultured Anaerolineales bacterium (assembly GCA_964387985.1). Classification (GTDB taxonomy): domain Bacteria; phylum Chloroflexota; class Anaerolineae; order CG2-30-64-16; family CG2-30-64-16; genus JALOOB01. The sequence goes on along the minus strand of CAYLZG010000117.1, from coordinate 9,033 downwards.
CGACGATGAGATTGATGTCTTCGATACGGACATGGTGCTGTGGGCCGTTGCCTCTCGTACTCAGCCCCATCGCGATGTGGAGATCACGCTGCCCAATCTGCAAGGTTGTTGTCTCGATCCGTCGATCCCCGATAGACTCAGACCGATGCCCACGCCCGCAACCTCGCGCATGATGATTGATGCCACCAAGTACTTCAAGGATGGCGTCACCTTCTCGGAACTGGTACAGGACAGTCCACAGGCCAAGCAAGCCGTCGCTGACCGCTGGAGTGACTACGGTTTCAAGATTAAATACTAGATTCGGTACAACGCTGCACAGTGAGCGATCCTGAATCGCTCACTGTGCACACGGCTCAGAATTATCAAAAATTGACTATCTCAACCTCAAGAACCCAGCATCAGTAAACAAGGAGGTCAACATGACCACCGCACAGGGTACTGCTCAGCCCACAACCGTGTCGCTGCCGAAGAAATTCGGTTTGAAGGCGTGGATCTCCATTGCCGCGGTCGTTGTGGGGGTGATAGTATTGCTGCTTCCGCTTCCCCTCTCGATGTTGGGGAAGGCTACCTTAGGACTCTCAATATGGATGCTCGTCTGGGCCGTGGCCACGCCCATTCCGGGGGCCTATACCGCTCTGATCTACATATGTGCCCTCCTGATACTGAGGTATCAATCGGGAATGGTGTGGGCGATGTTCACGATGAGCGCCGGATGGTTCATGGCCGCCGCTTTCGTTTTCGCCGCTGCGATGATGAGAAGTGGCCTGGCGCGAAGACTTGCCTATACGATCATGTACACGATGCGCGGGAATACGGTCCCGCGCTTCCTGATCGCCAGCGTAGTCATTTGCTTGATTATGGTGTTGTTGATCCCGTCGCCGATCGCAATGGTGGCAGTATTGCTACCGATTCTTGGCTATGTTGCCGAAGAGTGGGGACTGCCAGCGAGGGACGCTGCAAAGAAAGGAATCCCTATCCTGGCGGTCTTGGCTGCCTCCCTGCTGCTTTTGGCCGGGAACTCTGGTTTTTGGCTCAAGACGGCATTCAGCCAGAACCTCGTGTCGCTTAGCCTGGCCAAGGTAGATGTCGATTTCGTGGATTGGTTTAAGTATGCTGGCCCCGTCATCTGGCTGGCGTCCTTCGCGTTTGTCGGACTGGTCGTTGCTCTCTTCCGACCCTCCAAGAGCATCGAGGCGCCCATCGAAATGCTACGTGTCAAGGTCAAAGAGATGGGCCCAATGACAGTCGTCGAGAAGCGCGTCTTGGCGATCATGATCATCATGTTCATTGGTTTTGCGACCGAATCACTGCACAAAATACCGGTGGGTTGGATTTCGCTTATCGGTGTCTGCCTCTTCGCCATCCCGCAGTTTGGCATCTTTAAGAAGTTCGACGAGATGTTGGGCTCGGTCAATTGGGGACTGATGCTCTTCGTGACTGCACTCGACGCCCGCGCCATCGCATTCGGGCAGAGCGGTATCACGAAAATGCTGACAGAATTCGTCAGTCCACTGAAGCCGACGACCATCCCTGGGTTCTACCTGCTTGCCAACTTCTTCGGCACTGTCGTCACCGGTCTGGTCTCTCTCAACGTGTCGCAGGCGGTGGTTGTACCGCTATTCACTGCATGGGGACAGGAGCTTGGGTTGAACACAGCGCAAAGCTTGCTCGCGATCTGGCTGCCGGCAGGCACAGTCGGTCCCAATATTATGGGACCACTGCTCCCCACAGTATTGCTTGCACTGAACTTCAAGTACAAGGGTTCGAACTACTTCACGTTCAAGGATTTCGTCATCGTGTCGCTCGCGCTCTTTGTGGCATTCCTCGTAGTGGCCCTGGCCTTCGAGTTCGTTGTGTGGCCCTTGCTCTAGAACTCCCCTTCAGGTAGGAGGTATCCGCGGCAACCTGCCTCCTACCTGAAGGGTTGGCAGTCAGTAGAAGAGAGGAAAACCAATGAGATTGGTTGTCGGCATCTCGGGTGCTTCCGGAGCTATCTATGCGGTACGACTCCTATCTCTAGTTAGGGAGAGATCTGACATCGAGACACACTTAGTCGTCAGTGATATGGCCGCCAAAACCCTGGAGTATGAAATGGGGTGGACGCTGCAGCAGCTTCGGGCCCTGGCGACGTACTGTTACGATAACACCGATGTAGGGGCGCGAATCGCCAGCGGCTCTTTCATCACCAGTGGGATGGTCATCCTGCCGTGCTCCATCAAAACGTTGTCTGCGGTGGCTGGCTCCTACAACAGCAACCTCATCACGCGCGCTGCTGATGTGACCCTCAAGGAGCGCAGGAAGCTGGTGTTGGTACCCCGTGAAACCCCCTTACATTTGGGGCATCTCAGGTTGATGACCAGTGTGACTGAGATGGGGGCCGTGGTTCTGCCGCCCATGCCTGCCTTCTATCACATGCCGAAATCGGTTGAAGACATCGTTGACCAGACTGTGGGCAAGGTCCTGGATCAGTTCGAGATCCCCAACCACGCCTTCGCTCGTTGGAATGGGCTCCAGGGGTAGATATAGAATGGAACTGTACCGCGGGGATGGGCGCTTGAGAGTCCACCTGACATGGAACGAGATGGGTAGCGATTTGGTGATTCGCATCGCCAATGACAACGCCCATATTGGCGCAGTCGCGTTGGGTGAGTACGATGCGAGCACAGGGAGAGCTTCCACTTCGGTGATCGTCAGATGCGGCCATAAGGATGATGTCGTGGCGGTGCGGGCTGCCTACCGACTCGCCAAGGAGACCAGGCGACCCGCCTGCATAGTAGCAGGCATCCATCTCGATCAGATCACGCCCGATGAGATCTCTGCCATCATCGCTAACTGCAATGCCTTGCTCGATGAAATGCTGGAAATGCTTGATGATTTGG
>CAYLZG010000117.1:0-6144 GCA_964387985.1 uncultured Anaerolineales bacterium | reverse complement strand
AGGACATCACCCGCCGGTGAAGCCTGCCGCAGACAGCGTGACAATGGTGAGGTAAGCCCGGGTCTGGCAAGCTTCACCGGACTCGCCTGTCTTGGGCCCGATAACCGGCAGATCGCGGTGTGACGGCTCCCGACGAGATCGTCCACCTTGTCGACCTCCTCAAGAGCAACTACGACCAGTACCGTTCCCCCACCTTCACTGAGGCCGCAGTCTGCCACTAGTTCATCGATCCCTTCTTTGCCGTCTTCCATGCGCACGCGAGCCTGGGTTGGAGGCTTAACTTATACTTAAGCCGTCTTGTGTATAATTCTTCCAGGTCAAACTATACAGAGGTAGAACTTCATGAACCTCGAGCATTTCCGGCGGAGTCCCGGCGGCCGGTTGATCGAAATCCCGCACGGTGGCCGGCCCTATGCCGCCTTCGTGCCTGATCAGCTTCCGCCGCCGCTGAGCATGGCCCTCGAGCTGCTGCGCAGGTCGACCGTGGCTGCCTATGCGATCGGCGAACTAGCCGCGCTGGGCGGCCAGCTTGCCAACCCACATCTGCTCATTGGCCCCTTCCTGAGCCGTGAGGCCGTTTCGTCCTCCCGCATCGAAGGGACGCACCCCTGACTCAACGGCGCACGGAAGAGGTGGAGGGTTCTCCCTAGAGTTCCAGCAGACCCCATTCTCGGGCGCGGGCGACGGCTTCGGTCCGGTTGTGGGCATTCAGCTTGCCCAGAATGTGGTTGATGTGGCTCTTCACCGTCCCTTCCGTGATGACAAGCTGGCCGGCAATGTCACGGTTGGTCGCCCCCCGCGCAATGAGATGAAGCACCTCCAGCTCGCGCGCGCTGAGGCTTTCACCGTAGGGCAGTTGCGGGGAACGCGGGCCCGCCACCTCCTGGCTCGAGGGAAGGGCCTTGGGCAAGCCCGCGGTGGTTCTCCGGATGGCGGCCAGGATGCGGTCGATGGTTTCTCTGAAGCTGCTCTCCTGGGCTGCTTCGATGAGCAGCCGGGTCAGCGCGGGTCCCTGGTCGAAGATGCGGATGTGACCTTCCGGCCGGGCCAGGTCGAGGCACCGCTCCAGTGCGGCACGGGCGCGTGGATGGTCGCCTTCTGCTCGCCACGCCTGCGCTTCCAGGAGAGAGAGTTCGATCACCCGGTGCGCCAATCCGTGCATATTGGCCAGGTCGAGCCGGGGGGCGAGGTAAGACCGGGCTGCCGGCGCATGGCCCAGTGCGATCTGAGCGCGCACCCAGGCGAGGTCGGCCAGATAATAGGCCTCTGCAGCACCGAAGGGCCCCATTCCCGGTGGAGATGCGGCGCCACCGCGCGAGGATGAGAAGTCCTGGCACCAGTTGGCCGCGTCCGCCAGTGCGGCAGGATCATCCGGCGCAACCCTCAAGGCATGCACACTTCGCAGCCCGTCCGTGCAGAACGCGATATCCGGCCAGGCTGCCGCCAGGCAATCGAGGTGCCTGATCGCTTCTTCCGAACGGCCCCGTATCTCAGCCAGGCGAAACAGCGCGACATAGGCCGTCATCAGATAGTGTGGGTGCATCCCTCCGCCTGCACTTGCATTGGCCCCGGAGCGCAGCGCGGGTGCAAGCGCCAGATTCAGGCCACGCCGGAGGTGTTGTTCGGCTTCGTCCAGGCGATCCTGTTCGAGCAACACGTAGCCCAGCTCGATGTCGAGGCTGCCCAGTGCAGGCAGCTCTTGCCCGGCCTGATCCATCGCAGCGGCTATGGCAGCCTGTCCCTGGCGGCAGATCTCCGCTGCGCGGCGAAGCTGACCCTGATTATGGGCGAGACGGGCCAGGTTGAACGAGGACTCCACAATCCCAAAGTACAGGCCTTCGGCCTGGGCGATCTCCCTGGCGGCCTCAAGGGCCTGGACGGCGAGTTGCACGTCTTGCAGCGCCAGGTATGCATAGCCGGTCAGAAGCAGGCCGGTGAAACGGCCCGGGTCACCCTCGGGGTAGCTGTCCAGCATGCGTTGATCGAGCGTGAGAAGTTCCTGCGGGTCAGCAGCCGGGTCTGGAACAAAGGCCAAAAACGTACGGACGACCGCGGTAAACTCGTTGAGGTCATGCACGGCCTGCCTGTCCTCGAGACCGGCAATCATCCGATCCACTTGCTGCAGGCGCGCTTCAACCCTGGCGCGATTCTGCCGCCGAAAACCGTAGGACAGGGCCAGGCCCTGCTGCAGGCAGAGCATCGGATGCCTCTGCATCACCTCTTCCGGAAACGCGGAGCACCATTCATAGAGTGTCGACATGTCGCTGTGAAGGATCAGGGTGAAGCTGTGCTGCTCGACGAAGGCAGCCGCATATTCGAGATCCTGAGTCCGAAAGGCATGATAGGCCGCTTCGCGCAAAGATGCCTGGCCGGTCAGCCATTCGCAGGCCGCCCGGTGCGACGCGCTGACGCGCTCCGGTCGGGTCTTGTTCAGCCGGGTTTGCAGAAAGTCGCGGAAGAGGTGGTGGTAGCGATACCAGACCCTTTCGTCGTCGAGTGGCACAAGAAACAGGTTGGATTTCTCAAGATACTCGAGCACGGCCTGCGAATTCAGCGGAAGATCCCCCAGGACCCGGTCGCATAGGGGGGCGCACATACGCTCGAGGATCGACGTTGCCATGAGAAACGACTGTACCTCTTCCGGCTGGCGGTTCACGACCTCCTCCAGCAGGTACTCGACCAGGTAGCGATGGCTTCCGGTGAACGAGGCGATCGCTTGCTCCTTGTCGGCTCGGCTCGCCAGGGACAGCGCCACCAGTTGCAGCCCGGCGGCCCAGCCCTCGGTGCGCTCTGCCAATGCAGCCACCTCGCCTGGCGATAGGTCGAGCTGCATGATTTCGTTCAAGAACCGGGCTGTTTCATGGGCGTCGAAGCGCAGGACGGCAGTCCGGATTTCCAGCAACTGCCCGCGCGCCCGCAGGCGAGCCAGGGGGAAGGGCGGGTTCAGGCGGCTGCCGACGGCAAGCCGCAGGTTCTGGGGAAGGTGCTCCAGGAGAAAGGCCACTGCGCCGTGGATGGCTGGCGTGCGGATCAGGTGATAGTCATCGAGAATCAGCACGCACTCGCGGCCGCTCGCAACGACGGTATTGATAATCGAGGGCAGTATGCGCTGCAGGTCCGTCTCTGGAGAGGCGCGCAGGAGCTGGGCAAGCTGAGCCAGCTCAGGGATGGGACCGAGAGCCTGGATGAGACTGGCGGTGAGATAGGACAGGAAGAGAACCGGATCATCGTCGCCTGGGTCCAGGGCAACCCAGGCCACCGCAACTCCGTTTTTCACGAGAGACTGGGCCCACTCTGCCAGGAGGGTGGTTTTCCCGTAACCGGCAGGCGCACACACCAGCGCCAGGCCCGCGTCATGCTTGAGCGTGAGAAGATCGACGAGATGGCTGCGCGAAATCAAGCGCGGCCGCGCGGCGGGCACGCGCATCTTCGTGAGAACAAGAGGTGCGCCTGTAGGGTTCATGTCTGGTCTATTGTACCCCCGACTCTCTCAACAATTATAACCGTCGATCTGACCTTTGATAGATGACGGACGGGGAGGTTTGTCGCTATGATTCCATTGAAAAGGAGAACTGCAGATGGGAATCAAGGTCCTGGTAGCTTATGCCTCGACACACGGCTCAACCCAGGAGGTGGCCGAGGTTGTCACGACGACGCTGCGCGATCACGGCCTGGCGGTTGATCTCAAGCGCGCACGGGATGTGCGGGCATTGGATGGCTATCGCGCGGTCGTGCTGGGAGCGCCGCTCTACATGTTTCGCTTGCACGGGGACGCGCTCCGTTTCCTGTCCCGCCACCAGCAAGCACTGAAGGGCGATCTTCCGATTGCCATTTTTGCGGGCGGCCCCTTTGGTGAGGGAGCAGGAGAAGCGTGGCAGGAGGTGCGGCAGCACCTTGATCGGGAACTGGCAAAGTTTCCCTGGCTCAGGCCGGTCTCAGTCGAGGTCATCGGGGGCAGATTCGATCCAGCCAGGCTGCGGCTTCCCTGGAGTCTCATCCCCGGGCTTCGGCGGATGCCGCCCAGTGACCTGCGCGACTGGGAAGCGATCCGCGGCTGGGCGAGGTCGCTGGCAGCCAGCATGCAGGCGACCAGCACCCTCGCTGGGCTGTATCAGCCCGCCATAGCGTGTTAAGGGTGGAACCGCCTGGCTTGCCGTGCTTCCGGGCATACCTTTGATGGAGTCTCCTTTCGGCGGGTACGATCTGACGATCATCCTCGTGATAATGTCCGTTGCTCTTGTCATGTTCCCACTGACCATCGTCGCCGGCTTTGCACACGACACGTACCTGACCCGGGAGACAGCCCGCTCGCAGCGACTGAGACCAGGCGGGGTTCCTGAACCTTGTTGAGCTGGCACCGCGCACCGCAGGAAATCGCAGCACCTACCATCTCAGAGGCGAGAAAAAAACGATAGTCTGCGCGGCCTGCGCAGACTATCGTTTGTGATAGGCGGCTGAGCCTAGCGTAGGATCATAGGCAAGTACGCCGGCCGCAGTTCCAGTCCTGGCGCAACGGCCGCACCGCCGGTCAAAGGCGTCGTCAGGGTGAGCGGTCGCTGCGGCGCGTCCGCAAGCTGGGTCGGCCCAACCGCAGCCGCCGCGGCTGCGGTCGTCGCATCCAGCAGGGTGTAGGTGGTGTCCGTCACCGCGGACGCCTCGAGCAGGTAGAGACCTTCCAGCGCCACGTGGAAGCCGAGCGTCTTCACGAGGTCGCTGCCCTCCGCGGTGTAGGTCGGGACGTCACTCTGCCCGGGCAGCCAGGCATACAGGTCCGCCTGGCCGGAAGTGGTCAACAGGTTGAAGACGGCAATGCCGTCCTCGAACGGGTAGCGATACTGGCGGCGCTGGCCGGCCAACAGATCCTCCTCGATCAGGCGGTTGGTGAACGCGAGGCTCCTCTCATCCAACCGTGATCCATTCCCCGCCGCGTCAGCCACCCAGGCGCCGAGATACTTGACGCCGCCCCCGGCGGAGAGCTCCCAGGTCAGCGACTCGACATAAGGAATCCAGCCGGTGCTGCGGACGGTGATCCAGGCGCCGGACGCGGGATTGAGGGTCCATTCTCGCAGGTACAGCCGCTGTGCACCGGCGCTGGCCTGAAGGGCCAGGTCGACCGTGTCCCCTGCCTCGCCGGTTCCCTCGTGGAGCGTGAGCGAGACATGCGGCGCGGTTACGTCTTTCCCCGCGGGCAGCTGCGGGTCGACCTGCAGGCCCGCGCTGACCGTCGCGCGGGTCTCGAAGTCGCGGAATCGCTGTTGTTCCTCCGGCGGCAGCAGGTCCACGTTGGGCCACGACGCGTGCAGGTGCAGCTCTGCGGTGAGCATGCTCGCGGGGAGGCCGTCCGCCACCACAGCCTGGAACTCCGTCCGCCAGAATTCGCCGGGCCACAGGAGCTGGTCAGGCCACGTAATGACGCCCGTGGCCGGGTCGTAGGTGACGCTGTCGTCGAGGCTGGCCAGTGCGCCTTCGGCAGGCGCCAGGCCCGCGGGCAGCGTCGCCTGGATCGCCACGTAGCCCTCCTGGAAGCCGCCGTTACGCACGGTCAGCGTGGCGGTGACCGTCTCGCCGGGCCGCGCGACGGCCGGCTCGAACGCGAGGCTGCTCGCGCTCAGATCGGGCGAAGCCCAGGGATACCAGATCCGCTCCGCCATCTTGTGGGGCGCTTCCACATGGCCGGCGCCGTCCGCGGCGCGGCCGTTGATGATGTGGTAGCCGTTGCCGACGTCGAGCAGGGCCGCATAGGCCCACAGGGTCGGCAGGGCTTCGCCGAGGATGCTGGCCGAGGTCCAGCTGCCGTCGTCGACCTGGATTTCCATGCCCGCAAGGCCGGAGGTGCCCTCCCAGACGCCTCCGTTGCAGACGCCCCCTTCGCAGTCGTCAGAACTATCGGAGTCGGGCGCGCTCAGGTCGACCTTAACGGTGGTCGAAATCGGTTCGGAGACGCGACCGGCGCTATCGCTCGCGCGCGCCCAGATGATCGTCTCCGGCGTGTCGGCGGTGAACTCCAAGGGTCCTGCGTAGGGCGCCCACGTGCTGCCGTCGGTGCTCGTCTCCAGCGCAGCCACGCCCGACCCTGCGTCGGTGGCGCTGGCGGTGACGGTCACAGGGACGATGTACCAGCCCTGGTTGCCGTCGGGGTCCAGC
>CAYLZG010000116.1:0-14312 GCA_964387985.1 uncultured Anaerolineales bacterium | reverse complement strand
CAGCCGGCGATATCGTTCACCGCGGACGCAGGGCTTCGATCTGAGGCAGGTGGGTGAGCTCATGGGCCGCGAAGTAGCTCACCTGCTGACGTAAGGTGACGGTCCCGAACTCCTCATGCTCACCGGTGCGCCACCAATCGGCCAGCGGCATGCGCTCCAGCTTTGACACCGCCTCGGCGCGGGACGCTTGATAGGTCTCGAAGATCTCCCGCGCCGTGGACGGCTGCTCGCCTTCGCTGGCGGCCCAGGTCCAGACTGCTTTCGCTGCCAGCACGGGATGTTCTTCCTGTAGGAACAGCTCCACCCGGTACGCGAACACCTCCTGTGCGTCGCGCAGGTGGGTGATGGCGTTCCGGATGGACCAGCCGCCGTCACCTGCCGGTCGGGCCATGGCCTCCTCCGACAGACCGGCCAGAAGTGCGGCCACCTTCTCCGGCGTCCGGCGCAGCGTCTCCAGGCCAGCGAAGGGCTCTAACGCATCGAACCAGTAGTTGGGCATGAAGCGCTGGTACGTGGCCGGCCACGCGCCGCATGTCGGACACTTCACCGCCGGCTCACCGAGCGCGAGATGGCCACACGTGCGGCAGACATACGGATGCGGCGTCTCGCTGATCGATGGGATGCGTCCTGCGGACAGGGCGGCCGCGCCACGGCGGAGCGCGGCGGGCAGGCTCTGATCCATCCCGAAGCTCGCCACGGCACCGGCGATCTGTTCGATGCTTGCGGCGAGCTCATCTTTGTGCGAAGGAACGCTCCGGCGATGCGCTGCTTGCCGGCACATCGCATCGGCTGCAGCGCGAGTGAGTTTGGCAATGTTGTAATAGCCCTCACCTTCCGTGCGAGCGGCGAGGGCCAGGAGCTGCAAGAGCGTGTCTTGCCAGGTCGCGTCTTCACCGGTCATGTAGGATCTCCTCGTGCCGAGCCAACCCGGCTTAACCCATCGATATCCCCAGCTGCTGGAGCAGCGCCGGCATCTCGAAGTACACGCGTCCTCGCGTGATCTGGTCGTTTGCCAGGTCATACACCACGCAGAGTGGCACGCGCACATCCTTGCCCGTGGCCGGGATGCCCGCGAACTCGCCGATATGTTTGCCGACGAAATCACCCTCCATCATCGCGTTGTGCTCACCGAAGAGCACGGTGCGGGTGGTGGCCGTTGCGTCGAACGCAACATGGTAGAAGTATCGCAGCATTCCCATAACGCCCTCCCGACCATGGTGTTCCTGCCCTGTCGCCATGATGGTGAAGACCACATCCTCGGCCATCATGCTGACATCGCCGTGTTCCGAGTTGAAGTAGCGCATCATGGTGGTCTGCGTGCTTTCGACTGACATTGTAGCCTCCTGTGTGTTGAGTGGCAAAGTGCTCGTCCCTGGCGCCAGCAGCGCTTCCAGCCGTCCGATCAATCCCTGCCAGCTGCGGAAGTAGTAGGCCTCACCTTCCGGCAGCGCCTGCACCTTGCCGCGCCATTCGTCCTGACCAGCATCTAGCTCTTCCTGCCACAGGCGAAGGGTAAACAAGTGGGCCGGCCTGGTTCCTGCTGTCATCGTTCGCACCTCACGGTTTGATAACCTGACGATACCATGGCGAGCGTTTCACAAGCGTTTCAGAGAGCGTTTGGGGATGATCAGGAGAAATAGGTCTGCTCGGTCAGCGCAAGGCTACGGCGGAGAAGGTCGTGTGCCTCGTCGCGCCGTCCGGCATCTGAGGCAGCCAGGGCTGCCGTCAGAGGCTGTTCAATGGCGAAAGGCAGTGCTTGTTGGATGGGATCCAGCAGCTGCCGTGCGTATGAGATGGCATCCGGCAGGCGGTTCTGAGCGAGTGCAACGCCGATCAACGGCCAGAGTGCCAGCCAGTGGAACGGATAGGGCGCGGCGTACTGTCGCCAGGCTTCAAGAGCGGCCTGGCCCAGCCGTTCAGCCTCAGCCAGGTCATCCTGTCGCCACGCCAACCAGGCCAGATTGGCCTGGCATGCGGCCACGTATTCCAGCGTGCCGGCGGCCTCCGCCGCAGCCAGCCCCCGGCGGGCATACGCCAGCACGTCAACTATATGATCCTGTTGGCGATGAACGACGGCGAGATAGATCAGGCAGCGCGCCTGCTGGGTGATGTCGCCCGTCTGCTGGGCCAGGTCCAGCGCGACCTGCACCGCCTGCTCGGCCTCTGCATAATCGCCGTGCCACAGCAGGTGGAAACCGAGCCCGAACTGGTACACCGCGCGAGCCTCCGGACCTGTGGTGTCCGGCAGGGCGGCCACTGCAGCACGTGCGGAGGCGAGCGCGGCGGCCGACGGCGCAAACCGGCAGGCCCGGCTTTGCTGGCGGCTCATATTGCCGAAGAGGGCTGCGCGCTGCAGCGGCGTTCCGTGGCGCTCGATCAGCGCCTGTACATGCTGAATCCGCTGCGCCATCTCAGTGGGCCGGTTCCACCAGTAGAGGACGATCAGGTGCTCGATCTGCACCTGGCACCATTCCTCCCACCACGCAGATCCGGCAGCCTCGCCGGGCGCGCCGAGCAGCGCTTCTGCTCTCTCGTATTGGGCGGCTGCCATCGCGTAGCCCACGCGTTCGTTTTCCAGCGACTTGCCTATCTTGCGATGGAGCCGTGCTTGTGCGATGGCGTTCGCCGCAGGAGTGCAGGCCAGGGCCGCGGCATAAGCATCGCGTGCATGGCCATGCTGCGCCACCAGCTCCCGCAGGTCGCCGAGTTCCTCATGCAGCCGCGGGCTCAGCTCACAGCCCACGTCACCCGGAAGGGCGGCCGACAGGCTGAGGGCTCGCTCGAGCGCTGCAAGTGCGTCGGCGTGGGCATAGATTCGCCGCGCCCATGTGGCAGCCCGTTCATAGTAGGCGATTGCCTGCTCCGATTGTTGCGCCGCTTCGAAGTGCGCCGCGATCATGCCGGCCACGCGTTCGAGGTCGGCTGCGTGGACCTGCGCCAGTGCCCGCGCCACCCGGCCGTGCAGCCAGCGCCGTCGCGCCCGGCTCAAGTCCCCGTACGCTGCCTCACGCAGCTTGTCATGGCTGAAGTCGTAGGCATCTTCGCCTTGCTCGCGGATGATTCGCTTGCGCCAGCCCTCATCCAGTGCGGCAACGAGGAGATCTTCACTGAGATCGGTAGCGTGGGCCAGGACGCCGTAGGTGAACGCGCGGCCGACGACCGACGCCAGATCGATCACCTCCCGCGTGCGAGGCGAAAGCTGTGAAAGGCGGGCCTCAAGCACCCTGTGCACCTTGTCGGGCATGGCCGTGGGTATCGCCGGCATCGCGACGGACGGGCCTGCCGTTTGGGATACACTTTGTCCGAAGCCTGCACGGACCATTTCGACGATAAAGAGCGGATAACCCTCAGTGTCCTGGTGCAACAGCCGCGCCAGCGACCGGTCGAGCGGCTGACCCGCCACGTGATCCGCCAGCATCAGCGTGGCCTCCCGGCTCAAGGGTCCAATCTCAAGGCCGGTCAGTTGGCCCGTGCGGGCCAGCTCGCTGCGCCATTTCGCGAGCGCTGCACCGGTGTCGCTTTCTTCGCTGCGCGACGTGGCAACCACGAGCAACTGCACCCGTGTCTCTGTTTCGGAACGCGCGGCCAGGAGGTAGAGGAGCCAGTCCAGCGTATCCCGGTCGCACCATTGGATGTCATCCAGGAGCAGCAGCAGGTCACGATGTCCGGTCAGCAGGGTGCGCGCCAGTGCCTCGAACAGGCGAAGGCGTTGCCAGTTCTCAGCCAGTGGTTCCGGCGCCGGCAGATCGGGACGCTCGGTCCGGATTTCAGGGAACAAGCGCGCCAGCTCGCGCAGCCAGGGGTCAGCCAGCACTGGTCGCGGTTGGCTGCGCAGCCACGTGACGACCGGTGCATAGGCCAGGTCACCGCCGGCCTCGTAACTGCGGGCTGCCAGCACGGGGACGCCCTGCCGGCCGACCCACTCGGCCAGGGCATCTGCGAGACGGGTCTTGCCGATGCCAGTCTCGCCGGAGATCACCACCAGCTGCGGCCGGCCGGCGGCTGCGCGCCAGGCTCCCATCAGTGCCATCCATTCCGCCTCGCGGCCTACCAAAGGGATGGCGGCTTCGGTCCGCTCGGGCACAGGCGCCCGGGGCTTGGCTCTCACCAGCCGCTCGTAAATGTCCTTCGTTGTTGGTCCTGGCTCCACGTCCAGTTCGCGACGCATGATGGTGGCGCAGGTATGGTAGGTGTGCAGCGCGGCGGCCCGGTCATCGTTCAGAGCATTAAGGCGCATCAGCTGCGCGTAGGCCGGTTCATGGAGCGGATCGTGGCGCAGCAGCGCCTGGGCATGGTCGATGGCCTTCCGGTAGTCGCGCCGCGCCTCATAGAGAGACACCAACTGCTCCCGAGCCGCGCCGTACGCTTGGGCCAACCGGTCCCGCTCGAAGAGCAGCCAATCGCTGTAGCAGCCCGGCAGCAACTCGCCCCCGTATGTGGCCACCGCCTGTTCGAGCATCGCGATCTGCTCGTTTGCCTTCGCACTGGATCCGGCACGCCCCAATGCAGCCTCGAACGCGGCCACATCGAGCCAGCACTCGTCGCACCCGCGCCACTGCACTGTGAGTGCATCCACCATCAAGAAGCGATCGGCTTCCGGCAGGGCCCGGCGCAGTCGATGCCAGAGGTTGCGGAAGTTGGTGCGGGCCTGCTCTTCCGTGGAATCGGGCCAGAAGGTGAAGGCCAGTTGCTGGCGCGGCACCCGGCTGCCGCGATGCAGCAAGATGTAGGCTAGCAGTTCCTGGAGGCGCGCATGATCGAGGCCCTTGACAACCTCCCCTTGCGAGAACAGGCCGAACGATCCGAAGAGGTGTATCCGTAGATCGGGAGCCGGCATCTGGTGGTCGCTATTTGGCTGCCAACGTTGCGGCAGCCCGGGCGCGCGACCGGCTGAGTGCGAGCGCACAGGCCAGCGAAATCAATCCGATGACGACGTAGGTGAGAAATCCGGTGGCGTACCCTGCCTGGCCTTGCAGGCGCACCAGTGCGCCCAGGATGGGGGGCAATGCAAAGCCGCCGAAGGCGCCCAGGCCTCCCACCCAGCCGGACGCACCCCCTACCGCCTGCGGAACCTCCTGAGCCACCAGCTTGAAGACTGCCGCGTTTGCCGTGCCCATGCCCAGGGCCATGGTGAGGGTCGCCGCGAAGGAAAGGGCCGGGTGGTGCGACAGACTCATCAAGGCCGCGCCGGCCAGCATGACCACGAGTGAGACTCTGGCGGTTGCTTCGCCACCGAAGCGATCAGCGATGCTGCCCCCGGCGACGCGGACGCCCGAGGCCAGGAGCGAGTAGGCTGCTGTGAGGATGCCGGCTGTCACCGTGCTCACGCCGAAGAAGGCGGTCCAGTAGGTCGGCAGCCAGGCGGTCATTGCAATGAAACCACCGAAGGTGGTGAAATAGATGGCGACCAGGAGCCATGTCTTCCAGGTGCGCGCGGAGATCAGCAGGCTTTCACGCGTCGAGCGCGCGGGGAAGAGCTCCTGGCCCTGATGGCGGGCCAGGGCACGCGCGGTGTTGGCGTCGGCGCCCTGGCTGACGGCCTGGAAGTACCAGGCGTTACGACCGGCGAAGAAGTAGATCGCCATCCCCGCCACCAGAAGGAGCAGCCACGCCAGATAGGAGGTCGCCAGTCCCAGCCTCGCCAATGCAAGCGGCAGCAGCAACGTGAAGAGCCCTGGCGCCAGGTTACCGACACCCGCATAGGTGCCCAGTGCGCGCCCTTGTCGCGCCTGCGGGAACCAGTAGGAAACCTGCCCGGTGCCCGGCGAGAAGATGGCGATGCCGCACCCGCACAACACGCCCAACAGCAGAAGCAGGGGGTAGAGCGAGAGGGTGATCCCATCCGGATAGAGCAGGAAGATCAGCGCTGTCAGGCTGCCCATGCCGAGCACCGAGGCCGCCAGGAGGACCAGGATTGGCTTGCGGCCGCCGGTGGCGTCCACCCAGGCCGCGAAGGGAATGCGCAGCAGTGAGCCGGACAGTGACGGCGCAGCCACCAGGAAGCCGACCATCGTCGGAGTCAGGTCCATCACATCCTGCAGCTTCCTGGCTGTCGGTGCGAACAGCGATACGGCAGCGAAGCCGATGAAAAACGCGACCGTTGCGCCGAGGAGGCCTTGTTGCGGGCTGCCGCGAAATGTCATAGTCAGCTACTCCTGGTTCGCGGGGCGCGGTCGTCGATTTGCGATCACCACCTGCCACGGCCGCAACAGGTAGCCCAGCGGCCACGTGATGATGTGCACCAGCCGCGAGAACGCAAAGGCCACTGCCAGCAGATAGAAGTTGAAGAGGTGCAGCTTGATGATGAACGGCAGGGGGGCGATCGGGGCAGCATCCGGCCGTAAGGTCAGAATGCCCCAGATGTACGGGGTGAAGATGCCGGTGAACCAATACGATCCCCAGCGGTAGACCGTGGCCGTGAGTACTCCCGTGACCAGCGAAACCAGGAGCAACACCAGGACCACGTAGTCCATCGGTGTGCTGACGACGCGCACGCGGCCCACCGTGACCCTGCGCCAGATCAGGATCAGCAGGCCTGCCGTGGCCCAGAGGCCCAAGGCAATCCCGGTCAACTCCAACAGGTACAGACGCAGCGGCTGCGCATTCCAGAGGACGATGCTCTGCGGCAGGAAGAGCGCGACCAGGTGGCCGGTCAGGATGATGGTGATGCCCCAGTGAAACGAGATCGAGCCCCAGAAGAGCTGGCGTCGCTCCAGCAGCTGCGACGACAGCGCCGAGATGCTGAACGGACGATAGATCGAGCGGTAGATCGTCACGACGATGGCGAGCGCCAACGCGACATAGGGCAAAGTCACGAAGAACAGGGTGTTCCAGTCCATGGTGCCTCCGACTGATATGGAAGACCTCGCACGGCCTACTTTCCGTTCGCGGCCGCCAGTGCTGCCTCGTAAACGTGAAGATACGGGTTGCCCCGGTCCTTTTCCTTCAGGATCGCGATCATGCGCTCGAGCGCGGTCGGCAGGTGTTCGGCCAGTTCCGGGAGCGGCTGTTCGGCTGCCGCCAGGTAACGCAGGACGGGGATCAGGTGATCGGGCAGCTCGCCCTCGGGATCGATATCCAGCTCGGCCATGGCGCGGTTCAGCTTTGCCATGAACGCGCCGCGCTGGTAGCTTTCTCCCCATATCTGGAAGCCGATGCAGGGCGCAGCCGCGGGGCTGAGGTCCAGGGTGCGGGTGGCCAGTTCCTCCCATTCCTCCAGGCTTAGCCGGCCGATCTGCTTGATGAAGGCCGCGAACTTGCCCTGCGCCGGTCCCTTGCCAGCGGCTGTTGCACCGGCCTGCAGCTCATCCAGCAGCCCCGGATGGGGATAGACCAGGGACTGCGCCAGCAACGCATAGATGCTCATCAGTCACCTCGCCTGGGCGGCTGGATGTAGCCGATGCCAGCCTCACCCTTGTGCGCCAGTGGGTCCTTCCATGCTTCTACCGCCATCTCGCGATGATAGGGTGGCAGGACGAAGCGCTCGTACAGGTGCGGCAGGGTGGTCAGCTTGTAGATCGCCTCCGCTTCCTCAGGTGTGGTTCCCGCGCGGGCCAACGCCTGCAATGTGGTTTCATCGGCCGGCGCGTCCCCCGTCTTGCGTCGCATGTAGAGCCGCACCGCGTACATCTTTCGCAGGATGCGGCGGATGACCTCTTCGTCGCCGATGCTGAACAGGTTGGCGAGATACTGGACCGGCAGCCGCGCGGCCTCCGGGCGGTCGAGCAGGTCGAAGTCCTGCACCTTTTCCGAGAGGTCCAGGCGGGTCAGGCCTTCTTCCAGCGTGCTCAGTACAGGCGAGAGGGGCGGGATGTAGAACATCATCGCCATGGTGCGGTATTCCAGGTGCAGCGGCAGGGCGATCTTCCACTCTTTTGCGAAACGATAGACCGGCGACTTCTGCGCGGCCGAGATCCAGCCCTCGTCGATGTCGTTGGCACGGGCAGCCGCGATCACCTCCGGATCGAACGGATCGAGGATGGTGTCCAGGAAGGCGTCGATGAGTTCGTCGTCGGGCACATTGGCCGCCGCCGGGATGCGATCCGCGTCGTAGAGCAGCACACCCATGTAGCGGATGCGGCCGACGCAGGAGTGTGCGCATGCCGGCGCCTGGCCCGTTTCCAGCCGCGGGAAGCAGAGGATGCACTTCTCCGACTTGCCCGTGTTCCAGTTGTAGTAGACCTTCTTGTACGGACACGCGGCCACGCACATGCGCCACGCCCGGCACTTGTTCTCGTTCACCAGCACGACGCCGTCCTCGGCACGCTTATAGATGGCGCCGGAGGGGCATGCGGCCACGCACGCCGGATTCAGACAGTGGTTGCAGATGCGCGGCAGATAGTTGAAGACCACCCGCTCGATCTCATCCAGTGACGCCTGGACCTCGGCCGGCAAATTCTGCCGGTTGGGGTCGTTCCTGGCGTACAGCTGCGAACCGCCCAGGTCATCGTCCCAATTGGGGCCGGACTCGATGTCCAGCGGCTTGCCGGTCAGGCTCGATATCGGGATGGCGGTGGGCTGGTCATCCCCCTCGGGTGCGGAGAACAGATCGCCGTAGCGGAAGGTGAAGGGCTCGTAGTAGTCCTCCAGGCTGGGCAGGTCGTTGTTGAAGTAGAGCTTGGCCAACCCACCGAGCCGGTTGTGCAAGCGGAGCTTGATCTTGTGATTTTCGCCGTACCCCTGCTGGAATTCCCACCCGCCCCGGAAATGGTCCTGATCTTCCCACTGGGTGGGATAGCCACTGCCGGGCCGCGTCTCGACGTTGTTCCACCACATGTACTCGGCGCCCTTGCGATCGGTCCACAGGTTCTTGCACGCGATGGAGCAAGTATGGCAGCCGATGCACTTGTCGAGGTGGAAAAGCATGCTCATGTGCGCGCGTACTTTCATGGCTAAAACTCCACCTTTTCAACCTTCCGCACAAACACGTTCGTATCCCGATTCACGCCTGTCGGGCCCCAGTAGTTGAAGGCATAGGAGAACTGGCCGTAGCCGCCGGCCATCAGCACCGGCTTCAGGCGCGCGCGGGTCATCGAGTTGTTCATACCGGCGCGGCGGCCGCGCAGCGGTGACTTGGGCACGCTGATGGTGCGCTCGGTGGCGTGGTACACGAAGACCGTCCCCTCCGGAATGCGCGAGGAAACCGCACAGCGTTGCACGAACACGCCGTTGTCGTTGAACAACTCCACCCAGTCGTTGTCCTCGATGCCCAGTGCCTGCGCATCCTTGTGGTTCAGCCAGATCGGATAATCCCCGCGCGAGAGGGTCATCATGCGATGATTGTCGGAGTAGGTGGAGTGAATGCTCCACTTGCCGTGCGGGGTGATGTAGTTCATCAGCCGGCCCTGCGCCTCGGCCTGCGAGTTCTGCGTCTCATCCAGCATGGTGTGGTCAGGTCGCGGCTTGTAGGTCGGCAGATGTTCGCCCCACTGCAGGTAGTTCTCGTGGTCCAGATAGAAGTGCTGGCGTCCGGTCAGCGTGCGCCAGGGGATCAGCTCTTCGACGTTCAGCGTGAACGGAGAGTAGGCGCGGCCGTGGTTGATGCTGGCCGACCAGGTGGGCGAGGTCAACACGCGGCGGGGCTGGGCCACCAGGTCGGTGAAGGAATAGCGCACCGAGCGCGTGCCCGCGGCCAGGTGGGTCAGGTTGCGACCGGTCTTGTGCTCTTCCTGCTCGAACGCACGATAGGCAAGCTCGCCGTTCGTGACGGGATCGAGCCGCAGGATGGCTTCCGCCACCTGCAGCGCATCCTCCAGGCTGGGGCGGAGCCTGCCATTGACCCCGCGCCCCTGCGTCTCGGCCAGCACCCGGTATTCGTCGGCCACAGGGATCATCAGCCCGTGCATTCCCACACCTTGCTCTTCGACCGCGGGCCCCAACGTCACCATCTGCTCGTAGAGCTGCGTGTAATCGCGCTCGACCACGCGGAACTTGGGCATGGTCTTGCCGGGAACAGGCTCGCACTCGCCGCGCCTCCAGTCCAGGTCGCTGGTCTGCGCGATCTCGTCTACGGTGTCGTGCTGCAGCGGGATGGCAACCAGGTCGCGCACGGGTTTGGGCAGATGCGTCTTCGCCAGCTCGCTGACCTTCTCCGCTACGGCCCGGAAGATGTCCCAGTCGCTGCGCGATTCCCAGGCCGGGGGCACGGCCGCCTGCATCGGGTTGACGAAGGTGTGCAGGTCGGTGGAGTTCAGATCGGTCTTCTCATACCAGGTGGCCGCGGGCAGGATGATGTCCGAATAGAGCGCCGAGGTGTCCATGCGAAAGTTCAGATCGACCACCAGGTCCAGTTTGCCGGTGGGCGCCTGCTCGCGGTATCGCACTTCGTTGGTGTAGCCCTGGGCCATCTCGCTGGCGTTGATGTTGCTGTGCGTGCCCAGGTAGTGCTTCATCATGTACTCGTGGCCCTTCATGCTGGTGCCGATGGCGTTGCCGCGCCAGATGAACCAGACGCGCGGCCAGTTGGCCGGCGCATCGGGGTCCTCCACCGCGAAGCGCAGCTTGCCGCTCCTTAGCTGCGCCACCAGGTATTCGACGATCTCCGCGTCCGACTTAGCGCCCGCAGCCTCCGCTTCCCGGACGAACTCCACCGAGCTCTTGTTGAACTGCGGGAAGAAGGGCAGCCAGCCCTTGCGCACCGCACGCACCTGGTAATCGATCGTGTGTTCCTTTTGCGCAGCGCCGGGCAGCACGTCATAGGCAGTAAATCCGCGCTCGTAGCGCCACTGGTCGGTGTGAACGTAGTGGAATGATGGCGTGTTTTGCTGGCGGTTGGGCAGCTTCCAGTCTGCGGCAAAGGCGATCGCACCCCACGAGGCCTGGTTGGCGAGCTTCTCCTGCCCGACGTAGTGCGCCAGTCCGCCGCCATTGACGCCGACCGAGCCGGTCAACATCAAGGCCACGATGGCGGAGCGATAGAGCAAGTTGTTGTGGTACCAGTGGTTGGCCCCCGCGCCGATGATGACCAGGTTCTTGCCGCCCGTCTGCTCTGCGTTAAGGATCCATTCCCGCGCGTAGCGGAGGCAGGTGTCCCGATGGATGCCGGTGTGCTTCTCCTGCCAGGCCGGGGTGTAGCAAGCGTCGTCATCGTAGGACGCCGGATAGGCGCCGGGGAGCTTGCGACCCACGCCGAACTGCGCCATCAGCAGGTCGAAGACGGTCGTCACCGTTACGAGACCGGCGCTGGTCTCGATGGTCCGCACGGGCACACCGCGCAGTTGCGTCCCGCCGCCGGCGAAGTCGTCAAACGCCACCTGCGCGACCGCGTCGTGCTGCGCGAGGAACGATAGCTCAGGACCCAGGTCCTCGCCCGTGGCTCCGTCGCGCATCTCCAGGTTCCAGTGACCCTTTTCGGTCTGCCAGCGGAAGCCGATCGTGCCCTTGGGCATCCGCGGCCGGCCTGAGGCCTTGTCCCACACGAGCAGCTTCCAGTCGCCGTTCTCCTGGCCGGCATAGGCCGCGAGCTGATTGGCGCGCAGGTATTTGCCGGGTCGCGCGGCCGTTCCTTCCCCCGCGGGCGCGGGAGAAAGCTGCACCAGGAAGGGCAGGTCGGTGTACTTTTTGACATAATCCACGAAGTATGGGACCTGCCGGTCTACATAGGCCTCCTTGAGGATCACGTGGTTGACCGCCATCCAGAAGGCCGTGTCCTGGCCCGCGTGAAGCGGGATCCAGTAGTCGGCGTACTTGGCGACCTGGGAGAAGTCGGGGGAGAAGACGGTGAGCTTGGCGCCCGCGTGACGCACCTCAGCGACGAAGTGGGTGTCTGGGGTGCGCGTCATGTTCAGATTGGCGCCCATGACCGCGATGAAGCGGGAGTTGTACCAGTCGGCCGATTCGTTGACATCGGTCTGTTCGCCCCAGATCTCGGGGCTGGCCGGTGGCAGGTCGCAATACCAGTCGTAGAACGACATGACAACCCCGCCCATGAGGGTCAGCAGCCGAGAGCCCGCCGCGTAGGAAATCTGCGACATCGCCGGGATGGGCGAAAAGCCGTTGACGCGGTCAGGACCGTGCTCTTTGATCGTGTGGACGACGGAGGCGGCGATCAGCTCCAGCGCCTCGTCCCATCGGATGCGACGGAAGCCGCCCTTGCCGCGCGCCTGCTGATAACGCGCGCGCTTGGCCGGGTCGTTCACCAGGGAGGACCAGGCGGCAACGGGATCGCTGTGCGTCTTTCGTGCTTCGCGCCACAGGTCGAGCAGGGCGCCGCGACCATAGGGGTACTTGATGCGCAGCGGGCTGTAGAGATACCAGGAGAACGAAATCCCGCGCTGGCAGCCGCGTGGCTCATACGGCGGCAGCCCTTCCTCCAACAGCGGGTAATCGGTGGCCTGCATCTCCCAGGTGACGATGCCGTCCTTGACGAAGACCTCCCATGAACACGAACCGGTGCAGTTGACCCCATGCGTGGTGCGCACCCGCTTGTCATGGCTGAAGCGATTGCGATAGAACTCTTCCCACTTGCGCTCGACCGGCGCAACTTTTTCCTGTACCCAGTTGGTCATCGACTCCTCCGATCGGAGCAATATCCGTCTGTATGGTCCGTCCTCGGTCGCTGCTACAGCTTCCCGTTTTTGCGCAGACGCTGTGCGATGCTCTGGCGCTGTCGCGGCCAGAATAGCGTCATTCCCAGGAACAGGGACCCGGCCAGGCCGGCGCCCACCCCCAGGCTCGCCAGCAGGTTGCGTTGGGTGCGCGGCGTCTTTTCCTGATCGACCCCGGCGAAGAATGCCAGCAGATCGGCCTGTTCGGCAGGGGTCAGCTGCCTGTCCGCGTAGATGCTCTGCATGGATGGGAAGGGCAGGCTGCCGAGCGCCGCGGCGAGACCCGCGTCGCCGTAGCGCGTGTACACCTGGGTCAGGTCTGGCCCCAACGCACCGCCGCCCAACGCCGCGGCCCCCTCCACCGAGTGGCAGGCGAGGCACGGCGTCCCACCTGCCTGCAACCTGGCTTGGCCGGTGAAGAACCGTGCCCCTTGCGTTTCATCGCCCAGCGGCACGGGCGCAGGTGGCACCGGCGCCGGTTGGGTGCCGTCCATCGAGCCGTCCGCGGTCGCCCCATCCTGCGCAGACAGGTATGCCAGCAGGTGGCGCTCGAGCTTGCAGGAGTTGGGTCGCCAGGGGATCGCCGGACGCCAGCACCTTGTCGGGCTCGGCGATGAACTGCTTGAGCCAGGCCGCGTCGCGCTGGGTCGTGACACCCTTCAGATCGGGGCCGACGAGCTTGCCGCCGCCGATGGTGTGGCAGGCCGCGCACTTGGCTTTGAAGGTTTGCTCGCCGGCGACAGGATCCTGGCTGAGCGGCGCAGCCTGCACGCGGACGGGCGACCCGACCACCCATGCCACGAGCACAAACAGGACGCACGTGGCGCGCAGGAGCCGAAGAACGCCAGCGCACCAGCCGCCGTGAAGAGGCATTGTCACCTCCGGGTATGGGCGATGCAAGGGCAGATATGAAAAACCGATTGAAGCGGGAAAGATGATACCACCGGCGCCGCTTGTGGAGCTAGGACAAATGTCACACAGGCCAAACACAACATTGCCTACGCCATGCATCAGTGCCAGCATATTGAGAATGTCGCCCATTTTGGGTAGAATGATTCAAACGACTATGTAGGGGTAGGAATGGCTTCGGGTACTGGAAAGAGCAAACAAAGTCTGAGCCTGCTTTGGAAGCCTGGCGAGCAGGCGCGATGTGACCGGCAGCTTTCGAACGAGGCTATCCGCGACCTTGCCCTGGAAGCTCTTGTCGCCGGGATGTGCCCCTACGACCTTCATCGGGACTCCATCAGAACGGTCTTATATCAACTGTGCCAGGATCCTTCAGTACTCGCCTATCGACAGGCCATCCTGAAGGACCTGCTTCACCAGCCGGCCCTGACGCAAGCCCTGAAGTCGATGCTGCCGCTGCTCGACGAGCTCATGTACTTCACCCACGTTCCCTTTGCCGGCGAGACTTCCCTTCACGAGGTGATCCAGCGGGCGGGCGAACTGAAACTACTGGTTGATTGCGTTCACCATCTCAGCGAGGCCTTTGCGGCCGTGGATGGCGAGATCAACTCGCCCGGACTGCGAATGCTGCAAAGCCATATCGATCGGTTCATCGCCGACAAAGACTTTCAGCAGCTCATCAAGGTCCTGCCCGAAATACTCTCAAAACTGCGGGGATGTGCGAGCATCACCGTAGGGGTGAATCTAGACGAGCATCTGCAGCCGGAAGAGGCCGTGCTCCTCTCGGTAGATTCAGAGCGGTTCACCGAGAGCAGCCTGCTGGATCGTCTCCTGGGCAAGAGCGCGGCCGCGAAGAAGGGC
>CAYLZG010000115.1:11704-14466 GCA_964387985.1 uncultured Anaerolineales bacterium | reverse complement strand
AGGCCGGCATCACCGGCTGGGCGCAGATCAACGGCCTGCGCGGGGACACCTCCATTGCCGAGCGCACCAAGTACGACCTCTGGTACATCGAGAACTGGTCGCTCTGGCTCGACTTCAAGATCATTCTGCGCACCGCGTTCAGGGCCTTCGTCGACAAATCAGCGTACTAAACCCCCCTTTTTGACACAGTTGCGCCTTCGTGCTATCATCATGCCCGCGTTTTTAGCACTCTCATGTGTTGAGTGCTAATGAGTGCTAAGGGCTAAGCTGCAACACGATGAGTGCTAAGACGAATCCGGATCTGACGCCGCGACGGCAGGCCGTGCTGGGACTGGTCATCCGCTCCTATGTCGAGCGGGGGACCCCTGTCGGCTCGAAAACGTTCGTCCAGTCCTACGGCCTGGACATCAGCCCCGCCACGATCCGGAATGAGATGGCCGCGCTGGAGGAGATGGGCTTCCTGACGCATCCCCACACCTCTGCGGGGCGCATCCCGACCGAGTTGGGCTACCGCTACTTCGTGGAGCACCTGCTCGGCGAAACCGAGCTGCCCCTGCCCGAACAGCACATGATCCGCCACCAGTTCCACCAGGCTCGGCTCGAGCTGGACCAGTGGGTGCAACTGGCCGTGGCAGTGCTCGCGCACACGACGCGCAAGGCCGCGCTGGCCACCCCGCCGCGCACGCACGAGAGCCGGTTCAAGCACCTGGAGCTGATCAGCCTGCGCGACACGGTCGTGTTGATGGTGCTGGTCCTGATGGGCGGCACGGTCAAGCAGCAGATGCTGACGCTCGAAGATGTCTACGAGCAGGAGGCGCTCAGCCGTCTTTCCAACCTGATCAACGACCGCTTCGCCGGAAAGCGCAGGGCCCAGATCGAGTCCGAGGTGCGCGCCCTGCCCGAGCTGAGCCGGCCCATCGGACGTTTCGTCGCGCAGATCATGGACGCGGTGGACCGGCAGGGCGAGGACGCCCTTTACCGGGACGGCCTGCTTCACATCCTCGAAGAGCCCGAGTTTTCTCAGGGTTGCCAGGCGCGGGACATCGTCCAGGTCATCGAAGGGCCATCGCTGTCGAACATCATCACCACTGCCGCGCCACTCCAGATCGGCGGGCTGCAGGTGCTGATCGGTGGCGAAGGCCGGTGGCAGGAATTTGCAGACCTCGCGCTGGTCCTCTCGCGCTACGGCGTGGAGGGAGGCGCCAGCGGTCTGCTGGGCGTCGTGGGCCCGCTGCGCATGACATACGACCGCACCATCGGCGCGGTGCGCTACGTTTCCAGTCTAATGAGCGACCTGGTCGGCGACTGGTACAACACCGGCGACCGGGAAGAAGGAGAGCAAGAGGAGAATGATGGGTAACGAACAGAGCAATGAAGTCCAGCCGGCCCAGGAACAGGCGCCTCAGGAAAACCATGAATTGGCAGAGCTCGAGCAGAAGCTGTCGCAGGCAGAAGCCCTTGCGGCCGAGTACCTGGACAACTGGCGCCGGTCCATTGCCGAGCTGAGCAATGCACGCAAGCGCATGCAGCGCGAGCAGGAAGATATCATCCGCAATGCGGCCGAGCGGGTCATCGAGAAGCTGTTGCCGGTCATGGACGACATGGAGAGGGCCTTTGCCAATGCGCCTGCGGACCAGGCGGGCAGTGACTGGGTCAATGGATTCAGGTTGATCCAGCGCAAGCTGCAGGGCGTGCTGGACAGCGAAGGCGTAACCACCATTGCCGCAGAGGGCCGGCATTTCGATCCGACGCTGCACTTTGCCGTCACCCACGAGGAGGCGGACGGCGTGGAGAGCGGGTTTGTCATCGCGGAAGTGACCAGGGGCTATAAGCTGGGAGAGAAGGTCCTGCGCCCCACCATGGTCCGCGTGGCGCGGTAGCCAGATCGTTTACAGGCATAATCAACACCCGATCAAGGAGTCATTCATATGGCAAAAATCGTCGGCATCGACCTGGGGACCACGAACTCCGTGGTCGCTGTGATGGAAGGCGGCGAGCCCGTCGTCATTCCGAGCGCAGAGGGATCTCGGCTCTTCCCCTCCGTCGTTGCGATCAACCCGAAGAACAACGAACGATTGGTGGGCCAGGTCGCCCGGCGGCAGTCCATCACCAATCCGGACAACACCATCTTCTCCGTCAAACGGCTGATGGGCCGGCGCTTCAGCGATGCTGAGGTGGCGAAGGCGCGCAAGGTGCTGCCCTACAAGATCACCGAGCACACCAATGGGGATGCGTGGGTTGCCATGGGCGGCCGCGAGTACAGCCCGCCGGAGATCTCGGCAATGATCCTGCAGAAGATCAAGGCCGATGCAGAGGCATACCTGGGCGAACCGGTTACGCAGGCCGTGATCACGGTGCCGGCGTATTTCAACGACAGCCAACGCCAGGCGACCAAGGACGCGGGCCGCATTGCGGGGCTGGATGTGCAGCGCATCATCAACGAGCCGACCGCCAGCGCACTCGCGTACGGGCTGGACAAGAAGGTCGACCACAAGATCGTGGTGTACGACCTGGGCGGCGGCACGTTCGACGTGTCGATCCTCGATGTCGGCGAGGGCGTGTTCGAGGTGTTGAGCACCAACGGCGACACCTTCCTGGGCGGCGACGACTTCGACCAGCGCATCATCAACTGGGTGGCGGATGAATTCAAGCGGGAGAGCGGCATCGACCTGCGCAGCGACCGCATGGCGCTCCAGCGCCTGAAGGAAGCGTCGGAGAAGGCGAAGATCGAGCTTTCCACCGTGATGCAGACGGAGATCAAC
>CAYLZG010000115.1:9050-11667 GCA_964387985.1 uncultured Anaerolineales bacterium | reverse complement strand
GGGCGACCTGATCGAACGCACCATGGGGCCGTGCCAGCAGGCGCTCAGCGATGCCAAGCTGAAGCCGGCGGACATCGGCGAGGTCATCCTCGTGGGCGGTATGACCCGCATGCCCGCGGTGCAGGAGGCGGTGCGCCGCTTCTTCGGCCGCGAGCCCCACAAGGGCGTCAACCCGGACGAGGTGGTCGCGATCGGTGCGGCGATCCAGGCCGGCGTCCTCGGCGGCGAGGTGAAGGACATCCTGCTGCTCGACGTAACCCCGCTGACCCTGTCGATCGAGACGCTGGGCGGCGTGGCCACGCCGATGATCGAGCGCAACACGACCATCCCGACCAAGAAGACGCAGGTCTTCTCGACCGCGGCCGATATGCAGACCGAGGTCGAGATCGTGATCGCGCAGGGCGAACGCCCGATGGCGCGCGACAACAAGATGCTGGGCAACTTCCGGCTGACGGGCATCCCGCCCGCGCCGCGCGGCATGCCGCAGATCGAAGTCACCTTCGACATCGACCGGGATGGCATTCTGCACGTGAGCGCCAAGGACAAGGCAACCGGCCGCGAGCAGAGCATCAAGATCACCGCATCGAGCGGCCTGGCCAAAGACCAGGTAGACCAGATGGTCAAGGATGCGGAGCGCCACGCGGAGGATGACCGCCGGCGCAAGGCTGAGATCGAGGCGCGCAACCGGGCGGACAACTCGCACTACCAGGTGCAGAAGTTCATGCAAGACAGCGGCGACAAGATGGCCGACGGGGACAAGCGCCAGCTGCAGGACGAGCTGGACGCAGTCAAGGCTGCACTGGATCGCAACGCGGGCTCGGATGAGCTCGAGAGCGCGACCAACAAGCTGATGGACGTCTGGCAGCAGGTCGGCAGCCGGATGCACCAGCAGGCCGGCCCGCCGCCATCCGGCGACGGCAGCGCTCCCGGCGGCGAAGAGGCTGCCGGTGGACCAAAAGACGGCGAGGATGTCGTCGACGGCGAATACCGCACGATGTAACGCGATGTAGCGCGTGATGTGTAGAGACGTTGCATGCAACGTCTCTACATCACCATCGCATGGAACGCCTCTACATCCCCCAACCGGTCCCCACATTTCTTATTCAAACCTAAATAATCTTCAACACTCTTGACAAAAAATAAAACCCGTCGTACACTCTGGCCAACGGAGGAAGCGACAGCCATGCATACGACACCCAGTCTCTGCCCTGTGTGCGGCGATAAGATCGCGGTCACGCGGCTCACCTGCCCGAACTGCGATACCAGCATCGAGGGCCGCTTTCAGTTCAGCCGGCTCGAACAGCTCAGCCCGGAGCACCGCGCGTTCGTCGAGCTCTTCGTCCGGTGCGAAGGCAAGCTGAACTGGGTTGCCCAGGAACTGAAGCTGTCCTACCCGACGGTGCGCGGCCGGCTGGAAGATGTGATCCGCGCGATGGGATACGAGGTCAAGGAGCTGCCGCCCGCGGAAGAAAAGCAGCGGCTGGTCGAACAGCGCCAGACCATCCTGGACGCGCTGGCTGCTGGAAAGATCACGTCTGCTGACGCGGTGCGCCAGCTGCAGGCGTTGTGAGGCGGCGAGGAGGCTGACCATGAGCGATAAACTGACCCTATCCCCGGCAGGCATCACGGAGGTGATCCTCGAGACGCTCGCGGCCGGCGCGGTCCTGGCCGTCTCGCCCGAGGCGGAGCTGATCGAAGTGGCGGTGCGCGGGGAGGGCGCAGAGCCCGCGAGCTGGGCCATCGATGGCGACAAGGCGCGGCTCGCCGGCGGGATCGCGACCCGCGCCATCCTGCCCCCGGGCATCGCGCTGACCGTGGAGGAAAGCCTCGGCGATCTGCGCGTGAGAGAATTCGATGCCAGCCTGCGCGTGCGCACGGTCAATGGAGATCTGCGCCTGGGCAAGACAACCGGCCAGGTCACCATCGAGAGCGCGCATGCGGATGTGCGCGCTGAAGAAGTCGCATCCCTGCAGATCAATGAGTGCGAGGGCGACCTGCGTTTCAGCGCAGGAGGCGACCTCCACGTCGAGCGGATCGGCGGCGACCTGCGCGTGTCCGAGGCGGCTGCCGTGCATGCAGGCCGGGTGAACGGCGATCTGTGGGCCGAGAAGCTCACCGGTGGCCTGACTGTCGAGCGGACCAGCGGCGACATGCGGCTTGCTGCGGTGGCCGGGCCGGTCGTGCTCGGCCAGGTGGCGGGCGATCTGCGCGCGGCCGGCCTGGCCGGCGGGCTGAGTGCAGGCCACATCCATGGCGATGCGATCCTCGAAGGCCCCTTCGCGGGCAGCGAGGGATATACGGTGCGCACCGACGGCGACGCACACATCCGGCTCACCCGCGACGATGACGTGCGGCTGGTCGTGCGCGCGGCGGGCCGCATCCGGGCCACCCTTCCGCTCACGCCCACTGCTGACGGCACTCCCACCTACTCGGCATCGGTCGGGGAGGGCAAGGTCCGCATGGTCGTGACCAGCGGCGGCGATCTGCGGATCGAGGCCGCTGGCTCCTCCGGGGAAGATGTGCGGGACGGATGGGATCGCCGTCGCAGCCCGGGGTCAGACCTCTTCGGGGATCTCAGCAGCCTGGGCGACCGCATCCGCCAGCAGGTCACGGCATC
>CAYLZG010000115.1:0-9040 GCA_964387985.1 uncultured Anaerolineales bacterium | reverse complement strand
GCAGGCATCAACCCGGATACAGGTGAGATCCACACCGGCCGCGGCCGGACCGCGCGCGGCGCGTTTAAGGGGTTCCAGCCCTCCACGCCGCCCGAGCGGCCCAAGGCGCCCGGCGCTGGGAGCAGCGCGACGAGCGACGAGCAGATGGCCATCCTGAAGATGCTGGAAGAAGGCCGGATCACGCCGGATGAGGCCGACGCACTGCTGCGCGCCCTGGGCGCTTGACATATGCCGCATGCCATTCTACACTAAGCGGCATACTGATCTGGCCGGACAGGTGTAGGAGTGGCATCTTATATCGTCAGTCGTTCCGACGCCGTACAAGAGGGCCCGCAGCCGTTCGATCCGAGCCGGCACATGCGCCAGGTCGCCGACCTGGTCGCCACGGTGTTTGCTGAGGAGTTGGACGCGCGCGGCCGGATCGCGCTGCGCGAGATGCAGGTCGTCGGCCGGCTCAGCCCAATGCTGGGCGACACGCTCAGCATGGCGCTCCTCAACGAGTACATCTCCGGACAGGTGTGGGTCGAAGACGGACGCATCGTCGGCAACGTCACGCTGCAGAGCATGGATCAGGTCGGCTCGCGGTGGCGGATCAGCAACGTGGCGGTGCTCCCATCCCACCGGCGCCGCGGCATTGCGCGGACGCTCATGCTGGCAACCCTGCGCGAGATCGCTCAACGCCAGGGAAACTGGGCGATCCTGCAGGTGCGTGCGGATAATTTCGGCGCGCATGATCTGTACCTGGATCTCGACTTCGAGGACGTGGCGCGCGATGCCATCTACCGCCTCCCGGTGCCACCGGTGAATCCTGACGGCGCGGAGAATGGCGCGCAACTCCAACCGCTGCGAACCTGGTACAGCAAGGTGGTGCAGGAGCTGGCCCAGGCCGCGCGGACGCCGCTTGCGCAATGGGCCCAGCCCGTCCGTTCGATGGACTACGAGCTCCGCTTCACGACCCTGGCCGGCGAATGGCTGGGCCGCCTGACAGGCTTCTACCGGGCCGAACGCTGGGGGGCCTGGCAGGACCGCCAGCTGATGGGCGCAGTGGAGACGATCGTAAGCAGGACGAGCGAATACGCCACCATGCGCTTCCTGGTCCGGCCCGCGGCGCGCGGCAACCTGGAGCAGGCGCTGATCTCCCGGGGGCTCCGGTCGCTCGCCCGGACCAGCTCAAATTCCGTCATCGTGGAGCATGACGGCGAACACAAGGAAGGGATCGCTGCGCTGCGCGACGCGGGCTTCCGCGTGCAGCGCGACCTGATCACCATGCGGCGGGCGATCCGGCCGCAGGACATACGGCTGTAGGAGCAACTCATGGTAAGCGCCGATGAGCGGATGCGGATCCTCAAGATGATCGCGGACAAACAGATCACGGCAGCCGAAGGCGCCCGGCTGCTCGAAGCGCTGGCCGCGGGCGAGCCCGGCTCGCCGCGCGGGGAAGAGGGTCGCGCCCGCTGGCTGCGGGTCAAGGTGACCGACCGCCACAGCGGCCGCGTGAAGCTAAACGTGACGATCCCGGTGGGCCTGATCGACGTGGGCCTGAAGATGGGCGCGCGCTTCGCGCCGGAGATCGCGGGGATGGACGGCAACGTGATCCAGTCTGCGATCCGCGACGGGGTGCAGGGCCGCGTCCTGAGCGTCGACGACGCGGACGATAACGAGCGCGTCGAGATTTATGTAGAGTAGATGGCGGCGGCGGTTCTCGCTGCCCCATCACCGCCCGGCGATCAATCGCCGGGCGGTCTGGCTGGACAGGTCAACATTCATCATCGCCGGGTAACCTATCACCCCAGCCGCTGCCGCGCATAGACCGCGGCGCCCAGCAGCACGGCATTATCCCCCAGCTCAGCCAACACGATCGGCGCGGTGCGTGCATCGCGGCGGTTCATCGCATACTGGTAGGCCACCGCGCGCACGGGCTCCACGTAGGCCTCGCCCAACGCCTCGGCCACCCCGCCGCCGATCACGATCATGTCAGGATCGATGAAGTTGAAGACCGAGCCGATGAAGATGCCGAGGTAATGCTGCGAGCGGCTGATCACCTCATAGACCAGCGGATCGCGCTTCTCGTACGCCTCAGCCAGCACACCTGACGTGATGCGATCGCGGCCCTCCCGCTGGAGCCACTCTGCCATCATGCTTTCGCGGCCCGCGCGCAGCCCCAGCCGGATGTCGCGCTCGATCGCAGTCCGGCTGGAGACCGACTCCAGGCAGCCGCGCTTGCCGCACCCGCACACCGGCCCATCCGCCAGCACCACCATGTGGCCGATCTCGCCCGCAGTCATGTGCGAGCCGCGCCAGACCTTCCCGTCGAGCACGATGCCGCCGCCGATGCCCGTGCCCACGAAGATGCCGACCATGTTCTTGACATCCCGCGCAACGCCCAGCGTCAGCTCGCCGAGCGCGCCCAGGTTGCCGTCGTTTTCGATGAACACGGGGACGCCGCTGAGCTGCTCGCTCAGCAGATGGGCGAACGGGATGTTCTCCCACCCCTCCATGTTGGGCGCGAACCGCACGATGCCATCGTCCGGGTTCAGCGCGCCCGGCGCGGCCGAGCACACCCCCGCGATGTCGTCCAGCGAGAGGTCCGCCTGTTTCACCGCATCCCTGACCGTCTTGGCCAGGCGCTCGACCACCGCATCCACGCCCTGGCCGCCCTTGGTCGCGCGCTTGGCCGTGGCCAGGATCCTGTGGTCCGCGTCCACCACGCCGGCGAGCACCTTGGTCGCGCCCAGGTCAACGCCGACCACCGGTTTCTTGGTCGCTGCTTTGCTCATGCTTCCTCCGCGGGGCTGGATTGGTTTGAGGAATTATAGCGCGAAATGCGATGAACTTCCGAATGCCCCGGCCCCGATGTAACCTGGCCCGGCGCTACCTGCACCCGGCCCGCATCGTATATTAAAGGTAGCGTGGGCGCAACCCGCGCGTTCGAACCGGGCCAACTCGACGGATCCAGGAGGAGCAGCATGAACGACGCGGCCATCAAAATCCGCAACCTGCGTAAGGTCTACGGCCAGACGGCCGCGGTGGACGACCTCAGCTTCGAGGTGGCCAGGGGCGAGATCTTCGGACTGCTCGGGCCTAACGGCGCAGGCAAGACCACCACGCTCGAATCTCTCGAAGGGATCCGTAAGCCGGACGGTGGGACGCTAAGCCTCATGGGCGTCGATCCGACCCGCGAGCCCGGCCGGCTCCGCGACCTGATCGGCGTGCAGCTCCAGACCTCGGCGCTGCCGGCCGACATGACGCCCGCGGAGGCGATGCGTTTCTTCTGCGCCTACCACCGCGTCGGGGAAAACCGGGCGCTGCTGGACCGCCTGGGCCTGGCCGAAAAGCGGAACAGCCGCTATGGCGAGCTCTCGGTGGGGCAGCAGCGGCGGCTGGCGTTGGCGCTGGCCGTTGCGCACAAGCCGCCCGTGGTCATCCTGGATGAGCCGACCGCGGGGCTGGACGTTGGCTCGCGCACCGAGCTGCACGCGCTGATGCACGAGCTGCGTGCGGAGGGGACGACCATCCTGCTGGCAACTCACGACATGGCGGAGGCGGAGAAGATGGCCGGCCGGGTGGCCATCCTGCTCGCCGGCAAAGTGGTCGCCACGGGCACCCCGCGCGAGCTGACCGCGGCTGGCGCAGGCTACACCAAGATCTCCGTACGCACCGAACAAGGCCTCCTTCGCGGCTCGCCTGACCTGGCTGCCCTGCCCGCGGTGGCAAAGCAGCTGGCGCAGGCAGAGGACTACACCGTCTTCTTCAGCACCGATCCCGGGCTCACCGTGGCAGCCATCCTGGCGCGCATCACAGAAGACGACGACAAGCTGATCGACCTGCGCGTCGAGCGGCCCTCGCTGGAAGAAAGGTTCCTGGAGCTCACCAACACGGGAGGCGCCCGATGAACGCTTTCGCGATCCACTTCGGATTCGAGTTCAAGGCCGGGCTGCGCAACGCCACAGCCATGCTGATGAACTACCTCTTCCCGCTCGGCTTCTACGTGCTGATGGGCATCGTGTTCACCCAGATCCTCCCGGCGTTCCGCGACACGATGATCCCGGCCATGCTGATCATCGCGGCCATGAGCAGCACCCTGTTAGGGCTGCCCGATCCGCTGGTCACTTCGCGCGAGGCGGGCATCTATCGCAGCTACAAGATCAACGGCGTGCCCGCGGTTTCGATCCTGGCGGTGCCGGTGCTCACCTCGATGATCCACGCGCTCATCGTGGCCGCCATCATCGCGCTGACTGCACCGCTCCTCTTCCGGGCCACGCCGCCGTCGAGCTGGGGGATGCTGGCGCTCATCGCGCTGCTGACGATCTTCACCTTCGGCGCGATCGGCGCGCTCATCGGCGTCGTGTCGCCGAGCTCGCGCGCCACCGTCCTGTGGAGCCAGCTCATCTTCCTGCCCTCCATGCTGCTGGGCGGGCTGATGATGCAGATCTCCGTCCTGCCCGCGTCCGTCCGCCCCTTTGCGGGCCTCCTGCCCTCCAGCCATGCGATGCAGGCATTTGCCGGGCTGGCGTTCGGCCAGGAGACGGTTTTCGATCCCCTCCGTTCGGTCATCATCCTGGCGACCAGCGCCATCCTGGCCTTCGGGCTGGCCATCTATCTGTTCAACTGGGACAGCCGCAATGCCGCGCGCCGCGGGCACCCACTGCTGGCGCTGCTGGCCGCGGTCCCCTATGTCGTGGGGATGTTCATTTGACCCAAGGGGGTAGTCACAGGAGTATTTCAAGACGGCCATCGACTGGCTGAAGGCGCAGCCCGAGGTGGACGGGCAACGCATCGGACTCATGGGCGTCTCCAAGGGCGCGGAGGCCGCGCCGCTGGCTGCCACCTACGGGGAGGACATTCGCGCGGTGGTAGCTCACAAGCCCAGCGCGGTGGTGGCTCACAAGCCCAGTTCGGTGGTCTGGCTGGGGCTGCCGGCCAACCGCGCGGACAGCTTCCGCGGGCCGAAGTCGTCCTGGACGAAGGACGGCCGGCCACAACCTGCGGTAGCCAGATAGCAAGGCGAGAGCACACGACAGAATCGAGGTTTCAGTTCACCTTGCCTGGGCGATCAGGGCTGCCGCGTCCTGCAAGTCGGGGAAGGCGAAGCCCTCGGTGAAGCGCGCGTAGATGCTGCGCAGAGATGCGCGGGCTTGCTCCCACTCCTCCGCCCACGCCTTTCCTTGCCGCTCGCGCAGGCGCACGATGCTCATCGCCGCGCGCAGCTCCGTCGAGAGCAGCGCCCGCTCGCGCGCCAGCCCCAGGGTCCTATCGAAGCACTCGAGCGCAGCCTCGGACACGGCAAGGCCGTCGCTTGCCAGCAGCAGCTCGCCCCGCACCCGGTGGAGCTCGGCCAGGTAGCCGAAGTCCTTCCAGGCCTTGCCCGGTTCGAGCAGGCTGTCGGCCATCGCCAGGCCCGTCGCCAACAGGCCGGCACGCACCGCACCTTCGTCACTGGGTAGGGCCGCAGCGGCGCGGAGGCAGGTGTCGGCGAAGACGAGCACGAGGGTCGCCGTGCCCGGAACCATGCCCGCACTGCGCCATCCGTCGACCCCGGCCCGCATCAACTCCACCCCGGCGGCGTGCTCCCCGGCCAGCACCATCGTTCGCCCGACGAAGACCTCGGCGAAAACCCGCCAGAGCCCGAACTCGTGCTGCGTCGAGAGCCGGTGGCACATCCTGGCGTGCTCGGCCATGGCCGCCTCATCGCGCAAGAGGAACATCAGGTCCGCGCCCATGGCCGAGGCGAACGCCTGCCCGTACACCGCGGCCCGCTC
Organism: uncultured Anaerolineales bacterium; assembly: GCA_964387985.1. Lineage (GTDB taxonomy): Bacteria > Chloroflexota > Anaerolineae > CG2-30-64-16 > CG2-30-64-16 > JALOOB01. Next base: position 3,281 of record CAYLZG010000115.1, on the reverse strand, counting down.
GATCGCGCCAGTCACGGCCTGCCTGCCCCGCTCAAGACCGGTGTCCGGATACCCGAGGAACCACCGGTTAATGGCCGAATAGCCGAGAGCGGCGGCTGCGAGGTCGAGCCCGATCGCGGCGCGCACCTCAGCCGACCGCTCGGGCGTGAGCCAGTCGAGCGCCTCACCGAGGTGTGCCTCCGCGTCGGCCAGGTCAAACGTGATGGTATGGTTGGCGCCGAAACGCCAGTGAGCGAGGGTGACAAAGGTGTCGTCGCCCGCTTGCGTCGCCAGGTCGAGCATCTGCTGCGCCACGGCATCGCTCTCGTCAGTCTGCCCTTTGGCATATAGGCGTTCCGCCTGCGCCGAGAGCAGCGTCAACCTGGACCGCACTTCAGCTTCGTTCGCTCCCACTTCGGCGACACGCTGCAGCGTGCCGGCCATGCCGGCGCCCCCCGGCCCACCCACGTTGCGCTGCGGCCCCAATCGGGCGACCTCCAACATTCGCTGGATCTCCGCCCGCTCCGCCGACAGCGGCTCCTTGGCGAGCAGCGCCAGCCCGTGCTCGAACCGGGCCAGGGCCTCGCGCGTGGCCGACACCCGCATGGCCTGCCGGCCTGCGTCGTACAGCGCGCGCGCGGCTTGCAGCGGGAGGCCGGCCGCCTCGTAGTGCCACGCCAGCCGCGCGCTCAGTCGCTCGCGCTCAGTCGGGTCAGCACCGGCCTGGCGGTCCAGCGCGGCCCCTACCGCGGCGTGCCATCCCGCCCGCTCGACGGGGTCTAGCTGGTCATAAAGGTATTTCTGAAACAGGTGGTGCGTGAAGCGGTAGACCGAACGTTGCCCGCTGCTCAGGCGCTGCAGCCCTTCGGGCCGGACCAATGCGTGCTGCCGAGCCAAGTTGCCACTCAAGCAGCCGAGAACCTCTCGAACGGGCACCCCAGCAAGCTCCGCAGCCAGCTCCCCCGCAAATTCGTCGCCCTGCACGCTCGCGGCCGCGAGGATCTGGCGCTCCCGTTCCGGGAGCCGGTCGATCCGTTCGGCGATAGCCGCCTCCACCCGCACCGGGAGGCTGCCCCAGTCGAGCGATTCACGGACGACCCAGCGCCCCGCCTCGTCCTTGCTCATCTCGCCGCGCTCCTGCAGGCTCCGCAGGGTCTCGACGGTGAAGAGCGGGTGGCCGCCTGTCTGGGCGAAGAGGGCGTCGCGAAACCGCGCACCCAGCCGGTTGGGCTCCGTATCGACGTACGCCTCGACGAACGCGCGGCCGTCTGCCCGGTCGAGATCCACGACGATTTCGCCCTTCACGCTCCGCAGCTCGTTGACCACGGCAAGAAGCGGGTGGCGGCCGAGTTCGCCAGATGTCGTGTCGCGCCGCCCGGCCGCCACGGTCGTCGACCGGTATGTGCTGAGCACCAGCAACGGGCTCCCGGTGAGCTCGCGGCCGAGCCGCAACAGGAATGCCGCGCTGGCATCGTCCACACGCTGCAGGTCGTCGAGGAGGAGCAGCAGGGGCTGCGCACGGGCGATGGCCGCCAGGGTGCGAAGCAACTGGTCGAAAAGCGTATCCTGGGGCAGTTGCGTCGCACCCTGGCCGTGCGCCGGCGGGGACCAGCTGCCCGGCGCCTGCCCGGCGCCCGATCCTGCGGCCCGGCGGGCAATCGAGCCAGCAGGCACGACGGACTCGACGATGTCAGGCCCGTACTCGGCGAGGGCCCCCAGCGTGAGCCAAGTAGCTGCCTGCAACCGATCGCTTGCCCGCCCCTGGGCCAGCCGCCACCCCACGTCGCTCGCCAGGTCGCCGAAGAGCACCTCGGCCAGCTTGCGCAAGAGCGCGAACGCGTTCAGGCTGCCGCCGGGGCTGCACCGCGCACCGGCGACCAGCAGGTCGGAGTGCTTGGCCATGGCGATCGCAGCAAAGGCCTCGAGCAAGGCGGTCTTCCCGCTCCCCGGATCGCCGCTGACGAAGGCCACGCCGGTGTCGCCTCCCAGCGCCCGTTGCAAAAAACCGCCCAGTTGCCCTAGTTGGTCCTCGCGCGCGACCAGCCGGGACACGGCTTGCGATGCGCCCTGTCCGGCCGGCGCCAGACCGGCCCCTACCCGATGGGCCCGCGGGTCCGGCCGCACGGCCGGCTGCACGCGGCCTGCCAGGATGTCGGCGTGCAGTCCCTGCGTGTCGCCTGCCGGCTCGACGCCCAGCTCCACCGCCAGCGCCCGGCAGCATGCCTCGTACTGCCGCACGGCTTCCTCGCGCCGGCCGGCCAACGCCAGGCTGCGCATGCAGCGCCGGTGCGCCTCTTCCAGCCAGGGTTCGAGGCGCAGTTCCAAGCGGGCAGCCTCCACCGCCCTCTCATAGTCCCCGAGACCCTCGAAATAGGCGTTCTGCGCGGCCAGGATGTCCAGCGCAAGGCGGTGGTACTGCTCCTGCCTGGCCAGCGCCCAGGCCTGGAACGGCTCGCTGTCGGGCACGGAGAACCCGGCCAGGAAGTCGCCACAGAGCACCTCGGGCAGTAGGACGGCCCCGGGCGCCTTCCCACGCGCGAAGGCCTCCAACTCCGCCACGTCCAGGCGATAGTCGCTGGCGGCGTTGAACTGCACGTCGGTGGGCGTGGCGAAGATCAGGTAGGGAGGCCGGTCGTCGCAGAGAGCCTGTCTGACGCGAAAGAGCGCCTGGCGCAAGCTTTTGCGGGCCGCCGCGTCAGGCCGGTCGGGCCAGAGCAGGCCGGCCAGGGTCTCGCGGCGGTGCGGCCGGTCCGCCTCGACGACCAGGTAGGCCAGCAGCGCCCGCGCCTTATCCGTTTCGAAGTCGTAGATCGTTTCCCCGCCCAGTTCGACCCGGAAGCCGCCCAACAACCGTACGGCGAGCCTTGTCATGGGGATACTCCTTCGAGGACAATCTGCCAACGCCATTATAGCAGATGTCACGTCCGCTGCAGCAACGAATTTGAGCAAGCAGTTATTGCTGGTGTCGCGGCTGTGGCGAATCTGTGACGCCCTTCTGGTACAACAAGCAGGGAATCCACGAAGCGTCGGACGGAGGCACCCATGGCAGCGAGCGGCAGCAATCTCGAACTGGGGGGGCAAGGCCAGGAGTACCGCTGCTTCCTGGTCCGCTGCCGGCTGGAGGACAGCGCAGACCGCAGCAGCGTTTCAGCGGGCCAGCGGGCCTGGCGCTTTACGGTCGTGCAGATGGGCGGCGATCCCGCCCGCCGCTCCTTCATCTGCCTCCGCGACGTGGCGGCCTATCTCGACGCCGAACTTACGTCCTGCGGCCCGTTGGACGAGAAAGATCCAGTCAGTATCCC
>CAYLZG010000114.1:259-14494 GCA_964387985.1 uncultured Anaerolineales bacterium | reverse complement strand
CTGATGGCCGTCGAAGTCCTTGTTCCCCCGCTGGGGCAGACCGTGGAAACGCTCACGTTGGTGAGCTGGTACAAGCAAGAAGGCGAGACCGTGGCGCAGGGCGAGCCGCTGTTCTCGGTCGAGACCGACAAGGCGACCCTGGATGTCGAGGCGCCCGCCAGCGGCGTTCTCTCCGCGGTGACGGCGAAGCCGGGCGATGTGGTAAAGGTCTTGAGCGCAATCGCGGTGATCGGGGCCGAGCCGAAGGAGCGACCCGGGGATGCAGGCCCGCATCGCGGGCTCGACGAAGGACGCACCCTGCGACAGTCTGAGGGTGCGCACAAGAGAGATGCAGGTGTGCATGCGCTGGCCAGGCCGGAGCCGGGCGCGACCTCAGCACCGCGGCGCTTCGTCTCGCCCCGCGCGCGCCGCCTGGCCGAGAGCGAAGGGATTGACCTGGCCGAAATCGCGCCGACCGGCCCGGAAGGCGCGATCATCGAGCGCGATGTACGGGCGTATGTTGATGCAGCCAGGGTCAGGGCTGAGCAGGCAGCGCCCTCAGCCTCGATCTCGCCCGTTGCACGGCGGATGGCGGAGGAAGCTGGGCTGGATTGGCAGGCACTGGCCGGCGGCGGCCCGCGCGGACAGATCACGCGGGAGGATGTGGAGGCGGCGCTGGAGCGGAGGAGCCGCGGGACAAAGGAACCGCCAGCTCCCAGCGCGCAGCCTTCAGCCTCCGACCTTCGACCTTCGACACCGGCCCAACAGCCGGCTTCCGAGCTTCCGTTCGCCGGCATCCGCGCCCTGATCGCCGAGCGTATGACGGCCGGGCACAGCAACACCGCGCCTGTCACGCTGACGACCGAGGCGGACGTGACCGCACTGGTCGAACTGCGCCAGAAGCTGGACGTAGATGGCATAGCTGCCTCCTACAACGACCTGTTCCTGGCGATCCTCGCCAGGGCTCTGGCTGAGCATCCCAGGATCAACGCCTCGCTCGATGGGGATTCGGTCAAGCTGTGGTCGCAGATCGACATCGCGCTGGCGGTCGATACCGAACGGGGATTGCTGGCGCCGGTGGTGAGGGGGGTGGATCGCAAAGGGCTGGTGCAGCTCGCTGTTGAAACCGCCTCTTTGGCCGAACGCGCCCGCAACGGCAAGTGCGCACCGGATGAGCTGACCGGCGGCACCTTCACGCTGACCAACCTCGGCATGTACGGCATCGATGCGTTCACGCCGATCATCAACCTACCGGAGTGCGCCATCCTGGGCGTTGGCCGCATCAGGACGCAACCCATCTGGGTGAGCGATCACGTCGAGCCACGGCAGGTGGTCTGGTTGAGCCTGACGTTCGATCATCGCCTGGTCGACGGCGGCCCCGCCGCGCGCTTCCTGCAGCGGGTGGCGCAGTTGGCCGGGAAGCCGCACTTGTTGATGGCGTGATCTGTTTCGCGTAGTAGTTAGCCACACGGCCAGAAGGGGGCGCCCACCATGACCCACACCCTCAACTTCCTCGCCTTGGATCTCGGCGCGGAGAGCGGCCGAGCGATGCTGGGGCGGCTGGCGGACGGACGATTGGACCTCTCCGAGGTGCATCGCTTCGCCAACGGTCCTGTTCGCGTGCCTGGCAAAGCCGGGCACGTGTCGTTGCATTGGGATGCTCTGCATCTGTGGAACCAGATCCAGCAGGGGATCGCGCTCGCGTGGCGCTCGGGGCCACTGGCTGGCATCGGCGTCGATACATGGGGCGTGGACTTCGGCCTGCTGAACCACCAGGGCCGGCTGATCGGGAACCCATATCACTACCGGGACAGCCGGACCGACGGCATGTTGGCCGAGGCGTTTCGCCGGATGCCACAGGCGGAGATCTTCGAACAGACCGGCATCCAGTTTCTGCAGATCAATTCGCTTTATCAATTGCTGTCAATGACTCTCAGCGGTGCTCCCGAGCTCGCCGCGGCCGCGACCTTCCTGCCCATGCCGAGCCTCTTCAGCTACTGGCTGTCGGGCCGCGCGGCTTGTGAGTTCAGCATCGCGACGACGACGCACTGCTACGACTCGGGCCGTGGTGGCTGGGCCGAGTCGCTGCTGGCCAGCATGGACATCCCGGCGGGCGTCTTCCCCGAAGTGGTGCCGGCTGGCACGGTGCTCGGGCCGCTGCAAAGCGCCTTGGCGGACGAGCTGGGAGTGGGCGCTGTGCCGGTCATCGCGCCCGCCTGCCACGACACCGGCTCTGCCGTTGCCGCGGTCCCGGCCGCGGAACCTGGCTTCGCCTGGATCAGCTCGGGCACCTGGTCGGTGATGGGCGCCGAGCTGGCCGAGCCGCTGATCACCCCGCAGAGCCTCGCCTACGACTTCACCAACGAGGGCGGCGCCGGGCACACCTTCCGTTTCTGCAAGAACATCATGGGACTGTGGCTGCTGCAGGAGTGCCGCCGGGTCTGGGCCAGCCAGGGCGAAGCGCGTTCGTATGCCGAGTGGACCGAGATGGCAGCCGGGGCCAGCCCGTTCTGCGCGGTCATCAACGTGGACGACAGCGATTTTCTCAAGCCGGGCGACATGCCCGAACGGATCCGGGCCTTCTGCCGGCGCACCGGACAGGCAGCGCCAGATGAGAAGGGCGCGTTGGTTCGCTGCATCCTGGAAGGGATCGCCCTCAAGTACCGGCTGTTGCTGGAGCGGCTGGAGGAGATGCTGGGCCGGCGGTTGGAGCCGATCCAGATCGTGGGCGGCGGCTCGCAGAGCCGGCTGCTGTCGCGGTTCACCGCAGACGCCACCGGGAGGGTAGTGGTCACCGGCCCGGTGGAGGCCACTGCCGCGGGCAACATCCTGGTGCAGGCGGTTGCGCTGGGCCATCTCGGCTCGCTGAGCGAGGCCCGCGCGCTGGTGCGCAACTCCTTTGACGTCGTGACGTTCGAACCGGGCCAGAGCACTGGCTGGGACGAAGCCTACGGCCGGCTCAAGGACGTGCTGGGGCAGTAATCCAACGCGGCGGGTTTTGCCTGCCTACCGCAGGCTGGCATAATGGGCCGGCGAAGGAGGCGTCCGCACCGGCGAGGCGCCGTGCACAACACGATCGAGCATATCACGATGAGGAAGAGATCGATGACGTTACCGTTGCGACCTGTGGTCCCAGGTCTATCAGGCGAACGCTTCAAAGTTCGCTACCAGATCGTTGGCGCCGAGGCTGGGGCGCGGTCACTGGCCGAAACAGCCCGGGTCGAGCAGAGTGTCGAGTTCCCCGCCGAGCTCGTGCCCGATGGCGATATCCGCGATCGAATCATGGGCCAGCTGGAAGCGTTCGAGCCGGTGGGCGCGGGACGTTTCCAGGCGACGATCAGCTTCGCGGTGGAGAGCGCGGGCGCTGAACTGACCCAGCTCATCAACCTGCTGTGGGGCACGGGCAGTTTTTTCCCCGGATTTCGGGTGGAACGCGCGGAACTGCCTGCGAGTCTCCTGGCCCACTATCGCGGGCCGCGCTTCGGGGTCACGGGCATGCGGGAACGGGTCAGGATCTACGACCGGCCGCTGCTCTGCACCGCAATCAAGCCGATGGGGTTGACGCCGCAGCACCTGGCCGGCATGGCCTATGCGTGCGCGCTCGGCGGCATGGACCTCATCAAAGATGACCACGGCATCACCGACCAGCCGTTTTGCCGTTTCGAGGAGCGGGTGGCCCTGTGCGCCGAGGCGGTGGCACGCGCCAATCGGGAGACGGGATTCTCCTGCCTGTACGTCGCAAACGTCACCGGACCCACCGGCCAGATCCTCGCCCGGGCGCGGTTCGCCAGCGAGGCGGGCGCGGGTGGGATCATGCTCAGCCCCGGGCTCACCGGCTTCGACGCGATGCGCGAGGTGGCCGACGACGACCGGGTGAACCTGCCGGTCCTCAGCCACCCCACTGGCACCGGACACTGCGTGCTACACCCGGAGCACGGTTTTTCGCATTATCTGTTTTATGGCCAGTTGCAGCGCCTGGCCGGCGCCGACTCCAGCATCTACATCCAGCAGGGCGGTCGTTTCCAGGTGCGCCCTGAGGACTGTCTGGAAGCGCGCGACGGGTGCCGGGACGCGCTGGGCCACATCCGGCCGATCATGCCCATGCCGGGCGGCGGCATGACGCGGGAACGGATCGCAGAACTCAAGGAGATGTACGGCGTTGAGGTCATCTTCCTGGTGGGCGGCGGGCTGCATAGGATGGGCCCCGATCTGGCCGAAAACGTCCGCCAGTTGGTCAACGCCGTGCGGTGACGCCGATGATACACACCGAGAAACATGTCTTGCTCACCGAAGGCGGTTTTCAGGCCTTCAACGTCACCGAGAAGGCGCGCGCCGCTGTCAAGACTGCCGGCATTCGGGACGGCTCCGTGCTCGTCTATTACACCCACACAACCGGGGCTGTGATTGTCGTCGAGCACGAAGCCGGCATCATCGTTGACCTCGAAGACGCGCTGAACAAGATCGCGCCGCCGGACGGCGAGTACAGGCACCATCTGCGCGGCTTCGACTTCAACGGCTTCGCCCATATAGGCACGTCGCTGCTCGGCTGCTCGGTAACCGTCCCGGTGCTCGATGGCGATCTGCTGCTCGGGACCTACCAGGAGATCCTGGTGATCGACATGGAGCCGCGCGCCAGGCAGCGAACCATGGTGATCCAGGTTTCAGGGGAGTGATTGTGGCGCCGCGCATTACACGCTTGATATTGATAGCCGGCGGGGTGGTCTTGCCGTCCTTGCCCCAAGCGGCCGCTTCGCTCCTGGCGCCGGGCGTCGAGCTGCCCCCTGCGCGGCGCCGCGCCCTGCTGGATGCAGCGCTAGCCTGTGCCGAAGGCCGCGGACCGCTGGGCCAGTTCTGCGCTGCCGCCGTTGAGATCTGCGGCGAACGCAGCGAGACAGCGGCCGGCAGGCTGCACGAGCGGTTGGCCAACGAGCTGGCGCCGCTGGATGGAATGCCCGCGCTACTGTCGGATTTGGCGCTGACCTACGAGCTCTGTCTGATTTCCGACTACCCGGCAGAGTGGCTGCTGCCGGCATTGGCGCGAGGCGGATTAGGGCGCATCTTCCCGGCCTCAGAGATCGCGTACGTGGCCGATCTGGGGGGATTCCCGGGGATATTTGACGCGCTGGTCGAACGCGGCATGATCGTGCCCGGCCAAACCCTCTGGGTGGACGCTCACTCGCCCCGCACCTCTGAGGCGCTGCGCCAAGGCATCGACGCGGCCATCTTCGAGGATGCATGGCGGCTCCGCCGCGACCTGGGCATGTGGGGCCTGCTGCCCCTGTCCGCCTGAGAGGCAGGAGAAGTCCGCCGCGCTCACCTTGCGGATGCCGGCAGGGGTCGGATGGGCGGGGAGGGACTCGAACCCTCGACATACAGTAGCCGCCATCCGTCATCTCATTGGCGCGCCCAAAAGCCATCCCGGCGCGGCCTTCGATCAGGCCAGCCTCGACCAGGCGTTTCAGCACCGCACGGGCGACTGACTCGTTTTACTCGGCGCACCAAAGAATGGACCCAAACCCAGTTGCTTGAAGTGCTTGCCGGCCATGGTTGCCCTCCCAGCTGCTGCGACATCTTTCTTGAGAGTACTTTCTTAGGTCGCGCGAGTTTGGGCAAGGTTATTCGACATTCTCCCAGGAATACTCGTTTGACACGACCTTGATTTATCCATATCCTTATGTGCTGCTAAAAGGACCTTCGGGCCGGCTGGCTAGTCTCCTCAGCGGAACTGCCAGCCATCCCCCATATCAAGAGAGCATGAGATGACCAAGATGGATCGAAACCCAGAGATGCCGGGCGTCTGGGCCGGCGTCGGGCTGGGTACGGTTGGCCTGTTGCTGATCCTGCTGCCCCCGGTGGCCGACCTGGACATGATGGCCTACGGGTTTGCGATGCAGTTTGTCGGGTTGTTCCTGATCATCGTGGGGCTGGTGACCGCCCTCATCTTCGGCCTTCGGGCGCGCCGGCTACTCGGAGTCCTGGCCGGTCGGAACCTGCTTGCCCATTGGGTCTATGCCCCGGAGCAGCACAGCGCCCAGGCCGAACGCGACTTTCAGGAGGAAAGGCATAGGAATCGTCTCCTGCTTCTGATCGTTGCAGGATGGCTGTTCGCGTTTGTCGTGCTCCTCGTGGCCGTCGGCATTTGGCAGGGACAGGCGGACGACATGCCCATGTTCGTGGGGACCATGGCCGGGATCCTGTTACTGGTCGGGCTATTCGCCCTGGTCATGCCCTCCGTCCACTATCGCCGTGCCCGGCGCAGCAGCGGCGAGGCCTACATTGCGACCAATGCCCTCTTCATCAACGGCGTGTTGCATACCTGGGATTTGCCTCTGGCTCGCCTGCAGCGGGTTACACTGGTCGAGGACGACGGCCTGACCCGCCTGGTGTTCCACTTGCGGTCGCTCTCGCGTACGAACATCACCCTGTACCAGCCCTATACCGTCGAGGTGCCGGTGCCTCCCGGCGAGGAAGTAACCGCCCGCCGTATCGAGCAGCACTTCCGGTAGCAAGATAGGGTAAGCAGCCAGTGGGCCATTTGGCTTTCTTATAGTCATGTATCAAGTACACTCTTGCGCCACCGTCGCAGGTCACAACTCATCGTCAACCTGCAGACAGACCCTGTTCGGCGGTCCTATCGTGCAAGCACGGAGCGCGTGGCTTCTCGTGATCGACGTGATCGCGCAGCATGGCGGGCCGTTTGGCTTCTGGTTGAGGATCGCCCTCTGGCTTATTCTGAGGTCATTGCGCAGGTGATTATGGTGGGCCTTCTGTAGAGCGCTGCACGGTGGATGGTTAGCGCCATCCGTGCTGACCGTGCGATCTACGCTTCGCGAATACTAAGGTGGCTCGGGTCTGAGAAACGTGCAAATTCCTTAAGATAAAGTGCACCTGCCTTAGATAACCAGCCCGAGGCGCGGCATACGTCGCCGTGTCCTCGAGTTCGGACCTGGGCCTGCTAGAAGTCCACCTGGGCAACCACGCGCAGTTGCGCTCGATCCAAGATCCGGATCTGCTGGCGGTCGACTCGGATAAGCCCAGCTGTCGCCAGTTTTCGCAGTGCACGGTTGACCACGTCCGGCACAGTGCCGAGGCGCGCCGCCATCTCGGCTTGCGTTGCCCAGCTCCGTCGCTGAACCATCTCGTCTTCCGCCGACTCCAGAATCAGCCGCGCCAGGCGCGCTTCCACCGAGCGCAACGACAGGTCCTCGACCATCCGCACCAAGTGCATCACGCGACCTGCCAAATCCTTCACCACCTGGCGCGCGAGCTCAGGATGTTCTTCTAGCATGCGCAACAGCACCTCACGCCGGACGATCCAGACCTGGGAGGTTTCCAGTGCGGTCACGGTGGCCTGGTTCGGGGCATCGGTGAAGACACTGATGGCGTTGAAAGTGTCGCCGGGCCCGAGCGTTTGCAGCACCTGCTCGCGACCATCCATCCCGATTTTGATGACCTTTAGCCAGCCGCTCTCCACAACGTATAGCCCCGCACATGGCTCACCTTCGAGCAGGATCACCTGCCCCGCGTCGTACGCGCGGCGAATTGCCGCCTGGGTCACGGCCTCCTGGGCGGCAGCATCCAGGCCGGCAAAGTAGGACACGGCCTGCAATGATTTTGCGGCATCCTGCTGGGTCCCATCTTTGCGCATCTGGCCTCGCCCCTCCATAAACTCACCTGGTTCAAATTATACATCCCTTGCTGCATTTTAGACTTAAGTCGTTCCCGGATCCGGGAGAAAGGTCTATGCTCATGCCGTGAGTTCGAGTACAACGAGAGGAGGCCGAGAACGTGAGAATCACCCTGCACAAAGTCGCTGCGATCCTGGCGTGGCTCATCGGAGGCATGGCGATCTTTGCCGGTGGTCGCGCCCTGCTGGGCCGCGATCCGGGCTACCATGTGATCAACTGGCTGCTGCTCTACAACTACACGGTCGGCATTCTGACCGTCTTCGGCACGGCCTTCCTCATCTGGGCCCGCCACAGGTTGGCGCTGCCCGTCGCCATCGCGACTTTCGGCGTTCACGCCCTGGTCATGCTTACCCTCCAGGTAGCCTTCCGCGAAGTCGTCGCGCCGGACAGCATCGTGGCGATGACAGTTCGTCTGATCGTTTGGGGCATTATCCTGGTCCTGATGTTGGTGCAGGTGCGCAAGAGCGCAGCCCCGGTCTGACCTCTTGCCTTACAGATCGGCCGGTGGGCCTGCCGGAGGCGTGATGATGCGACAAGACCCGGCCATACTGGATGAAAGCCTGCGTGCAGCGGTTATCGCCGTCCTGGCTGCCGACCCTCGCACCGCTCAGTCCGTTCTGCGTGTTGGCGTGCTGAATGGCATCGTCCACCTGGCCGGCGCGACCGATACCCTGGCTGAGCGCGCTGCGGCGGAAGTGCTGGCCGGGCAGGCACCGGGCGTACGTGGGGTGGTGAACCGGATCGCAGCGCCCGGTGCTCCCAGCCCGGCGCGAGAAATCAACCTGGACTTGAAGACCAGGAAGCGACTTTCATAGAGAGAGGTATTCACACATGACAAAATTCTTGAGCAAGTGGTTTCGCAAATTTCACCGCTGGATCGCCGTGCCGACCGCGCTGGCCATTCCGGTGGCTGTAATCATCAAGCTGTTTGGTGATCCGCAGATCGCGGCCACCTGGGAAAGGCTGGACAAGATCCCATCGCTCTTAATGCTGATCATGGCGATCAGCGGGGCATACCTGCTGCTGCTTCCCTATATTGCCAGGGCACAACGCCAGAGGAAGACGAGTTCAACTTCGGAGGCAAACAACCGGTAGCGGCTGAATGATTTCGGTGGTGTAACCGGGTCGTTCTGAAAACTGAATGAATCGACCTCCAGATAGAACTGCGCCGGATCGGGCAGGGCAGCAAAACTGGCAACGAATGAGCACTGGATGGGCGTCAGTAGACCCTTACCGCGCAACATGGCGGGATTCCAGAAAACGCGCGCACAGGCTATCCAGGTGTGGTGGGAGATTCAGTTCGTCCAGGAGGCGTGCCACCTCGTTCAGGTCCAGGCTGGCGATGTCTTCCGCTCTGCCGTGTTCGATGATCTGGCGGATGTATCACTTGCGCTGGAAGGGATCGGCGAGATCGGGCCGGTCGGCGCCCCAGACGATGTGTCTCGGGGGCGAGATGACGGTCACATTGGCGCGTCAAAGGGACTCGAATCCGCGACCCCACCTATGCGATTCTCTTGCCTCTGATCCTTGCCAGGCTCTCCGGTGACCCATCGTGCTGGGTTCTGAACCACCAGTCCAGCGGGAAGACCTCGACACCGAAGTTGACCGTAAAGTACCGGTGGTGCAGATAGTGGAAGTAGTTGTCTGACGCAACCGCTTTGTCGCCTTTGACCACCATCTCGTGGAAACCCAAGTGGCCGACCGCGGGACTGATGCCCGCATGCATCAGGTTGAAGATGGCATGAAAGGGACTGGATGGGACGATCCAGTTGAAGAAGACGCATGAGAAATAAAAGATGTGCTCGATGGGGTGCATCGAGAGCCCGGACCACGGCCCCACGTTGATGTTTCTATGATGCAGAGAGTGACACAGCTTATACAGCGGCTTCCAGTGAATCAAGCGGTGGCTGAAGTAGAAATGAAGGTAGCGGAAGTAGATGACCGCAAGTGTCAGAAAGGCCGCATAGATCGGATGTTGGCGCATGTCCAGGTAGGGAATGATCTGGTTGGAGAAGGCCCAGAGCGTCAAGGCTTCGTAGGCCGTCCAGATCGTGCACCCGCTCACCAGGCTCCAGAAGATATTATCGCGGGTCTGGTTTCCAAACGTGAATTTGCGATCGTTGGCCGCCAACCACTTGTCGGAGTACTTGGAACGAATGCCCTGCGCCCGCTTGATGTACATCCATACATGGAGTCCGCCTGCGATGAGCATCAGGAGCGCAGCGTTCCGCAAGTATAGCAGGACGATCCAGCCAAATTCGAACCGGGCTGTGGTTTCGAGACTCGGCGTCAGGTACAACCAGCTTGCGAAAGCTATGGCAGCGTAGATCAGATTGTAGGGCCAGATAACATTCCACAAATGCTTGAGGATGACCAAAGGCTTCCAAGGACCGTAGAAGAGGGCGCCAGGAACTGGCAACGAAGGGGGTAGCCATTCTCCCCTGGCATCTCTGATTTGAGCTCCGGTAATCATTATCGCTCTCCTCTTGGCGATCAACCCAGGATTCGGCGACCGGGTAGAGGACGGCTGGCAGAACTAGGAACGGCGTAAAACATGAGGGTTTGGATCGTGCTTCCCCCCGATCGCATCTTGATTTTAGCCGACAATTGGCACGCCTGCAACTGTGCCGGCTCTTTCCGTGTCCCGCGCCAGGGGAGAGAACCATCTTCACACCACAAAAAAACGACCCCAAAGGGTCGTTCAAGTGGGCGGGGAGGGACTCGAACCCACGACCTCACGGATGTGAACCGTGCGCTCTAACCAGCTGAGCTACTCGCCCGAACGGAACCGAGTATAGCATAGGGGCGTCATGTACGCAAACTATCCGGCTTGAGTTAGAATACTCCCTGATATCGAATTCCCTCGTGGAGCGTACATGAAAAGACGCGCGTATATCGCCCTGTTCGTCGTCGTGCTCCTGGCTGCCGGCATCGGCGGCTTCCTCGGCGCACGGGCATTGTTCGATCAGCTGCAGCAGGACTTCGGCCCCCGCGAGGGCTGGACGCCTGTGCCAACGGCCCCCGCTGAGGTGGCCCAGGCAGAGACGCCGGCACCCGAAATCGAAGCCTCTCCCACGTCCGAGCCGAAGAGGGCAACCGCTACCATGCTGGTCGTGCCTGCACCGGTCACCGGTGAGCCGCCCCTCGATGCCGCCAGCCCAGAGCCCACCTGGACCGCCGGTGTCGATCTGCCCACCGCGGCATACATGCCCCTCGAAACGCCCCTCGATGCGACACGCGAACCCAGCGCCACGCCGAATCTGGCGTTTCCGTTCGTGCTCGCACATGCGGTGCGCTACTCGAACGGCGACTGCCCGGGCACGTATGCGCTGGGGACCGTCACCGATCGCGCGGGCAATCCTCTGCCGGGGATTCGCTTATTCCTGGTCGATGAGTATGGCAACGAGGCGACGGCGGTCACCAAGCCGGGCCCGGGAGATACCGGCCGCTACGATTTTCCCATGGGCGGGCCGCCGCGACGCTTCTCCATGACCGTGGTGGATGAGACGGGCAGGCCGCTCAGCGCAGGCGTGGAAATCCTCCACGAACTGCCGCCGCAAGAGGGCCAGAACTGCCGCTGGGTCGACTGGCGCCGCCGCTAGCAGGGAAGGGGCTGTTGACATAACCGCAGAGAGCGGTCAATCGCTCGCCCCAGCAGACGGTTTCCTGAACCACAGGAGCAGCGCCCCTGCCAGCGCCGCGACGGATGCGGCCAGCCCGCCCCATTCGGGCCAGCCCTCGCAGTAGGCCAGCGTCACCGTGTACGAATCGCCGGGCGGCAGCGCGATCTGCTGCATGCCGTACCGGTCCGGCGCAACCTCGAGCCGCTGCCCGCCGGCATCGGCGCGCCATAGCGGATAATAGGCCATCTTCGCCGTGAGGCTGGCCCCTGCCGAGGCCCGATCCACCCGGATCACCCACTGCCGCGCCTCGCGCTCGACCAGGCTCGCCTCAGCCCCCTCTGCCTCGACCCAGGCCGGCGTCGTGTCCAGCACGTGGTACAGGGCGAAGTGACTGTTCTCCCAGAAACGTTGGAAGTGCGGCGCGGCGTCCAGCATCCCGCGTGCGTTGGTGTCATCCATGTCTGCAACGATCGTGGTCACATTGAGCGCTCGCACCGCCGCGAGCAGGGTGGCGTCGCTCATCTCGCTCCAGGGGATGCCCAGCATGCGCTGGTCGTCCTCCAACTCCACCTGTGCAGGCAGCAGTTTGGCCCACGGATCGCCGACCCACAGCAGCCGTGCGCCCGGCGACCAGTGCGAGAATGTCCCGCCCATGGTCTCCCGTCCGGTCAGGTATGGCGTCATGGCCTTGATCGCCGTCGGGGTGGTCTGCCCGTCGGGCCAGGTCACCCGTGTGTAGTAAGAGGTGAACAGCACGCGTCCATCCGCGGCCGGATCCTCCGTGAGCACCTGCCACAGGCCGTCAAACGCCGGGTGCGCGAACAAGCCGTCTTTGGTCGACTCTTTGGGCACGCCCGTGATGTAGGGCAGATCTGCCCATGCCTGCACCGCCACCGGCCTCAGGACCACCACCAACAGCACGACCAGGCCCGTGGCCAGCAGCGGAGCCCGCCATAGATAGCGCGAAGTGACCGCGCCTGCAGCGGCGCCGGTCAGGAGGATGAAGGCCATGTAGTATTCCGCAATGAAGCGGATGGGGTCCAGCGCGGTGAAGTTCAGGCGGTCGAACAGGATCGCGAAGTCGAGCAGCACGATCACGACCAGCGCCGGGATCAGCAGCGCCAACACGCCCACCGTCGACCGCACGCGCCAGTCCCGGTGCGCCAACAGCGCGAGCGCGGGAGTCGCGGCGATGAGGAGGTTGGGGATGATGGGACTGAATTTGAACCAGTCCAGGGTCTGTTCGAGCGAGGTGCGCAGGAGCGCGGCGGAATAGGGTGTCTGGCGCACCAGGAGCGGCGCCAGCCACCACGCGGTGAAGCCGACGGCCAGCGCCAGCCACCCCGCGAGCCAGGTCCACCGGGTCCCGGGCTTCGAAGCGCGGGCGGAGCCTCTTGAGCGGAGCCAGCGGGCGAGCGCATAGCCGCACACCGCCATCACGGTCGCGGGCGCATGGAAGGGATGGAGCAGCACCAGGCTCGCCAGCAGGGCTGCGGCAACCGCAAGTCTCTGCCCGCCCGGCCGCTCGACAAGCTTCCAGCCTGCCAGCAGCACCAGGGGCACGATGCCGAACGCCAGGCGCTCGCCCATCAGACCGATCGGCACCGCGTTGGCGCCACCCCACATCGGCGTGAAGGTGAGCGCCAGCGCAGCAGCCACGAGCCCGGCGATGCGGCTGGCGCCGCGGCCGGCCGGGGCCAGGGCAACCCGCAGAAACGCGAACGTGGTGAACATGGGCAGCACCAGCGCCACTGCAGGGATGAGGTTGTAGACGCGTTCCGGGGAAAGCAGGCCCAGCGTCATCGCATTCAGTGCCAGGCCCAGCAGTGCGTGCCCCGGCGGGTAGAACTGCAACTCCGGATAGCCTGCATACCACAGGGGATTCCAATCCAGCACGCGACCGTACTGCGGGAGCGAGACCGCGGCAGGATACCAGAAGCGCATGAATTGGCCGGGGTGGTCGCCCCAGATGAACAGGCTGCCCAAAACATAGTTCCTGGCTGCGAGCCATGCGGCCGCTGCCAGGAACAGCAGAATGATGATATCCGGAAGGAACTCACGCAGGGGGCGTGACGGAACAGGGCGCCTCATGGGAAGCGTCAGCCCCCTGGATCGTATTTGCACTTCTCGCCGTTGAGGCCGTTCAAGTACGCGCAGACGATCACGTAGGCCGGGCGCAGGAAGAGATCAGGATAGCCCGGGCCGATGATCGACCAGTAGTACTGCTCGGTATCCTTGGTCCAGCCGACGTCGGGCATGTAGATCACCGTCATCAGAGCAATCCACGGCTGCCAGTTCGTTCGCGCCCACTCGAATGCGCGCTCCAGGTACCGGCCCTTCAATGTCTCGTCGATGCCCGCACCCGCACCGTGCCAGTAGTAGGGTGAGTCCTGCCGGTCGTCCGTCGTCCAGCCGAATTCCAGCACTACGATTCGCTTGTCCGCGTCGCCGTAGCGCTCCATGACCCCGCGCACGTCTTCCAGGTGGCGGAAGGAGAAGAACCGTTCGCCCCCATAAGGGACCTTCTTGGCGGCCGTCTCGTCCGGGCTGGCTTCCGGCGGCGCGGCAAAGCCCGCCGCATGCGCGCCTAGCATATCGAAGTAGCCGTCCGAATCGCCGCCCATCGCCTCGTACATCTGCTCGTAGAACTTCATGTCGGGCATGGCTTCGTTGCTGTCGGTGCCGGTCGGCGCCATGCCTGCGGTCACGACGACGGCGTTCGGATCCGCGTTCTTGATCGCGGGGTAGGCCGTCTTGAGCATCCGCACGTAGCCAGCCGGGTCCGGTCGCTTCTGGCCCCACTCGCGCGCCAGGTTCGGCTCGTTCCATACCTGGTAGGCATGGATGCGTCCCTTGTAGCGGCCAGCGACCGCAGCAAGGAAGTCTGCAAAGTGGCCGGCGTTATCCGGCGGGTTGCCGGCCCAGAAGGGCCTGTCCGGATCCTG
>CAYLZG010000114.1:0-91 GCA_964387985.1 uncultured Anaerolineales bacterium | reverse complement strand
TGGTCCAATCGTATTGTCCCTTGCCCGCACCCTCGATGTCCTGCCAGGAGAAGAGCTGCTTCACCCAGTGGAAGCCCGCGTCCTTGATCAG
>CAYLZG010000113.1:8883-14522 GCA_964387985.1 uncultured Anaerolineales bacterium | reverse complement strand
TCCCGTCGTCCCCGTATGTGGCTCCTGTGAGCGTTGCTCGCAGGAGCTTTTTTATTTCGTTGCTTGATGCGATCATTCGGTCGTACTGGCGGCGCAACTTTTTTGGGCGCAAGACGTATTACCGCATGCAGGCGTGTTCTGATCTGTGTGCTTCCCATCGTCTGCGCAATACGCATCCCGTTTGCGGGTCGGGCCGCAACTGGCCCGGATCACTCATTCGGGGATGTCCCACATGCGCAAATCCAACACGGTGATCTGGCTGTGCGGCATGAAGTCCATTCAGAACGGAGAACCAACGATGACGCAATTCCTCACCTCCATCTGGGAACACCGCTGGGCCGGCGCGGCAGTGACAGCCGGCATCGCAGCCCTGGCCGGCCTGCTCGTCGCCCTGACCATGCCCCACGGTCCGGCCACTGCGCCGCAAGCCCTCGTCGTGATGGCGCTAGGTCTGCTCGTGGGACTGGCGGCCGGCCTGGCCATGCACTCGCGGTGGGCGCTGCTGGTGGCTCCTCTCGCCTATGTGATTGCCGTTGAGCTTGCCCATCGGGGCGTCGCCGGGCCGACCGTCGGCGCGATCCGGCTCGATGGAACCTTCGGGATCCTCGCGCTGATCCTGGGGCGGGGCTTCCACGGCCTGGTCGGCCTGCTGCCCATGCTCATCGCCGCGGAGTTCGGCGTGCGGCTGGCGCGCGCACTGTCGGATCAGCCTGCCTGGCCACACAGCTTTATCGGCTGGCTGCCCGCCGCCCTCGCGGCCGCCGCACTGATCGCCCTCGCGATCGCGATCGCCCTGCCGGCGCGCACGCCGCCGATCCTGGCCGCAGACGGCAAGCCGCTGCCGGGCAGCATCGCCGAAATCGGAATGGTACCGATCGGCGGCACTAAGCAGGGGGTGCTGATCCGCGGCCAAAGCACGGACAACCCGGTGCTGCTCTACCTGGCCGGCGGGCCAGGCCAAAGCAGCCTGCCGCACCCGCGGGTGATCTTGCAGGACCTGGAAAAGGACTTCATCGTCGTGGCCTGGGATCAACGTGGGACGGGCAAATCCTATGCGGCCCTGGACCCCACCGCCGGCCTGACGCCCGAACGCGCGGTGGCAGACACGATCGAGCTGACCGATTACCTGCGGGAACGCTTCGACGAAGACAAGATCTACCTGCTAGGTGAGTCTTATGGCACGATCCTGGGTGTCCTCACGGTGCAGCAGCGACCCGATCTCTATCATGCCTTCATCGGCAGTGGCCAGATGGTCAACGTGGCCGAGACCGATCGCCGGATCTACCACGGTCTCCTGGACAACGCCGCGCAGACCGGCAATGCGCCACTCGCCGCCAGCATGACTGCCTATGGCGAACCGCCCTACGCCGACATTCCCTACGCCAACGGCTTCGTGATGACCCAGTACGACCGGCTGTACAAGCCCTATACCCCGCCGCAGTCCTACCTCGAGCGCGGCGCAAGCTCAGGCCTTGACCAATTCGGCGTGCTTGGCAGCGAGTACAGCCTGGTCGAGAAGGTGAACGTGCTGCGCGGCCTGCTGGACGCCTTCACAGTGCTGTATCCCCAGATTCAAGGCCTGGACTTCCGGCGCGAAGCGGCGAAACTGGACGTGCCGGTGTACATGTTGGACGGTCAGGCCGAGCTGGCGGCGCGGCGCGACCTGGCCCTCGAATGGTTTGCGCTGTTGGATGCGCCACAGAAGCGCGTCTTCTCGTTCGAGAACGCCGCGCATGCGGTGGCCTTCGAGGAGTACGAGGCATTTCACAGGATCCTGCTTGAGACCATCCTGCCCGAAACGTATCCGGGGTGGCGCAAATCCTGAGAGAGTCTGGCATGGCGGCTGTGCCTCAGGTCGCGACGAGAGGGCGACCACCTGGCAGGCGGATTCAGGCCGGCGGGTGACCCATGCCGTGAAACCCAACCTGGCGATTCTGCCCTGCATGGCGTTCTCCCCGCAACGAGAAAGGAGCGAGGCGTGCAGTCGATACGAGAGGACCTGGAGGAATTCCGCGGGCGACTGAGCAACGGCTCCGTTCAGCGGGCGTACGCGGCACTGCTATCCTACATGCTGGGCCTACGTACGCGTTTCAAGAACAGCCGCCTGGACTGGACGGTGTCCGGGCTCTATCAGGGCTACCTGGACATGACGTATTTTGCGATCTTCCCGCCACAACTCAAGCAGCGCGACCTGAAGATCGCCATCGTTTTCAACTACGCAGCGTTCAGGTTCGAAGCCTGGCTCGCAGCCAGCAACCGGCAGATGCAGCGGCAGTATTGGGAGTTGTTCAGGGATAGCCACTGGACCGACTACCGTGTGATGGCGCCCGCGCCGGGTGTCGACTCGATCGTTGAGTGCGACCTGGCCGCAGATTTCGACCTGAGCAACCCGGGCGCCTTGACTGCGCACATCGAGGCGGGCACGGCAGCCTTCATAGACGACATGGTAAGGTTCCTTGAAAAGCGGCGTCTGTGACTGATTGAGTCACAAACGCCGCTACTTCCAAAAGCGCCTGGGTTGCGGATGAGGGACGTACGGCTGACAACCCGCCGGAGATAGCTCAGCGAGCAACAGCGGCGGGCCGCTCGTTCTATGCGGGGAGCATGGTGCCTGCGGCTGCAGGCAGCCGGAGTGGACGCAGGACGCTCCAGATCAGTAGCGCCGTGACGATCCCGGCTGCAACCCATGACGCCAGCGAGACTGCGGGGGTGGGCGCTTGCCGGATGGCGATGCCGATCAGGGCCCAGACCGGCACGGCCAGGTAGGCCACATCGCGCCGCGTCACTGCCATCAAGGCAGCGACGATCACCGCTGCCGCCAACATGATGATCGTCCAGGTAACCGGCGCGATGCCCCAGCCATCCCAGCCCAGCACATAGAGTAGTTGCGACGCGTTCGCGATGGTCGCCACGGTGATCCAGCCCAGGTAGATGCTGAAGGGCACGCGTACCGCCCAGGTCTCAGCCGGGGTGACGCGGGTTCGGCCCGTGCCCAGGCGCAGGTAGATGCCGATCAGCGCGGCCAGCAGGACCAGCATGCACAGCATGCTGAGCGGGAAGTTCCTGTAATGCCACGCGAAGATCCAGGCACTGTTCGCCAGGCTCGCCACGACAAAGAGCCCGCCAATGCGCCTCAGGCGGGGGTTCTCTCGTTGGCTGGGCTGCGCCTGGAAGATCGCGAAGGCGGTAAGGCCGGTATAGATGACGCCCCAGATCGCGAAAACATAGGCCGCTGGCACAAATAAGACCGGAAACTGAGCGGTGACGTCGCCGGATCGCAGGCCGTTGAGCGGCAGGATGTTAGCCAGCGCGTTGATGATAAGGGTCACCACCAAGCCGATGATGGTGACAACCTGACGAAGGGTGTCGCGTTGCATGATTTTGCTCCTCGGTCAGATAATATCAGACGGTCGCGCTTTCGATGCATCACGTCTCAGATTGGACGCAATCGCTTCTGCCAGCGCGCCGCCCTTTGTCTCGTCGAAGCTCCCGGTCGTACGCCACAAGATGCTGCCCTGACGATCGACCAGCAGGACATGAACCTCGTCCCGGGTTGGGATGCTGAGCGAGCGCATGAATCTTGTCAAGTCGATGTATAACGTGATCGTGCGTTCACGCGCCTTGGCGTTGGGAATGCCTGCCCGCATGCCCTCGTTGATGAAGGTGCGAGAGAGCGCGGGCAGTTCATTGATGGTGGGCAGCTCATAGTAGGCGAACTCAGGAAAAGAGGATTCCAACTGGTCCGCAAGGGGAATCCAGGTGTTAACGATGGTCTGCTGGTGCTGCAAAAACGGCACGAACAGAAGATTCAACTCACCCCCCAAGTCGCGCGGGAACTCGAGTTCCTGGCGGTTCAGGTTGAATCCCGAAACTGTGGGAAACCTGGAGCCATCTGAGCCGGCTTCTAGCCGGCTCCGGCGAACCAATAACGGCATGACTCCTCTCCTTGCCAAGTCCGCACCCAGAATGCGCCTGCTTTAAAGATCGTGGCGTCCTAGGAAGACCCCGTCTTTCTTGCGAATAACGCCCGCCAGGCGCCGGTGGCCCACAGCGCCCAGATCACCAGCACCGGCTGGAAGAACAGCCGAACAAAGCGAGCCTGATCTGTGTTCAGCCCGAAGGCGTCAATCCGGTTGACATACTGCGAGATGTTGCCCGGGAAGATCAATACAAAGAACGCAGCGGCGGCCAGACCGGCAAGCACGCGCTGTTTGACCAGGAAGATCAGCGCTAATCCCAGTGCGACCTCAGCGATCCCAGACAGAACTACGACCAGGTCGCCATCCAGTGGCAACCAGGTCGGCACCTGGGCCAGAAATTCTGTGCGCGCAACCGTGAGATGGCTGGTCCCAGCGAAGACCAGGAATGCACCCAACAGGATACGTAAGACGGTCTGTACCGGCCGGGAGGTCTTATGTTCCATACTGGGCTGTTCAGGTTGAGGGCTTTTGTTCTCTGCGTTCATCCGATTTTCCATGCTTTACAAACCGGCGGGACGGTGTATAATTTCATTGTACTGAATATTTCATAAAAGTAAAGTATTGGGGCCATGAAAGATCTCCAAGCAGGAGAAGCCATACTGGACTGGACCGCCGTCTTCATGCGACTGTCGATGAACGGCTTCCTCCGCTTCGCGCACGAGTCCGGGCTGTCATGGGCGCAGATGGCAGTGTTGATGCACCTTCACTACCGGGGTCCGCGCGAGGTGATGGCGTGCGGTGAGCTTCTGCAGCTATCGCCCGCGGGCGCCAGCCAGATGATCGAGCGGATGGTGCAGCAAGGGTTGGTGCAGCGCAGCGAAAGCCCGGATGACCGCCGCGTTCGATTGGTGCATCTGACCGAGACAGGACGTCAAGTGATGGATGAGATCATCCAGGCGCAGCAAGGGTGGCTCGAGCAATTGCTGGCGTTGCTCACCGGTGAGCAACGCGCCGCCGTCAGCCAGGCATTGCGCACGTTGACCGAGCAGGCCAAACTCCTGGTAGT
Organism: uncultured Anaerolineales bacterium; assembly: GCA_964387985.1. Taxonomy (GTDB): domain Bacteria; phylum Chloroflexota; class Anaerolineae; order CG2-30-64-16; family CG2-30-64-16; genus JALOOB01. The sequence continues at coordinate 9,536 of CAYLZG010000113.1, read as the reverse complement.
ACCATAATTTCCCCAGCAGGCGACAAGACCCACAATCAATCAAGGCACGAGCAACTCCACCGAGCCCAGCCCGCCATTCACCCGCACCCGATCGCCAGTTTTCAGGCGCGTGGTGGCGTTTCCGCAGCCCACCACTGCTGGGATACCCAGTTCACGGGCAACGATGGCCGTGTGGCTGAGCGGTGCACCCAAGTCGGTGACAATGGCGGCGGCACGCGGGAAAAGCGGCGTCCAGCCGATATTGGTCATCGTGGTGACGAGCACCTCGCCGGGTTGCAGTTGGGAGCTGTCTTCCAGGCTGTCCAGGCGGCGGACCGTCCCCTCGACGACACCTAATGCGCCCGCTGCGCCTTGGATGATGTTCGGATCGCCTGCAGGGGGCAGGCTGGTGTGCGCGCGCGAATCGTAGAAATCACTACGACGGTTGGGGTCCGCCGCCCAGGCAAAGGGATCAAAGCGTCCGCAGATGAGGGTGGGATAGGGCGGCAGATCCCGGTGACGCTCGAAGGTTTCCCGGCGGAGGTGGAGGAACTGGAAGGGTGCTTCCCTGCCCACCAGCCCATCGAGCACTTCGTCGATGGTCAGGAAGAACACATCCTCGCCGATCGCCAACAGTTCCCCGGCGCGCAGGGCAAAAGCACGCACAACCATCA
>CAYLZG010000113.1:0-8873 GCA_964387985.1 uncultured Anaerolineales bacterium | reverse complement strand
TTCCGAGCGCACGATCTCGCGCTGCTCCGCAGCTTTGGCGACCTTTTCCAGGCGGCGCCGCATCGTCCTGGTCCTGCCCGGATATCTCTGGCAGAAGCGACTCCACGCTGCTTCGTAGGCAGCACGCTGGCGTGCCAGCATGGGTTCGATATCCACCGGATCTTTGGTCCACTCGGCCAATTGGCGGTCGAGCCAGCCGGCATCCTCCAGCGGCCGGGGCCAGGCGGCTTCACCCTCGTTGGCCCCGCGATGGCCGTAGGCTTCCAGATACGCCTCGCCGCTCATCTCCCCGCGCAGAACACGGCCCAGGCCTGCCACCGGTCCCAGGCTCTCCAGCTGACCCGACGACAATCCGCCCAGGTTCGAAAGCAGAGCGTTGGCATCCTCCGCACCGACCAGGCCACGCAGGTCATGCTCCAGCCGCACCTGCGCGTCCGATGACGCCGCGACGATGTGGAAGATCGCATCACGATAGTGTGGGGTAATCTCTTGCCGCCAGACGTCCGCCAGCTCTGTCCCATTGCTAATCTGGTTGATGCGCGACTGCAACGCGGCGCAGGTTTGCCGATTCTGCGCCAGGAAGCGCGGCGCCCGCCGGCGATACTGCTGGAGCTGCCACATGGTGCGCAGCAGGCTGGGCCAGACATCCTGATTCCACTCCCGTTTGGAGAGCGGAAGCATAGGAATATCCATCTCTGGCGGGATCCGGCCCCACCAACCGGCCAACTCACGGTAAGCCCGGTGTGCATCGCCCTTGAACATGCGCGCGAAAGCCGTAACCTGCACACTGATGTTGGAGTAAAAACGGCCGGCGATGATCCCGTTCAGCGGGTAGTCCTTGACCGTCAATGCCGGGCCGCCGATCGTTTCCAGGTAGGGCCGCAGCGACGCGCTGAACGGCGTGAGCACCTCCGGCTGGGCCTCCATGAGGTTGGTGGCTGACCACAGGAAGTTCCCCTTCAGCGTGTCGTTCCATTCAGCAGTGATGGGGTTATAGCTGTTCAGGCTGCTGATGGGACGCGCCTGCAGGATGAACAGTTTATCGCCCGCGACCGCCCACTCGATGTCCTGTGGGCTGCCGAGCTCATTCTCGACCGCATGGGCTTCGCGATGCAGCAGCCGGGCGACCCGGCTGAGCTCCGGCGGGCCGTTGTAAATCCCCTCGGGCCGCTCGAAGGTGAACGTGGCCCCCGAAACCCGCCCGGAAACCAGCTTGTCCCCCAGCCCAGGCACGAAATTGCCCGTCATCTACATCAGGTTCCCGGTCAGCGGGTCAGCGGTGAACAGCACGCCCGAGAAATCAGGCTGGATCAGTTTTTGGATAATGACGGCCATCGAAAGGTCGTCTCCGTCCAAGCCTTGCGCCTGGCGATAGGCATTCACCCGCGCGCTGTACCTCGACAGGCGCACCGCCTGAATCGCCGCACGGATGTCGTCATCCAGGCGAACATCCAACAGGCTCTCGAACTCGCCAGCAAACGAAGCCAGGGCCGAATCCTCGCTCAGGGCTGAAGAACGCACCGCGAATGAGATCTGTTTGCCTGCCCGCAGGCGCTCCAGCTGTCCCCTGACCTGCTCCCACGCCGCGGGGATCATTTCATCCTCATCGAACGCAGTGGGGAGCAGGATGCAACCATCCGGCACGGGGAACCCCGCCTGGTAGAGCTGCGCCAGGACGCGGCCCTTACCACCCGCCAGACTCGCTTCCTCTGCTGGTAGTTTTCCAAAGCCGTAGACCGTACCGCCGGATCGACCGCGGGTCAAACGCTTTTCGAGCCGCATCAACCGCGTGCCCAACCAGGTGAATGCAAAATGCCCCAGCGTCCCCGCAAGCGAACACAGCAGGATCATCCCAGCGATGTTCTTGATCCCTCCGAAAAAGGCCACCGCCAGCGCCGACGCCGATGACCCGGCAATCGCGATCATCGTGGCCGCTCGCTTGCGCGTCCTATCGTTCATGCTGGCTCATCTTTTCCTATATCCAGCATGGTCAGCAGCCCTGGCATCTTTGCGAACACCGCAGACGCCTTGGCCAATGCCAGCCCATGTTCGAGGTCGCCGAAGACTAGCAGTTTGTCGCCGACTTCGATGCCGAAATCGCGCCGCGCTTCCGCGGGGATGACGATCTGGCCCCGCTCGCTGACCGTGATCGAACCGTAGAAGCGTTTCCCGTTGGATTCGTTCGCCATCCATCGCTCCTTGCTTGGTATGTCTTGTATACAAGATCTATCTTACTGCAGCTTTGGAGTTATGTCAAAAGCTGGTGATCCGGTGGCATCCGCGAAGTTGAACCGCCCGCGGCTCGGGAGCCCGCCACATAAAGATTTTGCCCTGGGCCGCGCCTCCGCTCAGGTGGGAATTCTGCGCGATCGGTGCTATCATGGGCCTTCCAATCACCGATCAGAAAAAGGCAAGCTCGCGTGCGTCGCACCAGCCAGTGACCGCCCAGCGGGTCGAGGACACAGGTTTGCAGTATTCGAGCTGCAGGTGCCGGCCGTGCAACTCGCGCCGCGCCCTTGACCCAAGACTCACTGTTAGTGAACTGTTATATTCAATTCTTGCTGGAGACGATACAGTGCTTCTGTGGGACCAGAGACCGCTGACACCAGGAGCCTTTATCGCGTGACCACCGTGGAAAGCCCAGCTCATCGCAAGGGACGGAACTTTTCCTGCACGATCGAACGCATTATGCCGTTTGGTATATTCGTGCGCCTTCAAGATGGTTCCAGAGGCTATATCCGGCGGCGTGAAGTTTCATACTCAGGCGACCAGGCGGCTATGTCCGAGCTCAGGCTCGGAGATCGCATCAACGCCGTAGTCGTTGAAGAGGAATCCCCTGGACGCACCCTGGAGCTTAGTCTCAAATCTGCTCTGCCCGATCCATGGCTCAGGCTTTCCCGGGATTTCCGAGTTGGAAGCACCATCGAGGGCACCGTCAAGCGCCTGACCACCGATGGCGCATACATCGAAGTCCTGCCAGGCGTGGACGGCTTCGCGCCCAAGGATGAGTTGGCCCCCTGGGCGATCTCTACGCCAAACGACGTCGTATGGCCAGGGGATCGCGTAAGGGCGGCCATCACCTTCTTGAACCCAACGGAACGCAGACTGCGACTGAGCCTCAAACGTTGCCTCGACAAAGCGGCTTTCGTTCAGTCCGTGCTGGATGTGGTGCGAGGAACAAGCGGCAATCTCGACCCTGACAAGAAGGACCTTGATTACTCAACTCAGGTCGACCTTGCACCGGAACGAGATTTCGATCCCGTCCAACTCGATGGCTCTGTACTTGTTGTCGAAGATACCCCTGATATCCGGGAACCGCTGGTCAGATGGCTCAAGGATCGCGGTTGCGAGGCCCAGGAAGCCCAGTCCTCTACCCATGCTCTGAAACTGTGCGATGACCAACGCTTTGCATTGGTCATCGCCGATCTTGATATGCCCGATCTGGATGGCGCCAGTCTTGTTCGAGAATTGCGCCAGCGAGACATACGCACACCCATCGCAATCATGAGTGATCCGGACTTAATTGCCCGCAACCTCCCGGTGCTGCAATCCTTCGACGTTGCAACGGCATTCCCAAAGCCCCTGGATTTGCGTGAGGTCCACGAGTTCTTGATGCGCTTGGCGAACGGCGAGTGCCCGACCCTAGAGACAAAGGCAGACGCAGCTGAGACATCCTCAGAAGTCCAGCCTTTCCAGGAGCTTACCCGGCTTGCGCGGACACATAACCCCGGCGAAGGCCGCTTCCAGCACATTCTGCAGCAGTTGGTCAGTGACACGAATGCGTCGCTCGGGGTCGTGTTCCGGCTTGACTCCGTATCAAAAAACGTCAGTATCGTTGCGAAGGCAGGGGATCTTCCCCTTCGCATCAATGCACTCTATGGACTGCTTGAGAGTCCGGTCAAAGACGTGATTGTCGAAGAACGCCTTATCCTCGAGAATCACGTCTCCAGAGAACGCGCAGGGCAATTCCGTAAGCTCCTGGAGATGCTTTCGTTTGAATCTTGCATCGCCGTCCCGCTGTCCGCGGCCGGCCGCACTGAACACGCCATGTTCCTCTTTCATGTCACCGAGGGCGCATTTTCGCCATATCGCCAGCGGGACGCAGTTGCTGCGAGCGCTTTGCTCGCAGCAATATTGGAGAACCAGGCGCTGGATGAGCGGCTGAGATCTCTGAGCAGCCTTTTGCTCAGCGGCCAGCTGGCGGCAGGCTTCAATCATGAAGTTCATAACAAGCTCGCCAGTTTGGACCTGCAGTTTCAGAATCTGAAGTCCGATATGGACCGGACTGCGCGCGAACATGCTGAACTGTCAGGCCTGGAGAACTTCGTCGCCGTCCAGAACGCGGTGGACCAGGCGATCAGGACATCGACGGAATTGAAGCGAACTGTTGACGAGTTCAGACGGCTGATGGGCACGCGCGGCGATCATGCGGTAGATATCAATCTGGTCATCCGCCAGGCAGAACTCCTGATCCGGCCGCTGGCAAATCAGGCCCGGGTGAACGTTGAGTTGGTTTTGGCCGAGGGACTGCCCCGGGTGGTGGGCAACAGCTTGGGCATGCAGCAGGTCTTTCTTAATTTGATGCTGAACGCGGTCCAGCATACAGGCAAGAAAAAGCATGATCTTCGGTTGCTGACGGTGTCTACCTCGTGCCACGAACGAGATTCCGAGTGGTGGGTGCAGGCCAGATTTTCGGACACGGGACCTGGCATCCACCTTCAACTCTGGCAGAGCGCCTTCGCCCTTGGATTCACCACCCGCCCGGACGGATCCGGTCTGGGGCTGTACATTGCGGAGAGCCTGGTGAATAACATGGGCGGCCGCATCTGTATCGAGAGCAGTCTGGTTCCTTTCGGAACGACGTTCCTGGTTGAGTTACCTGCGATCCCTGCGAAAGAGAGTCAAGAGCCATGAGCGACCCACGCGTACGCATCTTGCTCCTGGATGACGAATTAAGCCTGCGGAAGCCGCTGCAGAAGCAGCTCCAGGACCAGTTCGGCTATCATGTGGACACAGCAGCGGATGGCTCGGAGGCACTGACGCTGGCTGAGACCGCACAAGGTGAGTACGATGTCGCCCTGATCGACCAAACCCTGGTGCCGGGGCCAGATGGTACAGAGGTGATGCGGTGCATTAAGGAGCGATATCCTAATATCGAGTGCATTATCTTCACCGGCTGGGGAACAGAGCAACGCCAGCAGGCACTGGAGGCAGGCGCCTTCCGTTACCTGGAAAAGCCGTTTGACACTGAGGAACTCGCCATGCTGATCCGCACCGCGGCTCAGCAGGTGCGCTTGAGAAACATCAGCCGCGCCATACTCCGAGAACTGGATCCCACAAAGGCGCTTTCCCTCATCTCGGGGGCCGTTCAGTCACTGTCGGGCGCCGATGATGCTGCAATTGTTCTCTACAGCCCAACAACCGAGCAGTTGAGCATCGTGCACCGCGAAATGCCACAGCGATGGCGCCGCCACTTCAAGAATCGAGTTCTCACGCGTGATATCATCGAGACCGGGCAAAGCGCTTCATATTTGGATATCAAGCAACTACCACATATTGATCCGGAGTTTGCCGCATCCGGCTATCGCTCTTTTGTCGGTCTCCCGATCCCCGGTCAAGAGGCAGACCTGGGGGTGCTCTACGCTTACAGTCGAGAACCAAGCCATTTCGGGCAATGGGGACGCATCACCGTCCTTCAAACGCTCGCTGACCAGGCTGGGCTGGCCATCACGAATGCGGAGGCATACGACAAGGTGCGAGCCCACGCAGGGTTCATGGAAGCGCTGGTTCATGCCGCCGAGGGGCTGACAAGGACGACCGAGGAGATCAGCCAGTTATCGCTTGCTTGGGACTTTGTGCGCGAGCAGTTGCGAGTGAACACCTTTTTTGTTGCCCTATACGATCGAGAAGCCGATACACTTCGCTTCCCGGTAGCCTTCGATGAAGGTCGGCAGATCCAAATCCCACCCTCTCATCTGGGCCAGATCCCGGATGCGTGGGGCATCGCGGGCCACGCGATCAAAAACGGACAAGAATTATACTGGCAGACAGATGCCGAAAAAACAGACCAATGTCGAAGGCTCGGCATCACGCCGCGTGAGCAAGGAAAGCGGTGCCAGTCGTGCTTTTTCTTCCCCATCCGGTCGGGATCGGATGTCATCGGCACACTATCGATCCAGGAGTACCGTGAGTATGCATTCACCGTCCCGCAACTCGACGCTTGCCGGGCGTTGGGCAGTCAATTGGCCGTCGCACTCGAGAACGCTCGGCTGCTCGCCTCAATCAGACGCACTTCTGAACGCATAAACGCCCTGAACCAGGTTGTGCTTGAGATCAGCAAAGAGCAAGACCAGAGCAGCTTGCTCGAGACGGTCATTCGCCACGCACTCTCGCTGCTTGGAGCTGACGGCGGGGCAATTTACCTTCTGGATGCTAGTGGCCAACGCTTCAGTGTGCCTGCCGGGGTAGGCTTGCCAGGGGAGTTCGAAAAAGAACCAACAAGCAAGGATGTAGGCATCAAGAGCATCATTTTACGGACGGGCCAGGCGCAGACCCTAAGCGGATATCGGAGCTGGGATCAGCGAGTTCGATTTCTCGATGATCTCAACCTGACGAGCGTGGCCGGCGCGCCGATTCAAATCGGAGCCCGTACTCTGGGCGTGATCATTGTGCACAGCAGGCAGCCAGAAAAGCAGTTCTATGCGGATGACCTGTCGCTGCTACAACAACTTGCGAATCATGTCGGACTGGCGCTCCAGAAGACTGCCTTATTGGAGCGCTTAAAGTCGATCCAGCAGTTGTCGAGTGCGATTGCTTCAACCGCAGATTTCCAGGCGGTTCTGACAGCAGTCTGCAAGGAAGCGGTTGAGTTGTTCGGCGCGGCCCACAGTGGCATGGTGCTGTTTCAACCCGATTTGGCCTTTGGGACAGTCAGAGCCGAGTACCCTGAAGGATATGGAGCGATCGGACTGCGAATACCGGTTGATAACGTCTCTGCGGAACTCGATATAGCCGTCCGGCAAGAATCCCTTGTGCTGGAACAACTTGAGCCGGCACGCCAGAAGCTTGGCCCGGTCTACGATATCCTCCGTGGCCTCGGAATCCAGTCAATTATGGTTGTGCCTATCGTCTACCAGAACCGAGTGCTTGGTTCGTTCAGTCTTGACGCAATCGAGCAGCCCCGGGCTTTCACCCCCGAAGAGGTGGAGCTGTGCGAGGTGTTCGCGTCGCATGTCGCGGTCGCCATAGAGAACGCACGCCTGTTTGAGGAAACACGCCAGCGCGAACGGCTGCTGGATGCCCTTGATACGGCCTCGTTGAACATAAGGGCATATGACCAGATCGCAACCATGCTTCACCAGACTGTCAGGATGGCGGCAAAACTGATGGGCTGCGAGGCTGGCTGGCTGCTTCACCACAGGCCGCAGCTCGGAGTTTTGGAGGTTGCCGCCTCCTACGGCCTGCTACGAATGCACGTCGGATCGCGCTTTCCGCAGGAGGAGGGTATTGCCGGTCTCATCGTGCGCACGGGGCAGCCACATACAGTCACGGAGTGTATGAACTCGTCCGAGGGTATTACGGTTCCTCCAGGATTCGGCCTGAATAGCGTGGTGGGCGCGCCGCTTCGGATCGGAGGCGCAGTGGAAGCCGTGCTCCTGGTGGGATCACCGGATGCTCAGCGCGTTTTCACGCCTACCGATATCGAGATCCTCCAGCGATTTGCTTCTCAGGCGGCATTGACACTGCACAGCACTCGCCAGATGACGGAAGAACAGAGAATGCTCAGCCAGATGTTCATTCTCCGCCAGATCAGCGACTTCATCCAGGCAAATCGAAGTGTCGATCAGATTCTCCACATGGTGCTAACCGGTGTCACCGCAGGTTACGGGCTTGGATTCAACCGGGCTGCAGTCTTTCTGCGGGAAGGAAATGAGTGCCGGATCACCGGTCATGTGGGCATCGGACGGTTGAGCGAAGGGGAAGCAGAAGCTGACTGGAAAGAGCATCGCAAACGAGGGCGCGAAAACGTTCAGACCTACATGAAACTCCTGGAAGACAACGCCCTGGAAAGGACACCCATCGATGAGCGTGTCCACGGCCTGGTTGTGCAGATCGACCCGGAGTCGCCGTTGGGTACGGTAATCCAGCGCGGGGATTGCCTGCGCCTAAGCGAAGCCCAATTGCGAACCCTGCCCGCCGATCTCAAGGAGGCTTTTGAACCCGCCTCTCCGTTAGTAGTGGCGCCCCTCCGCGCGCGGGGGCAGGTGATTGGCGTACTCATTGCAGATAACAAGTTCACCCGGGCGCCGATCACCGATGACTTAATCGAGGCGCTGCTCACCTTCGTGAACAATGCCGCCATCGCGATTCAGAACGCGCAGTTGCTCAAGGAGATCGAGGATGAGCGATCCCGGCTGCGTTCGTTCTATGCAGCAAGCAACGCGCTGACGCTATCCCATGATCCTGCACACGCATTGCAGGCCAGCGTGGAACGCGCGTGCGAGGCGGCTCAGGCACGAGGCGTGAGCATGATGCTGATCGACTCGGCAGGAAAGGTGCATGATGTAGTCTGTGCAGGGGCTGACCGGCCGGCAGGAGCGGGGGAGGATTTGGTGCGTCCTGGCGGACTCTCCCTATCCGTCATGCGCACGGGGCAGTGTGAGATAATCGAGAATGCCGATTTCGAACGCGCACGCGTCAATCCCATCATGTTTACGCGCGAAGTTCATGCTGCACTTTGCCTGCCCGTTGCAGCCGAAGGTGAACGACTTGGCGTGATGTGGTTTCACTACGGCGAGCCACATCACTTCTCGTCCTCCGAGATCGACGCATGTCAATTCTACGTAAATCAAGCAGCGTTGGCATGCGCAAAT
>CAYLZG010000112.1:0-14573 GCA_964387985.1 uncultured Anaerolineales bacterium | reverse complement strand
GGCGATGTCTACTGGGCGCACCGCATGCCCGAGACGGTCGATGGAGTGTTGGGCCGCAACTGCGCGCTGCTGCGCCCGGTGCTCCATGACGTCGGGGGCTTCGAGGCGCCTGCGGCCACGGGCACGGACTACGTGCTGAGCAGGCTCCTTGAGGAAGCGGGTTACACCATCTTCACGGCGCCGGGCAGCCGGATCGCGACCGAGTATCCCGAGTCTCCGGTGGCCTATCTCGCCATGTGGCGGCGCTGGAACAAGAACCTCGTCCTCCAGGGTCTCCGGTTCGGTGCGTGGAGGCATGTTCGCGGATTGCTGGCTGCGGGCGCAGTGTACGGCCTGGTCGTCGTGATGCTGGCCTCATCTGCAGTCCTGGGGACCGCGGGCTGGGGGGGATCGCTGCTCGTGTTCGGCGCTGCAGCCGCGAACCGGCTGCGGCGATACGCTCTCGGCGCCCGGTTGGTCCACATGGAGATGGCTCTGGCGGGCATTGAAGAAGAGGTGCGTTCAAGTCGATTGCCGTTTGGGCTGGAAGGCCCCACCATCCTGCGCGGTGTGGCCTATACCGCACTGGACATGCTGGCCGTGCTGCTGGCCCTGTACGACTCGCTCGACCCGAGGCGCCGGCGCCGCTGGTAGCGGCGGGCAGATGAAGAGAGGACAAAGTGATCATAGCTGACAAGACTTCGGACCAGGTGAGACTGGAAAGGACTCGGTCCAGGGACGCCACATCGTATCGATATGCCATGATTAGCAGCGAGATCCGGCGCGATCTTCAGGCGCCGCTCGCCCGGTTTCGCAGGCTTGACATCTTCCATTTCTACCGCAGCGCGCCCTGGAACGATATGAAGGCCACCGAATTCGACGAACGCACCATCAGGTTTCGCCTGCCGTTCGACCTGTTCTGGAAGCTTGTCAGGGCGAGGCCCGATATCATACAGGGGCCCGAGCCGCTATCGCTCCTCATGTTGCCCTACCTCGTGGCGACCCTGGTCTACCTGTGGCTTAACCCGCGCGTGAAGCTGGTGACGCTGAGCCTGGAACCCATACCGCTTGGCTTGAAGTACCACCCCGCGATCGTGCCACTGTACCGTCTGATTCTGAGAGGGTGGTTTGCGCGGGCCAGCGTGATCTTCTGGTTTGACACGGGCTCACAGCGCAACCTGCTGGCAAACGGCGCCCCCCCGGCCAAGCTGGTGGAGCTCATCTACGGTTCCTGGGGCGTCGACACGGAGGAGTTTACACCTGAAGGCCCGGCTGTCGGGATGCCAGCGTCCGATCTTCTGCCGGCTCAAGCGCCGGTCATCCTCTATGTTGGGCGCTTGAGCCATGTCAAAGGCGTGACCTACCTGATCGATGCCTTCAGGCAGTTGCTCGACAAAGGCATCACCGCAAGATTGGCGATCGTCGGAGACGGTCCGGAGCGCGAGCGGCTCCAAAGCCAGGCCCGCAGCTTGGGGCTGGAAGAGCGCATCACCTGGTTCGGAACGGTGAAGAACGCCGACCTACCGCCCTACATGCGCAGTGCCCAGTTCCTGGTGCTGCCCAGCATATCCACCAAGCTGTGGGTCCAACAGCTCAGCATGACCGCATGGCAGGGGATGGCCTGCGGCCTGCCGGTCATTGCCACGCGCACCGGCTGCATGGAAGAGTTCACGCCTCCCGAAACGGGTATTCTTGTCCCCGAGCGCGACCCTGGCAGCCTGGCCGCCGCCATGGCGAGCCTGCTGCTCGACCCCACGAAGCGGAACGAAATGTCGGCCGCGGCGCGGCGCTATGCAGTACACCGCTTCGATGCGCGGCGGAACGTCGAGCGCGCGGAGCAGACCATTTTGCAGTGGTGCGAGCAATGACGCGGGTGGCCCTCATCGCCAAGCCGGGAGCCACCCACACGGGGGTTGGCCGGTATGTAGCCACCCTGGCGCAGGGCGTGCGGGACCTGGGGCTTGATGTCCGGCAGGCCGCGCCGGTGCTTCCGCCGCTGCCGGGCGCGGCCTGGGGGCTATTGCGACGGGCAGGGATCGATGTACGGTCCTTCCTGCTGAATTACCCGTTGTGGGCGAGCTACCCTGCGGCCGATGTCTATCACTTGACCAGCCAGAACCTGGCGTCGGTGTTATGTTTCCGCCGCCCGCGCCGCCCCGTTGTGGTGACAGTACACGATATCATCCCGTATCTCCTGCGCAATGATCCCGCCCTGAGCCCTTACCGCAACCGCGGCGACCGGCTCTTCGACCGGTTGGCGATGTCAGGCCTGAGGCGGGCTGACCGGTTGGTGGCGGACTCTGAGTACACCAGGCAGCGGTTGGTGGATCATCTGCACATCCCTCAGGAGAGGATCGAGGTGGTCCACCTGGGAGTCGATCCCGACCGCTTTCGCCCGCTCCCTGTCTCTTCGGATATATACGCTCGCTATGGGCTGCGGGCTGGCGTCCGGTACCTGATCTATGCCGGCTCCGAGGACGCCAGGAAGAACCTCCCGGCGCTTGTGAAAGCACTGGCAGTCGTGCGCGGTGATCGGGGCGATGTGGAGTTGCTCAAGGTGGGCCGCGCCCACCACGCGGCCGGACGCCAGGAACTGATCGCGCTCTCGGAACAGCTGGGTGTGAGATCTGCGGTTCACTTCCTGGAGGATGTCCCCGAGGCCGATCTGCCGCTGCTGTATGGCCTGGCGGCCGTCTGTGTCATGCCATCCCTCTACGAAGGATTCGGCTTCCCGGTGCTCGAGGCCATGGCGTGCGGGACGCCGGTGATCTGTGCGAATGCCACCTCGCTACCCGAGCTTGCCGGCGATGCGGCCATCGTGGTCGACGGAGGAGCGGGCTTTGCGGAACGCCTTGCCCAAGAGTTGGGCCGCCTGCTGCGCGATCCTGAGCTCGCGGGAGAGCTCCGCGCCAGGGGACTGGCGCGGGCGGCCAGGTTCCGGTGGTCCGAGACAGCGGGCCGGATGGCTCGATTGTACGGCGAGCTGGGGGCGAAGGCAGGTGGGGCAACTGGGATCAAAGGCATCCTCAGCGGAGGCATCCTGAGCGGAGTTCCGTCCGCAGTCTGGGCGGAACGCAGTCGAAGGGGGCCGGAGCGCTTTGATCCGGTACGCCGAACCCCAGGAGGAAGCGAGTGAGGGACGCTCGAGTCGTGGCTGCGGTGCCCGAGCTGGGCAGCTACCACCCGCACAGCGGGATAGGCCGGGTCTTGCACAATCTCTCTCTCCATTGGAACGGGCATGTGCGGCTCGCTCCCGCCCGGTTCGAGGCCTTACCTGTGCCCCTGTTGCGCAACGCGCCCTACCGGGTGCGCGGCTCGGCTGAGGCGGACCTGTTCTTCCTTCCCAAGATGACAGGCGCCGGGGCCTTGCGGGACTCGCGCGGCATCCCCAGCGTGGTCACTGTCCACGATATCGGCATCGTCGACTATCCCCCGGACCGCGAGGCCATGAGCTGGCCTGCTGTCCAGGCAGTTCTCTTCAGCTTCCGGGGATTGCGGCACGCCTCATGCATCGTCGCGGTGTCTGAATTCACCCGCCGCCGCCTGGCGCACCACCTGCCCGAGGTCGCGCCGCGGATCGAGGTGATCCCGAATACGGTTGCGCCGGCTTTTCTCAGCTACCCGGCCAGCAAGGGCGAGGCCCGGGCGGTGCTGGCCGCGACCGCCGGCGTACCGAAGCATGTTGCGTCTGCCGATCCGCTCCTGCTGTATGTGGGCTCAGAAACGCCGCGCAAAAACATCCCGTTGCTGCTGGAGGTGTTTCGGGCGATCAAGGACTGCCATCCCCGGGCGCGACTGCTCAAGGTGGGCCTGGCCGGCGGCCGTGTGTGGCGCGAGAAGACTCTGGGTCTGGCCCGGTCGATGGGATTCCAGGTCGGGCGGGACATCCTGATACTGCAAGACGTCGGCGATACGAGCCTGGCTGCTGCCTACCGTGCGGCGGATGTGTTGGTCTCCACCAGCCTCTATGAGGGCTATGGCCTGCCTGCAGCCGAGGCACTGGCGATGGGTACGCCTGTCGTCGTAACGAACCGCGGCGCGTTCCCTGAGACTGCCGGCCGGGCGGGTAGGGTCGCCGAGCCGGAGATTACCGCATTTGTTGGTGCGGTGCACGAGGCACTGAGCGGGGCCCCCGTACCTGAGCCGGCCCGTCAAGGCGAAGTGTCCTCAGAGACCCTGAGCGCCGGCGCCGCGGCAGATCGCTACCGCGAGGTCTTCGAGCAGGTGGTGCGGACGTCATGAAGTCCATCCTTCGCAGCACCATCATCCTGAGCGGCAGCTCCCTGGTTAGCATTGTCGTGGGGCTTGCTTCCGCGAAGGTCTGGGCGCTCCTGTTGGGCCCGAGTGGGATTGGTTATCTGGGCCTGCTCCAGGGGCTGGTGGGCCTGGCGGGGCTCGTCGCCGGACTGGGTGTCGGCGCTGGCCTTGTCAGCATCGGCGCCCACATGCTGGCGGAGGGCGACCGGTCCGGCTTCGCGGCGTTGCGCAAGGCCGGGTGGCTGTTGTTCTGGGCCGCGGCCGCAATAGCGATTCTGATCCTGGCGATCCTGCGCGTTCCGATCAGCCGCCTGATGCTTGGGGGACCCGAGCACTCCACCGATGTGGTCCTGATGGGCCTGGCGATGTTGTTCAGCCTGGCCTCCGGTGTGCAGACCAGCCTCCTCAACGCACATCACCGGGTTTCGGCTCTCGCCCGGGTTGGCGCGTTGACCAGCCTCCTGGGTGCTGCGATCAGCCTGGCCGCGGTTTGGCTTCTGCGAGAGCGCGGGGTCGCGCTTTCGGTGATTGGCTCGGCAGCAGCTAGCTGGGGTGTCTCTTCCTTCATCCTCCGTCGCGAGACGGGCCGGGAACATGTGGACGTGTCTCGTGAGGCCCTCTTTGCGGCTACCCGGTCGCTCTTTCGCTTTGGGCCTCCTTATGCCTTGAGCCAGTTAGTTGGCGTGGGCGTGCAATTTGCCTTGCCCGCACTGGTGCTATCCCGCCTCGGCATCGATGGCGTCGGGTACTACCGGGCTGCCATCTCGGTGGCAGGGGTCTATCTGGGATTCCTGCTGCTGGCTATGGCGCAGGACTATTATCCCAGGGTGTCGGCAGCCTCCAGCGAACCCGTCGAACTGCGGCGCCTCGTCAACGAGCAGCACCGGTTGGTCATGTTGTTGGGGATCCCGATCATTCTTGCGACCCTGACGGCCGCACCGATCCTGATCGAGCTCATCTACTCGCCCGCGTTCTTGCCCGCGGTCGAGGTCCTGGAGTGGCAGCTCATCGGTGACATTTTCAAATTCTCGAGCTGGACGATGGGCTTCGTGATCCTTGCGCGGCGGCAAAGCCGGACGTTGTTCCTGGTCGAGCTTCTGGCCGGCCTCAACTTCCTGTGGACGGCTGAACTGGGCACCCGTTGGCTGGGCCTTGCCGGGCTGGGCGCCAGCTACCTGTTCACTTACGTCGTCCACTTTCTGGTCGTGTGGCTGATCGTGCGCAAGGAAATCGGCCTGTCGTGGACTCTGGACAATAAGCTGATGCTGTTGGCCGGCCTGGTTGCCAGCCTGGCCATTCGCGGTTTATCGCTGGCCGGCCCGGCCAGCCTGAGGACCCCGATTGCCCTGGCGCTGGTTGCGCTCGCCGGCACGATCAGCCTGGCCACGATCTGGCAGGGGATCGGCGGCTTGCGCTCTCTGCGTGAGTGGAGACAACGAGCATGAATTTCATGCTCAGTATGAACTGCATGACTAATAGGATTGACATAATGATTAATGTGATGACCGGACCCGTGCAATGGTCGGAATAGGCGAGCGAACCGATCTGGCTGGGGCGCTGACGGAGAATCTGGAGACCTTTGGCCGGCTGCTGGAACGCGCCGAGGAGATGCTCAGGGGCCGGCGTCCCCTGGCCTCCGCCGTCTATGCAGGGATCGCCGCCAACTATGCGATGTCTCATCACACGGGGCTGTTCACAAGCTTCCCGCTCGAGGCACTCCTGCAACGCATCGGCCGAGAATCCGTCGCAGATATAAGCTCTGGCCCCTCCGAGCCAGTTGAGTTGCCCGAATGGCGCTCGCAGGGACGATCACCTCACCACGTGCTCCACGTGCTGACGCGCGGCCAGGGGATCGGCGGAGACACCCGCATGGTGTGGCGGTGGATCCAGCAAGACCGGGAGCGCCGGCATTCGGTGGCTCTGACGCGCCAGGGACCGCACCCGGTGCCGCATGCGCTCCGGGGGGCTGTCAGCGCGGCACAGGGCCAGGTGCACGTTCTGAACCGGCAGCGGGGAAATCTGCTGACCTGGGCCGCGACGCTCCGGGGGATTGCTTCGGCCGCGGACATGGTCGTCCTGCATGTCCATCCTTACGATATCATCCCGTCGCTGGCCTTGGCAAAGAAGCAGCAACTGCCTCCGGTCATCTTCGCGGATCATGCCGACCATGCCTTTTGGGCTGGCGCCGAGGTGAGCGACGTGGTCGCGGGCCTGAGAGAATCGGGCAGCCGGCTGGCCCAGGAGCGCCGTGGGATCTCACCGGAGCGGTGCGCTGTCCTGCCGATCGTGGTGCCTCCTATGAAGAGGACGTTCTCCCGCGACGAGGCCAAGCGCCGGCTGGGTGTGCCCGAATCTGCGGTGCTGCTTCTGTCGATCGCGCGGCCCCACAAGTACCGTCCGGTGGGCGGCCTTGATTTTCTCGAAGGCGTGCTGCCGGCCCTCGAGAGGTGCCCCCAGGCGCAGCTCTGGCTGATTGGCCCGGATCAAGGCGAGCCTTGGACGGGCGCTGCCGAGCGCACGGGCGGTCGGGTGCGGGTCTTCGGCCAGAGGGCCGACACGGCCCTCTTCTACCAGGCGGCCGATGTGTACGTCGACGCATTTCCGATTGTATCGATCACCTCGCTGCTGGAGGCGGGGAGCTATGGCCTCCCGCTGGTGAGTCGCTGCTGGCCCGGCGCAGTAGACACCGTGTTGTGCGCGGATACGCCGGGCCTCTCAGGCTGCCTGATCCGGGCGTGTGGATCGTTCTATGACGACCTGGTTCGCCTGGTCGAAGACGCTTCCTACCGCGCTGCCGTGGGCGAGCACACGCGTGCAATCATCACCGGCGCCCACGGCGAAGACAACTGGCAGCGCACGCTCGAATCGGTCTACCGGCAGGCCGGCGCGCTCCGGCTCGCGGACACAGCGCCAGCTGCGGAAACACTGCGGCCAGCAGCCGTAAGGCGAGGGTCGCCTTCCGTTGGCGATCTGTCTCAGGCGACGGAGATGGACGCCTGGCTAGTGCGGCTCTTCGATTCGGAGCCGGATCTCCAGAGCATCATCCAGTTCCACCTCCAGCTTCTGCCGCTCGATCTGCGCCTGGCACATTGGTTTAGCCTGTTGCGGACGAACCGTTCTTCGAGAGGCGAGGGCCGCCTTCCGAAAAGCGAGGGCTGCTTTCCGAAAGGCGAGGGCCGCTTTCCGTCGCCTGGTCTGCTGCTGCCGGAGTGGTTGGGCTCAGCTGTCGGGAGGAAGCGAACGTCTGCTGCCCAACGGGGGTCGACATAATGTGTGGCATCGTCGGAATCGTTGATACCAAGGCCAAGGTGCTTCCGGCAGAGATCGATGCGATGCGGACCTGCATCGTGCACCGTGGACCGGACGCGGATGGGACCTTTACCGGCGGCGCACCAGGCTTTGCAGTGGGTCTGGGCGCCCAACGGCTCAGCATCGTGGACCTGACCGCGGCAGGCAATATGCCGATGTCCAACGAGGACGGCTCCGTCTGGATCGTCTACAATGGGGAGATTTACAACCACGCGGAGATTCGGACTCGCCTCGAGGGCAGGGGACACCAGTACCGTTCGCGCACCGACACGGAGACGGTCATTCATGCCTACGAAGAGTACGGCACGGACTGCTTCGGCCTGTTCAACGGCATCTTCGCGTGCATGATCTACGACGCAGCCAAGGGGCGGGTCGTCATGGCCCGTGATCGGACCGGTGTGAAGCCGCTTTACTATGCTGCGCTCGCGGGCGACGCATCCTATGGCAGCGGGCTGGCCTGCGCCTCTGAGCTGAAGGCGCTGCTTCGCACCGGGAGGGCGCCGGCCGAGATCGACCCAACTGCGCTTGAGATCTACTTGGCCCTGGGTTACGTGCCCGCACCGTACTCGCTCATTCGGGGCGTGAGGAAACTGCCCGCGGCCAGCTCTGCCGTCTATCAGGCCGGCCGGCTCACGATCGAACGCTACTGGCAGCCGTCGCTGGCCTTGCACCGGCCCCGGCGCTCATGGCGCGAGACGGTCGACGAGACACGCGCGGTCGTCACCGGCGCGATCGAGAGCCAGATGATGAGCGATGTGCCGGTGGGGGTGATGCTCAGCGGCGGGCTGGATTCGTCGATCGTCGCTGCCGTCGCTCAGCAGGCCGCAGGCGAACCTCTGCACACATTCTCGATCGGTTTCGAGACGCACCGTTCGGAATTGGAGCACATCTACAACCTGGACCGGGATCATGCACGCTCTGTTTCAGCCAGCCTTGGCACCGTCCATCACGAGATCTCGCTGGATGATTCGGAAGAACTCGAGCCGTTGCTGAGGCGCCTGGTGGCGCAGCTCGACGAGCCGGTCTGGGAGCCATCCTTTGCATCTATCTACCTGATCAGCATCCTGGCACGAGAACATGGAGTCAAGGTGCTGTTGAGCGGCGATGGCAGCGACGAGTTATTTGGTGGCTATCCGTGGCATCCCGCGCTGGAGCGCCTCGAACGCATCGAGCGGGTGCCGGGCCTCCGCGCCGCGCTTGCCCTGTTGTCGCGAGCTCCGTTGGGCAGTGAGGGCCGGCTCAGGGTGCAGGATCTGGGCCGCAAGTATCGCAGCAGCGACCTGGCGAAATACCACGCGCAGTATGAGGTCTTCGATGCCGGGACGCGTGCCCGGCTGTTCGGGCGTAGCCTTGGATTGGATCCACTCGACGAGCTTATTGGTCCGCTATTCGCAGCTGCCTCATGCGGTTCGCTGCCCGCGCGCTTTGGCTTGGCAGAGCTCGTTCTGTGGGTGGGCGAGCACTTCAATCAGCGGCTTGACCGGATGACGATGGCGGCATCTGTGGAGGGCCGGGTGCCGTTTCAGGACAATGCGGTGGTGGACCTGGCCCTGGGCATGCCGGTTGAGGACAAGATCAGGAGGGGCGTGGGCAAGGCGCCGCTCCGCGAGGCATTTGCCGGCCTGGTGCCCGAGGTTGCGCTGCAACGCCGGAAACGCCCGTTCGCCGCACCTGCGATGTCCTGGATGCATGGGGCGCTCCGACCGCTGGTGCTCGAGGCTCTTGGCCGCGATTCGCTGGCCCGGCTGCCCGGGCTCGATCCTGACGTGGCGCTGGACCCGTTCGAGCGCTTCAGCAAGGGGCAGCCTGTCCGGCAGGAGCAGATCTGGACCCTGTTGCACCTGGCACTGTGGCTAGATGACCTCAAAGGCGGGCGTTTCGGTGACTCCGCCAGAGGGCCTGGCGCCGCGGGCTGCTCGTCCGAGGGTGTGGTGACCGTGCTGGCGTCCATGGAGGCCTCCACATGAGCGGCTCACACTTGAGCAGGCGAATTCGTCACGTGCTGCCTCAGCCCAGCCTCGGCACGCTGCCGTACGACCCGCCGAACCAGCCCATGACAGGTCTCGCAGGCGCGGCCTGGAGCCTGGCAGCTGCGCAGGCTGCGGCAGGACATGATGTGGAAATCGTGGCACCGGGCACGGACGGACCGCGGTCGCGCCGGGTGGCGGGCGTTCAGGTGAGCTGGCTGCGTACTTGGCCCCAACTGCGAACTGCAGCCATTGATCTCAGCCAGCTTCTTCCTGTGGCGCTGCACACAGCCAGATCGGCCAGGGCCGACATCGCGCATATCCACGGAAATCCGTATTTTCGCATGGATAGTATGGCGCGCGCGAGTATTCTCCACGTGCAGGACTCTTCCATTCGTCCCGGGCGCAAGATGGCACGGAGCCTGGCGAGCTACGATCAGATCATCTGCTGCTCCAACTATATTCGTGATGAGCTGTTGGGGCGGTTCTCGCACCTGCGCGGGCGGACGCACGTGCTTCCCAACGGTGTGGAATGGCAGCCTTACGGCGATACGGATCGCGCACGCGCACGGGAGGCCCTCGGAATTGCTGAGGGCCAAGTGGTTCTCCTTTTCTCGGGACGCCTCATACCGGACAAGGGCCTGATGGTGCTGCTCTCCGCCCTGGAGAGACTCGTTCAGGATGCCAGTTCCCAGCCGCTGTTAGTCGTCACCGGGTCCGCAAAGATGGGCCTGGAGGGCAACCCGGACGCCTGGAAGCAGGCGGATGTATACGAGCGGCAGATACGGCAGGCGGCGCAGGACCTGCCCGTTCGCTTTGTTGGCGCCACGCCGCGCGCACAGATGCCGCTCCTTTATGGGGCGGCGGACATCTTCGTGTGTCCTTCGACCTACCAGGAGCCGTTGGGCATGGTCAATGTCGAAGCCCAGGCGTGCGGGACTCCGGTGATCGCTTCGGCCGTCGGTGGAATCCCCGACGTGGTCGAGCACGAGGTCAATGGCTTGCTCGTGCCGCCAGGCGACGCGCAGGCCCTTGCCGGCGCTCTGCTTCGCCTGATCCACGATCGATCGCTGCGCTCCCGGCTTGGCAGCGCGGCGCGCGCGACTTCTGAACGGTTGGATTGGCGGCTGCTAGCGGCCAGGTTGGACGAGATCTATGACCGGGCATTGCACGGGGCCTCCCAAGTGCAGCTGCAGGCGGTCAGGTGAGATGGAGACCATGTTGAAACATCGCGCGATGTGCCTTCTCGTGGTGCTTCTGTTGACCCTGTTTGGGAGCCCGGCCCGGGAGGCTGGCGCCCAGCAGCAACCGCAGGGAAGCGCTCCTGCGGTTGCCCCTACACAACCGGGCGGGTTACAGGTGTATGGCATCACCCAGGAGGACACGAACAACGACGGCGTCGTGGACCTCACCATCATCGAGTGCGCCATTGAAACGCCCCGCGACAGGGTCCTGGTCTTCGATGGCGCGGGCAACATGCGCACATCGGACCGGTGGGAAGAGGCGACTGACTTCGTCGATGACACCTGGGTGTTCGACATCGGCGGGAACGGTGCGCGGGAGCGTGCCGCTCTCATCATCGCTTTCTCCCGCGACGAAGATGATACGCTGGCGCACATCTACGACGGCAGCACGACGGATGGCGTCGTCAGGTACGAGGGGAGTGGATCGGGCTTACGTGTCATCCAGCCGGAGCATCCCGCCATGATCATTCGCGCCAGTGGATATTGGACGCGGCCGGACGGAGGGCTGAACTACAACCTGGTGTGGCAGTACGACGGACCTGCCGCGAGCAGAGAGTACGCGCCCGTCTATCCCTATGCATTTGTCCTGGACGGCGACGCAGATCTGGAGGGTGCGGCAGGAGATGATGACGGCGACGGCGTCCCGGAGTATAGCTGGTACACCTTGACCGCGCCGGTGCCCGCAAGCGAGCGCATCCCTCGCTCGAGTATTTCGGCCAACACCGCACTCCATCGCCCGGACGCGCCCACCCGGACCGTCTTCTGGCCCTTGCTGAACCGTCCCGACAACCCGCAGGGAAGGAACTACTACGCTACTCCGCTGTTCCTGGGGGTGGATTGGCGGGCAGGTCTCATCACCTCTTTCGGCTTTCTGGGTTACCCCATCGAGGAGGGGTATCACGTCAACTCGCTCAGCGGGATGGTGCGAGGCGAGGTGAACAGCCTGAGCTTCGAGAATCCCATGGCGTACTACGACCTGGCCGGGGATCGCGACGGGCGGCCCGAGTTGTTCATCCGCGTAGCCTACACGCCTCCCGGCGATGAGTATTTCCTGACAGGCGGACCCACGCGGGATCCCATGCAGATGGTGCAGATCTCATGGAACCAGAAAAACCACGAGGAGTTGCGTTGGGATTACAAGGTGGATGTGGCCGGCCGTAACGCGATCTCCCAAACGGTCAGAGTGGGAGAGATGCTGGTGGAGCAAATCCCGCACGACAGGCTTCCGGCGTGGGCGGTCAGCCAGGCGTGGGGCCTCGCGACGCTGGTGGCCTACGAGACAGGCAACGGATACCTGAGTTCCGAGGGGATCTACGACTGGTCGACCCTCGAAGGGGTTCAAAGCTACGGCGGGATCTATGCAGGATCGACCGTGTCGGGCGTGGAGTCGTATACGAGCAGCAATGCCCATCCCATTCCGCGCTCGGAGCAGGTGCAGCGCGACTACCTCGGCGGGGTGTCGGCTGATTCGCCTGCGGGCCTCTACAGCAGCATGTTGGCAGGGTTCCGCGGTGAATATGCGGACGTGGATGGACCGGTGTGGCTCTACTTCAGCCCGATCGATGCACGGCTGCACCTGGCCGGTGCGAGCCACGGGATCTACAACGCGGGCAATAACCGCCGCGTGGAATATGAGAACCTGGACAGCGATGCTTATATCGACTCCTGGCGCGTCTTTCGGGGCGATGAAGAGGTGGCAGGGCTGAGACAAGCCTCTCGCTTCCTCGTGTACAACGAAACGGACCGGATCGTGCTGGTGCAAGCGACCGTCGCGCAAGAGAGCTTCCGCACGCAGCCACCGGTCGATCGCCGCGAATGGGCCGATCTCGGCGACCGGCTGAGCACGGGAGAGCGGGACTTTGCGCCCGATGACCTGGCACAGATGCTGCAGCATCTGCTGGAACAGTCCCGCGGAGCGACGTCAACACTGACCGGGGCCAGGCTGCGGGATTACCGGCCTACCGGAGATGGCTTCCGGTTCGTGCTCGACCTGCTGGAGGGGTACACGGCTTCGGGGGATATGCTGCCCGTGCACGACCTCGAGCCCGGCGTCTATGTGGTTGAGTACGAGGACGGGTTTACGGTCAGGCCATGGTCTCCGCCCGCAATCTCGGCCGAGATCCTCGCCCCAACGCTGACAGAGGGAGAGATGAGTGCTGTGCCGGTTGTGGTGCGCAATGCCGGCCTCCAGGATGTCCCAAGGGCGACGGTCGAACTGTGGTCCACGGCGCCCTCCGGAGAAAGCTCGCTGGTTGCCAGCCGAACGGCGGATTTGCACGGGGAGTCGGACATCACGCTGCGCTTCGTGTGGGCGCCGACCAGCCTGGGAGAGTGGGACCTGGCTCTCCGGGTTATCGAGCCGGCCGGCGCGAAGTCACCCGAGTCATCCCTCTTGTTCGATTCCACGGCGCAGCGGGAGGGGAGTGGGCCTCGGGCCGAACAGGTGATGGTGGCTGCCAGGGCAGGCGCTGTGCCCTCTGCCGTATTTGAGGCCACTGCCTCGCCGCTGGCCCTTGCCTCTTCCATGCTGGCGCTTGGGTCGGCCGCGCTGCTGGCCGGATGGGCCGTGTGGAAGCACTGGGGCGCGACCATGACAAAGCGGAGGAACGATGTTGCACGACGCTAGGCAGAGGGGCCTCGCTGGCAGGGCAGGTCCCTGGCTGTGGCTGAGCCCACTCCTCTTCATGGCGCTTACCGGCAGCTACCTGATTGCCCGGTACAACGGCCAGTGGGCGGAAGCAGACTCGGCTACCTTCACAAAGATCATCCGGGCGTTCACGGAGGACGGCGGCCTTGCGCCTGAGTTTGGCCCGGTCTATCCCAACGGCTACCTGTTCCAGGCCATCTCAAGCTTCATCCTCGGATTGACGGGCATTGATGTGGTTACCTTGCAGCAGGTCCTCTACCCGCTGCTGTCCCTTCTCATCGTCCTGCCGGCATGGGTCCTTTACAGGGAATTGACCGAGAGCGCACTGGGTGCGACCCTGGCAACGGTGCTGCTGTGCAGCCAGCCGGAGCTGCTGTTCATGATCCTGCGCAGCTCCCACGAGAAATTCACCCGGATACTGATGCTGCTGTGCCTCTACATCCTGGTCCGCAGCTTCAGGCACTGGGACCAGCCTTGGCAGCTGGCAGCACACGTGGGGCTGTTCTATCTCCTGTTCTTTTCGCTGGCAGGAAGCAACAACCTGATCGCGCACTCGTTCATCTTCGCGATCGTTATCGCAATCCTGCTTGGCCGCCTGCTCGAGCGGCAAACCAACAACGAGCTCGATCGCGAGGCGGGGGTTTTCAGTCGTTTCTTATACATCGTGCTGATCGCGCTCGCGTTGGTGTACCTGTTCATCTTCTACGTATATCCGCCGGCTCAGCATGACCTCCTGGTGTTGGAATCGGTCACCGACCGGATCATCGCGCTTCTCGTCGATATGCGGATAACGGGAGGAAGCGGTGCGACCAATGCTTACCTGCAGGTGCAAAACGGCTGGGTCAGCCTTCCTGTCTACCTGCTGGTGAGCATCGCAAACTGGATCATCCTGGGTATCTCGTTCGCGATCGTGTGCTACCAGGGCGTGCGCTGGCTGGGCTGGGGAGATGCACCGAAAACCCTGCAAGCCCGCCTTCTGTGGCTCTTCTACGTGGCGTTCAGTGTACAGGGTGTGCTGTCGATCCTCTCAGATGCCAGCGGCGCGCTGGGGAGCAACCTGCAGCACCGCCTGTTTCCGTCGTTCTCGATCATGGCGGTTGCCGTTGTCGGCGGAGCGTTGAGCAGGTGGAGCCCACCGAGCCAGGCCCTCTGGCCCCGGAGCCAGGCCCT
>CAYLZG010000111.1:9707-14636 GCA_964387985.1 uncultured Anaerolineales bacterium | reverse complement strand
CCATCGCGCACCAGCTCGATGTACTCCTGTCCCAACGTCATGGCAGACCGGTCGCCAAGAGACGCCGCCATCACCTGGCGGAACTTACGGGCAGATTCGATCACCTTGGCAGTCTGTTCGCCGGCATCGTAACTACCATGAAAACCGTAGCCCGGCTGAGAAAGCAGCTCACCGAAGAGACGCGACAGGAAGTGATCGAGCTCCACGCGGCGCCGCGATCTGTCACCGCGCGCCAGGCCCACGCGTGCCGGTGGATCCCAGGTCTGATCTACCGGGACCGTGTGAGCGCCGATCCAGGTTCTCAGCCCCTCGTACCGCCCGCCCAACAGGAAAGTGATGCGCTCCTGCATGGCGGGCTCGATCTCCGCAAAGGAAGTCAAGGTGGGGATGCCATCCCGCGTGCGATAGGCGATGTCCGCAAGCAACTGCGCGCGCACGAGGTCCATGTCCGCGATGGTCAGCATCAGCGCCTGGCTGATGTCGAAAGGTGCAGGACGGATGCGCCAACCGGGATGGCATAAGGCGGCCCAGGTGAGCAGGCACAGTGTAACCGGCTCCTCGCGCAGCGCGCGCGAGGGCCTGTGCGATCGCACGGGCACGCCATGCACAGCCAGGCGATTCTCCAGTGCAAATCGAAGTCCCCCGCTGACGAACGGCGACACGATCGCGACCTGGCCGGGCTTAACACCCTCATCGTGCACCAACACAGCGATCCGGTCGGCAACCCAATCAAGCATTTCGTGATAGTAGCGCCGTCCTTCGACCTCGAGCGCATCCCAGATCGGCGGTAAAGGGTCGCCCGATCGATCTACGCCAGAGGGCGCAGGAGCATCGAAATCAAGCTCTTCAGCCAACACCGGTGACGTCCGCCGTCCCATGACCGGTGCAGTCTCGACTGTGCCTGGCTTCGCTCGCAGCGCGCGGCGCATCGCCCTGCCCAGCGTCTGGACTGCGGGCGAAGTCACGAAAGAGTGTTCGAAGCGGACCTGTTCCTGGCACAACGCCTTCAGCCTGTAACCACTGCCCGGATCGGCACCCAGGAAGCGGCGATATCCGCCCCCCTCATCATAGACGACCAGCGCCGACGTCGCGTGCGGCAGCCACTCGGCCAGGATGTCGTGGCTGACCGGGGTATCTTCCTCGGTATTGTCGATGATCAGGTGCCGGTAACGTGCCAGGAGGTACTGCCTGCAAGGCCGCAGCGGCCAGAGATGCCGGGAAAACATCTCGTACTGGAGCGAGAAATCCAACAGGTTGTTGGCAAGGCAGGTCGCGCGGAAGCGGTCCGCAGCCTCCTGCACCTCATCGTAGACCCGGAGCTGCGCGGATTCACCCAGCCATGCGGCCTTGAGCCGCGGCCCGATCTCCGACGCATCGAAGCCAACCACCGCAGCCTTGTTCAGGTTATCCAGGATCTGGCTGTAGAGACGGTTGCGTTCCACGCGGACAGCATCGAAATACCCGGCTTCCAGCAGAGGCCTCACCACCCGCGCCATGAAGTACTGTGCGGTCTCCAGGGTGAGAAAGACGGGCGGCCGGTCGGGATGAGCGAAGCCAGCCTGTCGCGCGACCAGCGGCCAGTAAAGCTCGATCATCCGCTGGCCCAGCCCGCCTATGGTAACCGTGTCTACCTCCCCGCCCGCAGGGGTGGTGGGCCTGCGCAAGAAAGTGTTATAGGGCGCGGCCAGCGTGCGCTGCGGCAGGACAAGGAGGATGTCGTTGCCAGGCACGCCCGAACGCAGCAAGTGTTCCAGGCGCGCCACAGCAGCCGCCGTCTTCCCCGTGCCGGCGATGCCTTCGAGGAAGATCCGGCGGTCAATGGGCAACGCGGCAACAGCACGCTGCGCGTCGGATAGTTGGACAGGCATATTCGGCAAGCTCATCGTGCAATCATAGCACAAAAGTACTAACCTGGCAAGTCACAGGCGATCGTTGCAGCAATTTCGGAATGCACCTGTCAGCGCAGGCGTCCTTCGACCGCGCCCCCTTCTGGAGCTCCGCTCAGGATGCTCAGTCTCAGCCTCATCTGGGACTCCCGCAGTTTCTCGCCGCTACGCGCGCAGCAAGCCGGCCAGGAGCGCGGCGCGCTCGGGCAACGAGCTGATGATCACGTGCTCATGCTGCGCGTGCCCGCCATCGCCCACGACCCCAAGCCCATCCAGGGTAGGCACACCCAAGGCGGCAGTGAAGTTGCCGTCCGATCCACCGCCGGTGCCTGTCTCGGTGACCGAAAATCCCAGCTCAGCCGCAATCTCGGCAGCCTTCTGGAAGAGAGACACGCCCGCCGCGGTCCGCACCATCGGCGGACGATTGATGCCGCCCGTGACCTCCACGCGCGCACCCTTCAGCCGCGGCTGCAGGCCACGCAGGGACTCATCCAGGCGCAGGGCCTCAGCTTCGTTCATCACCCGCACATCGACTCGCGCCCACGCGCTCTCCGGCACCACATTGCTGCGCGTGCCGCCTCCCACGACGCCCACATTGACCGTGGTGCCAGCGTCGTAATCAGTCAACGCCTGGATGGCAACGACCTGGTGCGCAAGCTCCTCGATCGCATTGACGCCCTCGCTATGCGCTGCGCCTGCGTGCGCTGCGACGCCGGTCGTGCGCACCTGGTACATGCCCACACCCTTGCGCCAGGTCTTCAGAGCAGCGTTGGGCGGTTGCGCAGGCTCCAGGACCAGCACCGCATCGTGCTGGAGCGCCTCCATCTCTACGATGGGGCGGGACGTCTTGCTGCCCGTCTCTTCGTCAGAGGTGAGCAGCAGCGTGATGCGCCGTTTCGGCATCATGTTCAGGCCGCGCAGGGCCCGGATGGCCCACAGTGCGCTGACGATGCCGCCCTTCATGTCGAATGCGCCCGGCCCGTACAGGCGGCCGTCCCTGATGATCACCGGTCGTTCGAGCACCGTACCCAGGTCCCAGACCGTATCCATGTGGCACAGTAACAGCAGCCCACCTGCGGCCCCATCGCCGCCGGCTTCCCAGCGAGCTCTCAGATGATCGCCCGCCTGCGGCTGAGGGAATACCTCCACCTCTGCTCCCAGGTGCTGCAGGCGCGCAGCAAGGTGTTCGCCAAGCCTGTCCAGTGCAGACTTGTTGTCGGTCGGTGATTCCATTTCGACCAACCGCGTCAGGTCGGCTACCATGTCGTGCTGGTGTTCCTGTAAGGTCGCCAACAGGCGCTGATTCTGGGTCATATCGGCTCCAATCGAAGTTCGTGTTTCGGATGGCCTTGCAGGTCTCCGGCAGTAGCTTAGTTTACCATGCCCACACATTCCGGTGAAGAAGCCGGTCGCCAAGTAGGCATCTCGCAGGCACCCCGGTATAATGGGCGATATTTGGCCTTCGGAAAGGCTTGGCAATGACCGATACTCTGACCTGGCAGGCGCTCACCCTGCACTTGCGCGTTCCATTTCGGCTCTCCTATGGGGTCAGCGAGACGCGGCGTTCGTACTGGCTGCGCTTGCCCCACGATGCAGGCTGGGGCGAAGCCGCCATTCCGCCTTACTATGGCGTGGCCGACGACGACATGATCGCCACCTGGGCCGAAGCCGCCGCGCGCGAGGTGCCTCTCCCGGATGATCCTGCGGAAATCGGCGGCTGGATCGGAGCCCGTGGCCCGGCGCCTGCTCGCTGCGCGTTGGATCTGGCGCTCCACGATCGCATCGCGCGCCAGCGGCGCCAGCCTCTGTGGCAGATGCTCGGCCTGCCCCCGCCGCCAGTTCTCGCCACATGCTTCACGATCTCCATTGCCGAGCCCGAGGAGATGGCCCGGCAGGCGGCTGCCGCATCCCAATACGGCACACTCAAGATCAAACTGGGTTCAGAGGATGAT
Source organism: uncultured Anaerolineales bacterium (assembly GCA_964387985.1). Taxonomy (GTDB): domain Bacteria; phylum Chloroflexota; class Anaerolineae; order CG2-30-64-16; family CG2-30-64-16; genus JALOOB01. Next base: position 10,798 of record CAYLZG010000111.1, on the reverse strand, counting down.
TTTGCCCGGCTTGCGGCGGTGCGCGCCGCCCGTCCCGACGCAAAACTACGCGTCGACGCGAATGCCGGATGGTCACCTGAAGAAGCAGTCCTTCTGATCGAACGCCTCGAACGATTCGACCTCGAACTCATCGAACAGCCCGTCCACCGGGAGGACTTCTCCGGCATGGGTTACGTCCAGGCGCACACCTCCACCCCGATTGTGGCGGACGAATCGTGCCAGTCGCTCGCCGATGTGGAGACGCTGGCTGCTGCAGGCGTGCAGGGGATCAATCTCAAGCTGATGAAAGCAGGTGGGCTGGGACCCGGGCTCCGCATGGCCCGGCGCGCAAAGGACCTGAGCCTGCGCGTCATGCTCGGCTGCATGATCGAGACATCGATCGGCGTCACCGCCATGGCCCATCTGGCCGGCCTTGCCGACTGGCTTGACCTGGACGGACCGCTGCTCATCGCAGACGATCCATTCGACGGGCTGCGTTATGACGAGCACGGCGGCATCCACTTGCCGGACCGGTGGGGCATTGGCGTTGTTGCACACCATGATCGGTAAGGACCTTTCACCCAAGGAACAGACTCCTATGCGATTCTTCGACGCGCACTGCGATGCGGTCATGAACAGTTACGATCGCACATTCGGCTTCGTGACCGGCGATCCCCGAGGCCAGCTGGACCTACCCCGACTGAGCGCTGCAGGCGGCCGCGCCCAGGTGTTCGCGGTCTTCGCTGCGGCCTCCTACTTTTCCGGCCGGGACATCCGGGCCCTGGCAGAGGGGGCAATCAGCACCCTGCACGGGTGGGCAGACGAATCTGCAAGCCGCATGTTCATCGTCCGAACGGGGGCCGACATCGCGCGCTCCTTCGGTGATGACAGCGCGGGCGTAGCCGCGATCATCGGGCTGGAGGGCGCAGATCCGCTTCCCAATGCCGATGCTTTGAACGATTTCTTCGCGCTCGGTGTGCGCCTCGTCATTCCTGCATGGGACGATAACCACTTCTCGGGAAGCTCGACCGGCAAGGGCGGGCCGTTGAGCGCCGAGGGGCGCCGCCTCATCGAGCTCGCATCCTCGCTGCGCGTCATGGTAGACGTATCAC
>CAYLZG010000111.1:9436-9661 GCA_964387985.1 uncultured Anaerolineales bacterium | reverse complement strand
GCCATTCATCGCGAGCCACTCCGATTGCCGCGCGCTGAGCCCTGCGTCGCGCAACCTGACCGACGCGCAGATTCGCACCCTGGCCGGCCGGGGAGGTGTGATGGGGATCAACCTGGCGCCCGATTTTCTCGATCCGGCCTACCTCGCGGCATGGGATGCGATCATGGCGCCCGTTAAGGGCGCGGACGCGGCGACGCGGCAGAGGCACCGCATGACAGCAGGCCC
>CAYLZG010000111.1:7871-9426 GCA_964387985.1 uncultured Anaerolineales bacterium | reverse complement strand
AGCTGTCCGCCATCCCCCTCCCGCCACTGGAGTGGGTGGTGCGCCACGTGAAGCACGCGTTCGATGTGGGAGGCGAGGATTGTATCGGACTGGGTGGTGACCTGGACGGCATCAGCTTCGGCCCGGCCGGCGTGACAGGAGTCGAAAGCTATCCCCTTATCGTGGATCAACTTCGACGAGGAGGCCTCTCCGCAGCCCAGGTGGAGAAGGTCTGTTGGCGCAACATGGCGCGCGTTTTTGAGGAGGTCTTACCGTGACAGATGAAGTGGTGGCTGCGCTGAGCGACATCACCGGCGCCTACTCGGACAGCCGGACATGCTACTGCCGGCTCGACCAGATCGAAGCTCCTGGCGGCGGGCTCGTCCTGACCGGCCAGGTCCTGGACGAGATGACACTCCAGGATGCGGTGGGCCAGCTGGCCGCGCGGTTTCCCCAGATCACTTGCGACACAACACGGGTCCGCGTTCTTCGATCCGGCGCCCCGACCCGTGTCCTGGGAACCAACATCACCGGATTCTACGCCAGGCCTTCCTTCCTCGCCGAGCAATTGAGCCAACTGCTTAGCGGGTCGCCCGTCGAGGTGCTCCTGGAAGAAGATCGCTGGTGTTTCGCACGCCAGCCCGATGGTTATCTTGGGTGGGTCTACGCCCCTTACCTGTCCAGTGCATCGATCGACACCGTCACACACCTGGTTTGCAGCCCTGAGACCGGAGTCGGGACCGAACCTCACGACGCCGCGCCGCTCGCCACGCGGCTCCTGGGCGGCGCCTCTGTAGCAGTCGACGGGGAGGATGGCCCGTGGCGCCATGTGCGGCTGGCTGGCGGGCAGTCCGGCTGGGTCAAGGCCAGCGCACTCCGTGCATTGGACGCACTGCCTTACAACGAGAAGGCCAGGCGCGACCAGATCATCCGGGATGCAGAGCAGTTCACCGGTGTCCAGTACCTCTGGGGTGGATGCTCCGCCTGGGGCATCGATTGCTCGGGCTTCAGCCAGCTGCTCCACCGTCTCTCCGGCGTGGTCCTGCCGCGCGACGCGGACATGCAGTATGCGGCGGGCCAACCGGTCGATTTCCCCTACCAGCCCGGTGATCTGCTCTTTTTCGGTGAGGCGGGGGACGCTCGAAAAATCACCCACGTGGCGGTCAGCCGCGGCGGATGGGATATCATCCACTCCTCACGGCGCATCAACGGGGTATACGAAGACAACGTCCAGCAGGTCGAAGGGCTGCGCGAGACATTTGTAGGCGCGCGAACTTTTCTCAAGGATTAGGTGCCCATGAATTTCGTCATGGAGAGTGCGCCGGGCGCGCGCACGATCATCAATGGACGGTGGCGCGACTATTTCTCGGGCACCGGCTACCTTGGCCTGCAGGGCCACAGCGGTCTCGTGGCTGCTGCCGGCGCAGCACTGGAAAAGTATGGGCTGACTACCGCAACTTCGCGCGGGGGTTATGGGGAGCATCCGATCTTTCAGGCAGTCGAACGCGCGGCAGCCGTGTTTCTCGACCAGGAGGCCGCGCTCTACACCGTCTCGGCCTACCTGGGCAGCGAAATC
>CAYLZG010000111.1:0-7861 GCA_964387985.1 uncultured Anaerolineales bacterium | reverse complement strand
TGCAGGGCCTGCGGAATGAATTCGACCGGATCTACGTGGATGAGGCCGCGCATTTCAGCGGTCGGGACGCAGCAAGCGCGGCAGGCGTGCCCGTGCATCCTTTCGCCCACGCAAATCCTGGAGCGCTTGCCAGCGCCGTGCATGCCACGCTGGGGAGGGACGAGCGGCCCCTGGTTCTGACCGACGGCATCTTCCCGATCTCCGGAGAGGTCGCGCCCCTGGTGGACTACATCCGGGTGCTCGACCAGTATGAAGGCGCGATCCTGTGCATCGATGACGCGCACGCAACCGGAGTCATCGGCAGCCTCGGCCGGGGATCGCTGGAGTTTGCTTCGGAGCGCCGCGGAACCCGGGGAAAGTCCGCCGGGCCCGATACTGGCGTGCGTTGCTACACGACCCACACCCTCAGCAAGGCACTCGGGGGGCACGGTGGCATCATCGCCGGTTCATCATCATTCATCGAGTGGCTCTGGCACAACGTACATGCGCTGGCGGGGAGCAGCCCATCACCGCTGCCGGCTGCTGCGGCCTCGACATGGTCGCTGGACCATGTCCGAACCCATCCCGAGCTTCGGGAGCGACTCTGGTCGAATGTCGCTCGCGCACGTAGCGGGCTGCGAAGGCTCGGTTGGTCGCTGGAAGAATCGCCGGTTCCGATACTGTGCCTGACCGCGCTTCCGGGCGTCGACCTGGCGCGTCTGCAGGCAGAACTGTTCGAGCGGGATATCTGCGTGGCTCATGTGACTCGCTACAGCAGCACGCCGCACGGCGGCGCGCTGCGCGTGGCCATTTTCGCCACCCACACAGACGAACAGATCGACCGGTTGGTCGCCGAGATCGAAAGAGCTCGCTAGGCTCCCGCGTGCGGCTTCGCCAGGACCACCGACACTGGCCGCCATGAAAGCCAGGGCTGGACCTTGGGACGATCATGCTCCCAGTCCATCTGCTCCATCGCCTCGGCAAGTGGCGTAAACTCAACACCGCGACGCCAGACCCCGATGACGTTCACTTCATCGCGGCCTGCCGCGACGTCCTCCATGATCTTGCGCGCAGCGTGCGCGCCAAGACGGCTGCCTTGCACCCGGTCGAACGCGGTCGGCACGCCCCCGCGTTGGAGGTGTCCCAGGATGGCTTCTCGCACGTCGAACTGGCCGTGCGCCTCAGCCACCATGATTCGGCGGACGAACTCGGTATCGTAGTATGGGGAAGCGTCCTCTGCAATGATAACGATTCCCAGCTTCTTGCCGCTGGCAAAGCCCTCACGAAGCTGTTCGATGTCCTTCTGCAGGATCCGAAGGTCGATCCCATCCTCGTTCAGCAGCTGCATCTCCGCACCGGTTGCCAGGCTTGATGCCAGGGCCAGGTAGCCGCTCTCCCGGCCCATGACCTCGACCAGGAAGGCGCGATGGGCTGCACCGGCTGTGTACTTGATCTTGTCCACCGCGTCCACGATGTTGTTGAGCGCAGTGTCCGCGCCCACGGTGATCTCAGTGGCCGGCAGGTTATTGCCGATGGTCGCCGGGACGCAGATCATCGGGATGCGCAGCTCCGGATAGGTATCGCGCGCGTCTGTCAGTTTCTGGATCTGGCAATAGGTCTGGAGACCGCCAACCGCAATGATTCCCCGAACATCCCACCGCCGGATCTGTTCTGCGATCGCCTTGATTTCCTCGTCGTCCAGTTCGTGCCGGATCGCGCCCAGTTCGCTGCCGCCAAGGTTGATCCAGTTTTGAACATCCATCCAGCTAAGATCCCAGACATCCCCACGTGCCAGTCCGCCAAGCCCATAGCGAATGCCAATGACATCCTGGCCCTCGTTCCGCGCCATTCGCAGCGCGGTGCGCAGAATTGCGTTCATGCCGGGCGAATCGGGCCCCCCTGTCATGATGGCGATGCGGCCACGTGCGGCCAGTTCTGCCTTGGGATGCGCGCGTGCCAGCGTCTTCAGCAGGTTGAGCGAGTCGAGGAAGCTCCGGCCGCGCATGGCCAGCGCCTCTTCGAAATCTCCGTGGTCGATCTGATCGTTGATGTCGCGGCTCTTTGCTACGACCTCGTCCAGGGGTGTCGCCGTGGGTTCGTTGTGCACGAGGCCGTACATCACGGGCGTTTCATCCGGTCCTGTGATGTAGTCGACCGCCGCAGCACCCAGGCGAGATGCCAGATTGCGATCAAATCCACTGGGCGACCCCCCTCGCTGTACGTGCCCCAGCACGGTCACGCGAGCCTCGATGCCCATGCGATTTCGCAGGATCTCCGTGATTGTGTCGGCGCGAATGGGAAGGCCATCCGGATGCCGCGCACCCTCTGCGAAGATGATGACATCATGCCGGCGGCCAGCCTCCCGGCCGGTCTTCAACGCTTCGATCATTCGAAAATGCCAGCGTGAATCCATCTCCTCTTCGGGGATCAGGAGCCAGTCAGCCCCTGTGGCCATCGCACCCATCAAGGCGAGATACCCGCAGCGCCTGCCCATCACCTCCACAACAAAGGTGCGCTGGTGTGAGTCTGCAGTCGACTTGAGCTTATCCACCGCCTCGACGATGGTGTTCAACGCAGTGTCCGCTCCGATGCTCATATCGGTTCCGAACTGATCATTGTCTATCGATCCGGGAAGTCCCACGACACGGAATGACGTGTGAGTCTTGGCTTTTTCCGGTGAGATGAGACCCTCAGCCGCCAATGCGTGGAGATGCTCCGGCCATTCCTGGTGCAAAAGAAGCGCCCCCGTGAGCGAACCGTCTCCGCCGATCACCACCAGGCCATCGACACCGTTCAGGATCAGATTGCGTACGGCCTGGCGCCGGCCGGGCACCGTGCGGAAAATCTCGCTGCGCGCCGTGCCGAGAATCGTGCCGCCCAACTGCAGGATGCCGCCAACGCTGCGCCAGTTGAACGGCTCGAACTGCTCGCCACCGTCCACCACGCCCTGCCAACCCTCATGGATGCCGACGACTTCAACTCCCTTGTCCAGAGCACATCGAGTGATGGCCCGGATAGCTGCATTCATGCCCGGTGCGTCGCCACCGCTGGTAATAATGCCGATCCGCATCGCAGAAAACCTCCTCCGCCGCTCAGTTTCGATTGCCGGTTATCAACGACCGCAGTCCATCAAGCCACCCGCGCGGCTGGTTCAGATCATCATGATCCACATACCCTGCATCGCCGATACGTTGGCTCTGCATCTGCGTGATCAGCACGCTTTCATCGAAGTCCGTTCGCTGCCACAGTGCGACCACCTCTCCGTCCCGCAGAACGCTGATGCGATCCGAGATCTGCACAGCCTCCACCGGTCGCCGCGTCAAATAGAGCGTGGCAATGTCCCGCTCGGCCAGGCTGCGCACCGCACGAAAGAGTTGGCTCAGATCCTGGGGCGTGGTCAGAAATGCAGCGGGCTCGTCCATCACGACGATCTTGACGTCCAGGCTGAGCGCACGAGCGATCATCAGAAGTCGCTGCTGGCTCGCGGTCAGGCCACTGGCCTTGACTGACGGGTCAAGCCGCAGGCCGATCATCTCCATGAACCTCGAGGCCTGCTCTCGCATGCGCGCCTGGTTGATGATCAGGCCCTGCATCTCCTTACCAACGACGATATTGTCGGCCACACTCAGACCCGAGAAGATGCCCGGACGGCGAGGGACAACGCCGATGCCGTGCTTGATAGCCTGCTGGGGCGAATCGATCTCAACCGGTGCGCCGTTGACCCTGATGACACCCTCCAACGCGCCAGCAGATCTGGCTCCCTCCATCCCGCTCAGGATCTTGAGCAGAGATGTCTTGCCCGCGCCGTTATCGCCAAGCACCCCGTGAATCTCGCCAGGCCGCACAGAGAGCGAAAGGTCGGACAGGGCAGCAATCGCGCCGTGACGCTTGGTCACGTGCTCCAGTTCAAGAACAAATTCGGAGCCCATGGTTCCCCCTTGGTCTTCCAGGGCCAGCACCCTGTCAGGTGGCGGCTTCGCGAGCGGGCCGGCGAAGCCGACGTTCGGCATAACTGCGAAGGACGGCGAACTCTTCGCCATTGAAGCTTCGCAGCACGAATAGAACCGCACAATAGGCGATAAAACCCGCTAACAGGGCGAGCAACAACGGAACGCCCATTCGTTCTAAGCCCCATACTATAACCAGATTCACAACCGTTGCCAAGAGGGGCCTGCCCAACAACGCGAGCCACGGCATCGGAGCCACATAACGATGGACTGCCCACGCAAAGGGGAAGAACAGGGACAATTCTGCCGGGATCAACAACGCGGCAGCTGCGATTGCACCGTACTTCGGCACGAGCACCCAGTTACTGATGGCCGCAAATAGAACGCCGATCAAGAAGGCGCCGGTCAAGAAGCGCTGCTTATGGACCGCAATCAGCACGTACTGGGTCACCGAATTGATGAAGCCGATCGGAATCGACCAGATCATGACACGCAGGGCGATGGCAGAATCCGGCAGGTAGGCAGCGCCGCCGAGGATCTGGATCAGAGGAGTCGCAGCAAAGGTGAAGAAGACCGCGATCGGCAGGGCGGCCATGAACAGCAGCTGCAGCGCCAGGCGATAGGCCTTGACGAGGGAATCACTGCCCGCATGCGCGTAACGGCTCATCAGGGGAAAGATCGCTGCGGTGAAGTAGGCCGGAATGACGTTCAACCCGTCGATGTACTTGATGCCCGCTGAGAAGATGCCGACCGCCGCCGGATTGATGGCCCCGCGCAACACCAGCTGGCTGATGCGCCAAAACACGGTCGCCAGCAGGTGGTTGAGCATCAAAGGCCCAGACTCGCGCAGCATGTAGCGCTGAAGTGCCCAGTCGATGCGGCCGCTTTGGCGCCCGTCCAAGTGCCCGGCACTTTCGAAGTGCCGGGCACTTATTGCTGCCTCGGGCTGACCACCCGGGTGCCCGTCCAAGTGCCGGGCACTTATCGTCTCCCTTTTCGTCGCTTCCTCTGCCGGCCCGAGCACCTTGCGCTCCAGCAGGATCCAGAGCCAGATCACCTGCACCACGTTCATCAGGACGGCGACACCCGCGAGCCCCACGAACCCCAGGTTGAAGGGGGGCAGCAGCACCAGGGCGCTCAACGCGACCTTCGCCACCGTGACCGCGGTCGCGCTCGCCGCAGGGTACTCCATCTTCTCAAAAGCCATGAAGACTGAAGAAAGCGCGTCTGCGATGTTGGCAAAGAAGAGAGCCGCGGCAAACAGGCCGACCGCCTGGATCTCGAAGTTCGTCAGGGGCGTGGGAGACCTCTGGAAAAGGAGCAGCGCCAATGCCATCACCGGCAGACTGATGATCCAGAGAAGCGACCGGAGAGTCACCACATTCGTCAGGTATCTGCGTGCCCGGCCTCTTTCGAACGCCACATCACGCGTCAGCAGCGTGCCCAGACCAAAGCGCGTGACAATCTCCGCGATCATGTAGAAGGTGATTGCGAAGACATAGCTGCCCTCGCCTTCCGGACTGAGCACACGCAACCGCAGCATGGCGAACGCAAAGTCAATGCCGCGGTTGAACAGGCTCATGACCACCTGCACCGCGCTGTTCTTCGCAACCGTGCCGACCTCGCTGCCTTCGCCCTTGTAGTATCGCTTCCATGCCCACCAGCCGGCCAGCAGGAGCAGTGTGACGCCCGCCAGGAAAGTCACGTAAACGCCCAACAGCATGCTGCGCGGCGAGTAGACAAAACGAACCGTCCACTGTCCGGCCTGGGGAAGATACACGGCCCGGAAGGCGCCATCCGCCCGATATAAGGTCAACTGCTGCTCGACCGATTCGCCGCCGGCTGTCACGCCTTCGCCCTCGACGCCAAACGGACGCAGGTAGGCCTTCCAGCCATCGAAGTAGTTGTCCGTCACGACCAGCCAGCCTTGGTCGCTGACGTTCACGTCTATGAAGTACTCGCGATTGCCGCGCTCGCTGAAGCGGGCTTCGCGCACCTGGGGCGATGCGGCAGGAGGGATCTGATCGTCCGGCAGCCCCTCGATCACCACGACTTGACCCGGGTCGACCTGCTGCAGCCTGTCCAGCGCCTCCGCCTGGTTGGTTGCAGAAATGGCCTGCGGGACAACGAACGCGCGCGGAAAAGCCCCCGTATTCTCGTAGACCTTGACTTCCTGGTCGTACACCAGCGCGTAGCCGTCATTCGGAATCGGCTGAGTGGAGACCACGTAACGCACGCCGAGCAAATCCAGCAATGGACTGTCGAGTGCGCCATGATTGGGCTGGTCGCCTAACTGAGAGTAGATGGCAGCAATACGATTGTAAAGAAGCTCCCCTTGGGGATGCAGCCGCCGCATGTACTCGACGTATTGCCTGGGGATGATGGAGTCATACCCGCGCACGTCCTCCAGGCCATACCGCATGGCCGAGTTTGCGTTGAGTACCTTCTCGTCGGGTCGAAGCTCGTCAGCCGCCAGGGCTGGGCGGGGTCCAGCTGGCTCTGGAGAAACTCGATGGCGCGGGGCGTGAACTGCAGCAGCTTGGAATCAGCCGCCGGATTGAATCCCCTGCCGGCCAACCAAACATCCAGGAGCAGGACGAGGACAAGGGGCATCCCCGCAAGAAACACCTGCCGCGCGCCGGAGCCGCGCCGGCCGGCAGTCGCCTCAGCGGGACGCATCAGCCACAGCAGCCCCAGGCCGGTCAGGAGAGCCATCGCACCGAAGCGAGCGATCTGCACCGCCTCGTAGCTCCACAACATCGCGCCGTCTGAAAAGCCCCTGCTCTGCGCGAGATCAGACCAAAAACCCCAGTTCAGCAACCGTTCACCCAACGCGATAAAGGGGTCGGGCCGCAGGACACTCAAGACAAAGAGGAGAAGTGCGCCCGCGCCTGCGACGACCGACAGCCATGCCAGGAGCCGTGCCAAACGCCAGGGCGCCGAAGCAAGACCCTCCTTTTTCCTTTGTCCTTCTTCCTTCCGCGCAGCCCGCTGTGACAGGAGCCAGTCGAGCCCAAAACCGGCCAGCGCGGCCATGCTGAGCGTGTATGGAAACACCCAGCGAAACGCGGAATGGAGCTGGCTGTAGCCCGGCAGGCCGTAATACAGGATGGCGTAGAGCGGAGTGCCGAACGCGAACAGCAACGACAGGACGGCAAGAATGGCGAAGAACCCTACGTGGGCCGGACGGACGGTCCGTCGATCGCAGCCAGCGGCGTGCGCCGGGAGGGAGTCACCACCAGCCGGCCGTGCCTCGGGCCGCGAGGCAGTCTGTCCCCGGCTCTTCGTGTATCCTCCCACGCCCGCCAGCACACCGGTGATCGCCAGCACCAGCGTAGCAATCCCCAGGTAGTTGCCGCCCTCGACGTAATCCTTGACGCCCCAGTAGATCGTGGTGAGCGGCTGGCCGAGGGCATTTTGCGTCACCGGCACGATGGCTCGCTGCCAGATGTCGTAGTAAGCGTGGTGCGTCGGGTTGCCGTAAAAATCCGGCAGCAGGAAGGTAATGATCTGGCGCGAGGGCCAGGCCCAATCGCGCACCTGCTGCAGCGTCGCCGAGCCTTCCCGGAAGCTCTGCCGCACCAGCTCGTACAGGGGCAGGATCTGCACGCCGCCGAGCGCTACACCCAGGCTGACCATGATCAGCAGCCAGGCGCCGCCGCGCACGACAGGGCGCCATGAGCGAAGCCTGCGCAGCACGGCGGCAAGCCGCCACAGGGCAAATAACCCCATCACCATGAGCGTGTAGTACGTGATCTCTACGTGTCCCGCGAGGATCTGAATCGCCAGCACCACGGCCCCGAGCGCCACGTAAGGCACCGGGAGGAAGTTGGAGGCCCCACCTTCCTCCAGCTTGCGCACCACCATCTCGATACATGCGAGGAGAAGCGGCAACCACGCCGCAGCCGCGATGACCATAGTGAAGTTGACGCTGA
>CAYLZG010000110.1:3487-14807 GCA_964387985.1 uncultured Anaerolineales bacterium | reverse complement strand
GCGACCGGCATTGTCAATCACAGCGCCAGCCGGGCAGCTTAAGCCCGGAAACTGAAGCCAATTGACAGGCGGGAAGGGGCCGTCTATAATCTGACTTGGCATCATGCTCCCCGGGATGCCGCCGGCCAGTTTCGGTCCTCAAGGAGGTGTTGACTCCCGAGTCACAAGATCCATCCACAGTCCAGTGTTGAAACGAGTCACGCGTGTATCCAAAGAAAGGAATAACAGGAATATGAGTCGAAAACTCTCGTTCTTTCTGGTCGTGGTCCTGGTGGCCAGCCTGCTCCTGCCGGCTGCCGTCAGTGCTGAGAACGTCGTCACCGATGGTCCGAAAGCTACGGAAGCACGGTATTCGCATCGATTGATCGTCGAACTCAGCTCACCGCCCCTGGTGCAGTTCTCGGGCGTAACCGAGCTGCTGGGCAGCGGCGGAAAACTCGATGTCAACTCACCGGCTGCACAGGCCTACGTGCAGAAGCTGCAAGCAGAACAGGCGCAGTTCGTCTCTTCCATGCAGGCAGCAGTTCCAAATGCCAAAATCGCTACGTATACCAATGAAAACGGCAGGACACTTCCGGCCACCTACCAGGTACTACTGAACGCGGTGTCGATAGACGCCGGGCGGAATGTGGATGTCAACTCCCTGGCGAAGAAGCTGCTGCAGTTGCCCAACGTGAAGCGGGTTTCGAAGGACTATGCGCACGATCCCGCTCTTTATGCAAGCTTACCCTTGATCGGTGCACCTGCGGCGTGGAATAACCCCACGGTGGGCGGTAAGGAGAATGCCGGCACGGGCATCAAGTTCGCCTCCATGGACGGCGGCGCACACAAGGACGCGGCGATGTTCAGCGGCGCGGGCTACACCTACCCGCCCGGCTTCCCTAAGGGCGACACCCGAAACACCAACGGCAAGATCATCGTCGCCCGCGCGTACTTCCGGACCTGGGATCCGCCCTCGGCTGGCGATGAGAACCCCTGGCCTGGCCTGCAAGGCACGGAACACGGCAATCACACCGCGTCCACAGCGGCCGGCAACGAAGTCGAGGTGAGTTTCCTCGGCGCGGACCCGGTCACGATCAGCGGCGTAGCGCCCAAGGCCTACGTCATGTCGTATCGCGTCTTCTACAACAGCATCACCGACGATGGCTCCTTCTACAACGTGGAGGGCATCAAGGCGCTGGAAGACATCGTTGCTGACGGCGCGGACGTACTCAACAACTCCTGGGGCGGCGGTCCCGGCAGCCTGGGCGGCGAGTTTGACGCGCTGGACCAGGCGCTCCGCAACGCCGTTTCAGCCGGTATCTTCGTCAGCATGTCGGCCGGCAATGCCGGACCGAACACGGGCACGGGCGATCACCCATCAGATGATTACATCAGCGTTGCGGCAAGCACAACGGACGGCACCTTCGCTTCTGGCGTGCTTGAAGCGGTAGAGCCCGCGCCGGTGCCGGAGGAGCTGAAAGGTCTGAGCTATGCCTCGGCAGCCTTCGGCGGCGCGATTCCTCTCGGACAGGTCCTCGGCCCCTATCCGTACGCGTCATCCGCCGTGGTCGATCCCACGAATGCAGAGGGCTGCAACGCGTTCCCCGCGGGAGCGTTTGCAGGCAAGGCCGCCCTGATCGTGCGTGGCACGTGCGAATTCGGCGTGAAGGCGCTCAATGCGGAGAACGCCGGCGCGACGATGTTCATCGTCTACAACCATGCAACCGGCGGCGATGAGCTGATCAACATGGGTGCAGGCGCGGTGGGAAGCCAGGTTACGATCCCCGGGATCTTCACCGGCAACACGGCAGGCACCGCACTGCTCGCATGGAATACTGACAATCCCGATACGGCGAAGCTGCAGATCAGCACGATCGCCTTCCAGATCGGCAACACGCCCGACGTCATTGCCAGCTTCTCCAGCCGCGGCCCCGGCGTGGGCAACGTGCTGAAGCCGGATATCACAGCTCCGGGCGTCAACATCCTGGCTCAGGGCTACGGCCCTGGCGCCACCGGGGAGGACCGGCACCTCAGCTTCGGCCAGGCATCCGGCACCTCGATGGCTGCGCCGCACGTAGCGGGCGCAGGAATCCTGCTCAAGCAGATCCACCCCGATTGGTCTCCCGCGTGGATCAAATCCGCGCTGATGAGCACCTCGAAATATCTTGACATCTACGTGGACGCGGATATGACCACCCCGGCCCAACCGCTGGACATGGGCGCGGGCCGGTTGGACCTGACCCATGCGGCCAACCCCGGCGTCATCCTCGACCCGCCCAGCCTGAGCTTCGGCCTGGTTGAGATGGGCGAGACCAAGTCACTGGATGTCACGATCACCAGCGTGGCGAGCGCGACCGAAACCTACGCGGTCGGCACGCTGTATACCGGCGCGGGCTTCGATGCGCTTGACACCGTCGACGGCATGACGGTCAGCCCCGCCAGCATCACCCTGGCCCCCGGCGCGACCGCGAAACTGACCGTCACCTGGGACAGCGCGGCCAGCCTCAACGGCGAAGGCGACAACCAGGGCTTCGTCGTGCTCGACGGCGCCACGTACGATGCGCACATGCCGGCATGGATGCGCGTGACCTACGCACCCGATGAGACGATCGGCGACGTGCTGGTCATCGACAACGACGGCTCCAGCAGCCTGGGCTTGCCCGACTACACGCCGTTCTACACCTCGACGCTCGAGTCGTTGGGCCTGACCTACAGTGTCCTTGATGCTGACTTCGATGCAGGCGTGGTGGCGGACTTCCTGCCAGAGGCGGTCGAGCTGTCGCAGTACAAGGCGATCGTGTACCATACCGGCGACAACTATTACCCCGACGGCTACTTCACCGTGCCAACACCGCTGACCATCCGCGATCAGGACCGGCTGGTGGAATACGCCAACCAGGGCGGCACGATCCTGGCTTTCGGCCCGGACCTGGCCTCTGTGCTTGGCGCCACAACCTCCAGCAATGCCCACTTCTTCTATAGCGCGATCCTGGGCGCAGAGTATCTGCAGGACAGCATCAACGCCGAAGAGGTCTACACCAACACGGCGCAGCTGATGACGGGCCTGCCGGATACGCTGTTCACCAACGCGAGCTTCGACATCAGCGGAATGGGCGATGGCGCAGCCAACCAGTACTACATCGACGAAATCAAGATGACCTGCAACGAACCCGACCATCCGGCGTACTGCGCAGCCTACGTACCGCTGCTCAAGTACAGCATCGGCGGCAACCACGTCGAGGATGGGTATGTTGCCCTGGGACATCGCGACTTCCCGACGCTGGAGCGATCCGGTGTCAGCTACCTGGGCAAGTCAATGTACTTCACGTTCGGCCTTGAGGGCGTGAACGACGACACCGGCTTCAACACACGTGCGGACCTGCTCGGATCCGCGCTCGCGTGGGCGTGGGACGAGCCGCAGGGCTCGATCACCGCGACTCCGGGCCTCCCGGGCGAGGTGACCCTGTTCACCGCAGAGGTGGAATCTGAGTTTGGCGCGGATGGCGTGACCTATCGCTGGGACTTCGGCGATGGCACCCCGTTCACCGAAGCGTACACGAGTGCGACGGCAGGGCATACCTATGCCGAGCCGGGCATCTACACCGTGCGCGTCCAAATCACCAACGAGCTCGGCACGACGATCATCGTGGAGATGGCTGTTCGGATCGGCATGAAGTCCATCTACATGCCGCTGATTCCAACGAACTCCAATCCATCGGGTTGGCTGGATGTGACCATCCTGCACACCAATGACTTCCATGCGCGCATCGATGAATACGATGTGGGCGGCGCCACTTGCTCGACGACGGCCAACTGCATCGGCGGGTACGCGCGCCTGTCGACCCTGGTGAATGGCATCCGCGACGAGGTGCCAAATGTGCTGCTCGTGGACGCAGGCGACCAGTTCCAGGGCACGCTCTACTACAATCTCTTCAAGTCCGAAATCGTCGCGGAGATGATGAACACCCTGGGCTATGAAGCGATGACAGTCGGCAACCATGAATTCGATGATGGTCCGGCCGAGCTGGGCCTGCTGGCCTCACGCGCGGACTTCCCGATCGTCAGCACCAATCTGAACGTGAGTGCAGAGCCCGAGTTGGACGGCAGCCTCGTTCCCTACACCATCGTGGAGAAAGGCGATCATGACGTTGCGATCTTGGGCGTCACCACGACGGAGCTCCCCGATATCTCCAGCCCCGGCCCGAACGTAGTGGTCGAGGACCCGGCCGCGAGCGTGCAGGCCACGGTGGATGAGCTGGTGGACCAGGGCATCGACAAGATCGTGGTTCTCAGTCATCTGGGCTATGATGCGGACAAGGAGCTGGCAGCAGCCGTGAGCGGCGTGGACGTGATCGTCGGCGGCCACAGCCACACCTTCCTCTACGATCCGGAAACCGCCCAGACCTTCACGCCACCTAGCCTGGCTCTCACGCCGGCGGGGGCCTACCCGACCGTTGTTGAGAGCGCGGCTGCAGAGCCAGTCCTTGTCGTCACGGCTTTCGAGTGGGGCAAGTTCCTGGGCCGGCTCGATGTCAGTTTCAGCCCCAATGGTACTGTCGTCGGGTATGACGGCAATCCCATCTACGTGAGCAACTCGGTCGCCAAAGATCCCGAGATCGAGGCGATGCTGGCGCCGTATCGCACCGAGGTCAACGCAATGATGACCCTGAAGGTCGGTGAGATCACGGTGGATGCACCCATCAGCGTCGACGGCAAACGCATCTGCCGCCTCGGCGAGTGCCTGATGGGCAACCTGGTCACCGATGCCATGCTCTGGCAGGTCAACACGGTGGGCGGCGGCGACTACCAGATCGCGGTCACGAACGGCGGCGGCTTGCGCGCAGCGCTGGCAGCCGGCGATGTGACCTACGGCGGCGTGATGACGGTGCTGCCCTTCGGCAACACCATCGCCACAATGGAACTCACGGGCGAGAACCTGTTGGCCGCGCTGGAGCACAGCGCGCGTAGCTATCCGTCTGAGAACGGCGGCTTCCTGCAGGTCTCCGGCATGCGATACACGTTCGATCCCGCGCAGCCAGCTGGCTCGCGCATCGTGAGTGCAGAAGTCTGGAACGGCACGGCCTACGAGGCACTCCAGGCGGCCACCGTCTACAAAGTTGTGACCAACAACTTCACGCGCAACGGCGGCGATGGCTACACGTGGTTCCGTGACAATGCCATCAACCCGTACGACTTTGGTCCCGCACTGCACGAAGCGGTGATCGATTACTTCTGGGCCTTCTCGCCGGTAACTCCGGAGATCGAAGGTCGCATCAACATCGTTACACCGTAACCGCTGATCGTTAGGTGCCCAGCACTTGTGACGATCCGAAGGATCGCAGTGCCCGGCACCTGTGACGGCATTCTTAACGCAAAACGGGAGCCACTGCATGCAGCGGCTCCCGTTTCTTGATGGCGGAGAGGGAGGGATTTGAACCCTCGATCCCTTGCAGGATACGCGATTTCCAATCGCGCGCACTAGACCGAACTATGCGACCTCTCCGTGATGAACCAGTACTATTCTACGTGCTTCGGCCGGATCGTCAAATTGGTCGCCCAAACGCCTCTGCGTGAGGGTGGCTCGGGGGCGGCCAGGATCGCTTCCAATACGCCGCCGGCGATGGCCAGCGACTTCTCCGAAACCTCAAAGCAATGCCAGCGCTCCGCGCGCGGATCCACATCGCCGATCTTAAGTCCCGCAGTTACGGGGACGCCCGGCCGGACCAGGCCGCGCAGCACGCCAGAGGTTAGTGCGACGACCGGATTGTTTGCAACCATCGCCACAACCTGCCCTTGCTCGACGTGCTCACCGATGATCGACCGGTGTTCGATGATGCCATCTGCCGGGGCGCGCAGGACTCGCTCCCCGGTCTTTCCGCCGACAAGACCCGGCTCGCCGGTGTCCGGAGCCGCGCTGCCGTCATAGATCACGCGTCCCAGCCGGTGACCGCGATTGGTCTCGATGACAGCATGACAGTCAACGCCCGCGGTGAAACCGGGGCCGAGCGCGATGACCAGCGGCGCATCGCCCAACCGCGTGCCGGTATTAGCCTTGGCCATCACTGCATCCACAAGGACGGCAGGCGCCAACTCGGAGAGGCAGCGGGTCTCCGGATCGATCAGCACTGGGATGGTCCCGTCTGCGATCCCCCTCCGCACGGCCTGGACATCGCCGGCGCGGCGAGCGCGGATGCCCTCAACCGCCACCTCGTCCTCGTAGACGGCCTCTCCGAATGCTACCGTGCGCCGGACCATCAACGGGTTCGGCAGTTCAGTCATGACAAGCGTAAAACCACAGCGATAGAGGCGCACTGCAACACCGGTAGCCAGGTCGCCGGCGCCCTTAATGAGTACAAGGGTGTCTGAGAGGTTCATGGTCCTTGATTTCCCGTGTCACACGGAATGAAACAATCTCGTATGATACTCATCATAGCCTCCTGCACCTCGCAGCACTACAATGAGTCGACATCGGCGTCGCCCAGATATCCGGCGCGCTTAACAAAGAAACCCCACACGACGGTGGGGTTCTTCATTCGAAGGCGGAGAGGGTGGGATTCGAACCCACGATCCCTTTCGAGGATACGCGTTTTCGAGACGCGCGCACTAGGCCAACTATGCGACCTCTCCGTACATGTCTGTTATGATAGCACACGAACCATCCGGCGGCAAGAAAAGGGCTCATATTATGAAGGATAAACTGGCAGAACTCCGAGCGATGCGCGCAAAAGCGAAGCTGGGCGGCGGTCAAACTCGCATCGATGACCAGCATGCCCGCGGCAAGCTGACTGCTCGCGAACGCATCGAAGCGTTGGTGGACTCCGGCACATTCCAGGAATTGGGCCGGCTCGCCACCCACAACTTCAGCGACTTCGGCATGGCCGAAAAGCGTTTCCCCGGTGACGGCGTTGTGACCGGGTTCGCCAAGATCGACGGCCGGCGCGTCGCCCTGTACGCCCAGGATTTTACCGTGCTCGGTGGATCGTTCTCCGAGGTCCAGTCTCAGAAGGTCTGCAAGATCATGGAGCTGGCCATGGAGAGCGGCATTCCCGTCGTGGGCCTGCTCGATTCAGGCGGCGCGCGCATCCAGGAGGGCGTCCGCAGCCTGGCCGCGTACGGCGAGCTCTTCGTGCGCAACGTCATGGCTTCGGGCGTCGTGCCGCAGATCTCGGTTCAATTGGGCCCCTGTGCGGGCGGTGCGGTCTACTCGCCCGCACTGACGGACTTCATCGTCATGGTGCGCAAGACCAGCTACATGTTCATCACCGGGCCCGACGTAATTAAGGCTGTCACAGGCGAGCAGGTGGACTTCAGCACCCTGGGCGGTGCGGTGGCGCACAATGTCCGCTCTGGGGTCGCTCACTTCGCGGCAGATGACGAGTACGCAGCGTTTCGCCTGGTCAAGGAGATCCTCTCCTACCTCCCACAGAACAACAGCGAGGATCCCCCGCGCGTCCAGCCCTACGATGACCCGGGCCGCCGCGACGACGCGCTGGATCACGTCGTGCCCGAGGATTCCAGCCAACCGTACGACATGCGGCAGGTCATTGCGAGCGTCTTCGACCGGGGCAGCTTCCTCGAAGTGCAAGCGCACTATGCGAAGAACGCGCTGATCGGATTGGCCCGGCTCGACGGCTTCCCGGTCGGCGTGGTGGCCAACCAGCCCATGTTCCTGGCCGGCGTGCTCGATATCGACTCATCGGACAAGATTGCCCGCTGGGTGCGCTTCTGCGATGCGTTCAACTTGCCCATCATCACCTTCGTCGATACGCCGGGATACATGCCCGGCGTCGCCCAGGAGCATGCGGGCATCATCCGCCACGGCGCCAAGGTAATCTACGCCTACTGCGAAGCGACCGTCCCCAAGATCAGCGTCGTGACACGCAAGGCCATGGGCGGCGCCTACATCGCCATGAGCAGCAAGCAGATGCGCACTGACCTGGCCTATGCCTGGCCGACCGCAGAGATCGCGGTTATGGGCCCGGAGGGAGCGATCAACATCCTCTACCGCGACGAGCTCAAGAAGGCCGAGGATCCGGAAGGGCTGCGCAAGAAGCTGCTGCAGGAGTACGTGGACCGTTTCCACAACCCGTATGCAGCCGCGGATATGGGCCAGATCGACGAAGTGATCGAGCCGAGCTACACCCGCCTGCGCCTGGTGAATGCGCTGGAGGTCCTGCGCTCCAAGGTGGCCAGCAATCCGCCAAAGAAGCATGGCTTGATGCCGCTGTGAAGCCCGCTGTAGAGACGTTGCATGCCGTAGAGACGTTGCATGCGACGTCTCTTCACAAAGCCTGGCGCAGCTACGGAGCATGAAAAAGTGAATCCAACAACTGGAGAACTCCTTCAATCGGGACTGATGATTACCGTGCTGGGGATGGGGCTGGTGTTTGCCGCCCTGGCGCTGCTGTGGGTCTTGCTCCGTCTCATCTCGTACGTATTCACGGACAAGACGGAGCCGGCGCTGCATGTCAACGCGGCGCCCGATGAAGCGCTGGCAGCCGAGACGCGGACCGCGCTTGAGACTGCGGCCGCGGCCGAGGCAGCGCTGACCGGGGAGCGTGCGCAGGTTGCCGCGCTGGTGGCCGGGGCACTGCTGTCGAACTCGCTGCCCCTGCTCTTCGAGGCGCCCACCGGGCCGGCTTTCGAGCACGGCCGCACCGCACCATCGTGGGTGACTGGCAACCGGGCGAGGAGCCTGCATTCGTGGCAGCCCCCCCGCACACCCGAGCCGAATCCCCACCAGGGCGTAGATTGACTCCCCTGAGACGAGAAAGGGAAATCTTGTGCCAACCTTCGATGTAATTATCCAGGGCAAGAAGTATCACGTCGAGATCCCTGATCCCGGCGCAACTCCGCTGCAGGTCGTCGTTGACGGGCAGCCGTTCGATGTGGAGATCTCGGGCACCGAGTCCGTGGTCCACGCTGCAGCCCCGCGGCCGGAGACCCCCCGGCCCGCACCGGAACCGCCCAAGCTGCCGCCTTTGCCAAATGTAAAGGTGGCGCGGCCCGCGGCGCCCATCGGCGCGAACGGTGGCCACGACATCGTCGCACCGATGCCGGGCACGATCCTTTCCGTGGACGTGAAGATCGGCGAAGCGGTCGAGTCCGGCCAGGTCGTCGCGGTGCTGGAAGCGATGAAAATGAAGAACCCGATCCGCGCCAGCTTCGATGGCACCGTGAGCGAGATCGCAGTGACCCCCGGCCAGGCAGTGGCCTACGGTGACGTGTTGATCCGGCTGGCCTGAAGGGGGCGCCATGAGCATCGGTTGGGACACTGTGCTGTCCATCTTCGCAGGCCTGGGAGAGCTGACCTGGGCCAACGTGCTGATGTTTGCGGCCGGCGGCGTGCTGATCTACCTCGCCATTGCGAAAGAGTACGAGCCGGTACTGCTCATTCCCATCGGCGTAGGGGCAATCCTGGCGAACATTCCGGGGGCGGGCATGGGACTCGACCTGCGCGCCATCATGGCCGGCGAACCCCAGGAAGCCAGCGTCTTCTATGCGCTGTACAAAGCCGGCATTGAGACCGAGCTCTTCCCGTTGATCCTGTTCATCGGGATCGGCGCGATGACCGACTTCGGTCCGCTGCTGTCAAACCCGCGCATGGTGCTGGTCGGCGCAGCTGGCCAATTCGGCATCTTCGGAGTGCTGCTGCTGGCGCTGGCGACAGGCCACTTCACCCTGCCCGAAGCCGCATCGATCGGCATCATCGGCGCCATCGACGGGCCGACCAGCATCTTCGTCGCCTCGAAGCTCGCGCCACACCTGCTGGCGCCCATCGCAGTCGCGGCCTACACCTACATGAGCCTGGTTCCGATCATCCAGCCGCCCATCATGCGCCTGCTCACCACCAAGGCCGAACGGCGCATCCGTATGCCCTACATCGAGCGGCCGGTCAGCAAGCGGGCTCGCATTCTTTTCCCCGTGGTGGTCACCCTGTTGACCGGGTTCCTGGCGCCCCAGGCTAGCCCGCTCATCGGCACGCTGATGTTCGGCAACCTGATGCGCGAGTCGGGCGTGGTGGACCGCCTGGTCAAGACCGCGGGCAACGAACTGGCGAACATCGCGACCATATTCCTGGGCATCACCATCGGCGCAACCATGGTCGGCGACTCGTTCGCCAACCTGCAGACGCTCATCATCCTCATTTTGGGCATCCTGGCATTCGCGCTGGACACCGCAGCCGGTGTGCTGTTCGGCAAACTGCTCAACGCGCTCACGCACGGTAAGTTCAACCCGCTGATCGGCGCGGCAGGCATCAGCGCGTTCCCGATGGCCGCGCGCGTCGTCAACCGCGTCGGCCTGGAAGAAGATTATGACAACTTCCTACTGATGCATGCGATGGGCGCGAATACAGCCGGCCAGGTCGCTTCCGTGCTGGCCGGCGGCATCGTGCTGGCGATCATGACCGGCATCTGATAGTTCGTGCCTTCGCGGCTTCGCGTGACCCCAGAAGGTCCGCGCAGGTGATAAGGAGGGTGTGGGACCATGCCAATTCTCACGCGGATCAAACCTTCGGAATATCACGACTCGATCACGCTCATGCAGGCGGCGGCCGCGCTCCTGGACATGCCCGGCATCCGCGACGCTGCAGTGGTCATGGGCACCTCCGCAAACCATGAGATCGTCGCAGGGGCAGGATTGCTGACCCCGGAGGCGGCGGCAACCGGTCCGGACGACCTGGTAATCATCGTCAAAGCTGATGATGATGCTGTGGGTCAGGCTGCGCTGGCGAAGGCCGAAGAGATCCTCTCGCGGCCGGCCGAGCGCATGGAGGGAACTGCTGCGCGCCCCAAGTCTCTGGCAGCAGCCATGGTGGCCGAGCCCGGTGCGAACATTGCCGTGATCTCGGTTGCGGGCCGCTACGCAGCGCAGGAAGCGCGCACCGCACTCGAAGGAGGGCTGCACGTTCTGCTCTTCTCGGACAACGTACCCCTCGAAGAGGAAATCAGCCTCAAGCATCTGGCCGCAAGCAAGGGCCTGCTGTGCATGGGACCGGACGCAGGCACGGCGATCATCAACGGCGTCGCGCTCGGCTTTGCGAATGCGGTCCCGCGCGGCAGCATCGGGCTGGTCAGCGCGGCCGGCACAGGGCTGCAAGGCGTAACCAGCGGGATTGCCCGCCGCGGTGCAGGCGTGTCGCAGGCCATCGGCACGGGCGGCCGCGACCTGGGCGAGGCGGTCGGCGGCAGGATGATGCTGCAGGGGCTGCGGATGCTCCAGGAGGACCCCGAGACAGAGGTGATCGTCCTCATCTCAAAGCCACCTGCGCCCGCGGTCGCACAGAAGGTGCTCGCCGCGATCACTAAGGCCAAGCCCACCATCGTGTGTTTCCTGG
>CAYLZG010000110.1:0-3477 GCA_964387985.1 uncultured Anaerolineales bacterium | reverse complement strand
CGGCGCGGACCCCGGCGCGATCGAGAAGGCCGGTGCACTCCCTGCTACCACCCTGACACAGGCAGCAACGATCGCCGCCAGCCTGACCACTGGCTCGAACTACTGCGACGCCCTGGTGAAGCTCGAAGAGGATAGCCGCGCGCTCATCGCGCTCGCGGATGCGCAGCGCGCACGGCTGGCGCCGGACCAACGCATTCTGCGGGGCTTCTTCGCCGGCGGCACCTTCTGCTACGAAGCCCAGCTCCTGCTCAAAAACCTGCCCGAGCCGGTCTACAGCAATGCCCCCCTGGCCAAGGAAAACAGGCTGGTGGCCGGTGCAAAGGGCCATACAGTCATCGACTTCGGCGAGGATGAATACACCCAGGGCCGCCCGCATCCGATGATCGATCCGACGCTGCGCAACCGGCGCATCATCCAGGAGGCGCACGACCCCTCTGTTGCGGTGATCCTGCTCGATTTCGTGCTCGGCTATGGCAGCCACGACGATCCCGCAGGCGCAGCGCTCGAGGCGATTCGCAAGGCCCAACGGACCGCAAAGGAGGCCGGCCGCGAGCTCACTTTCATTGCCTCGGTTTGTGGCACAGAGGCCGATCCCCAGCGCCTGAGCGAACAGGAGGCCAAACTGCGTCGCGCGGGTGTGATCGTGATGTCCGACAATGCGTCGGCCGCGCGACTCGCGGGATTGATCACCCAGGGATTGGACGAAGCGTGAAAGGATGACCGGCATGGACCTGTTCAGCCAATCGTTGAGGTGCCCGGCACTTCAACGATCCGCAGGATCGCAGTGCCGGGCATCTGATCGCGGGAAGCGCCGCGCCAGAAGGCGCGCCCTCGCGGCCAAGGAGGCAGCATCGCGATGACCGATCTATTCTCGAAACCGCTGCGGCCGATCAACGTCGGCCTTGAATCGTTCTATCACAGCATGGTCAGCCAGGGCGTCCCTGCGGTCTCCGTCGACTGGCGGCCGCCGCTTGAAGGCTATGTGGAGCTCCTGCGCACGCGCAACGGAGTGGACGTAGAGGCGGCAAACGCTGAGGCCTTTGCGCGCATCACCGCGGGCCGCCCAAACATCGTGGGCATGGGGCTCGCCAGGGATGTGATCCCGGGGTTTGCGCCCCGAAGCGGCAGGATGTTGATCGCGCACAGCGGCCCGCCCATCGGGTGGGAGCGAATGTGTGGTCCGACGCGCGGCGCGGTGATGGGCGCGTTGATCTATGAAGGACTGGCGAGGACGCCCGAAGAGGCCGCGGCGCTGGCTGCCTCCGGAGACATCGAGTTTGCGCCGTGCCATCACTACGGCGCGGTGGGACCCATGGCGGGCATCATCAGCCCGTCGATGCCGGTGTTCATCATCAAGAACGAAACGTTCGGCAACTTCGCGTACGCCACGCAGAACGAAGGTCTCGGCAAGGTGCTGCGCTACGGTGCGTACGGGCCGGAAGTGGTGCAGCGGCTCAAGTGGATGGACGCGGTGCTGTACCCCAGCCTCAAGGCCGCGCTCGAGGTGACCGGTCCGGTGGACCTGCGCAGCATGACAGCACAGGCGTTGCACATGGGCGACGAGTGCCACAACCGCAACAAGGCCGGCACTTCGCTGTTCATCCGGTTGATCGCGCCGGCCCTGGTCAAGGCGGTGAGCGATCCCGCGGCTGTCGCAGAGGTGCTCCGTTTCATCGATGGCAACGATCACTTCTATCTGAACCTCTCGATGCCCGCGATGAAAGCGATGCTGGCGCCCGCGGAAAACATCCCCGGCTGCACGCTGGTCACGACCATGGCGCGCAACGGCACGGACTGGGGCATTCGCGTGAGCGGCACGGGCGCTCGCTGGTTCACCGCACCCGCGCCCCTGGTCGCGGGCCTGTGGCTGCCCGGCTTCAGCGCAGACGATGCCAACCCGGACATTGGCGACAGTGCGATCACTGAAACAGGCGGGATCGGCGCGTTTGCGCTTGCGGGAGCGCCGGCCATCGTCAAGTTCGTGGGCGGCACGCCGGCGGATGCGCTCAACGCGACGCTGGAGATGTACGAGATCACGCAGGGCGAGCACAGCGCGTTCACCATCCCCGGCCTCAATTTCCGCGGCACTCCGGTCGGGATCGATGTGCGGAAGATCATGCGCACCGGGATCACCCCGCGGCTCAACACGGGCATCGCTCACAAGGAGCCCGGCATCGGGATGGTCGGTGCAGGGCTGGTGTCCGCGCCGAAAGGGTGCTTCGTGGAGGCTTTCGAGGCGCTGAAGGGGATGTAGTGGCGGCACGAGAGGCGTCGGGGCTGCGAACGACGCCTCTCTCACTTGCGCGAACCGCCCAAAACGGCTATAGTGTCGCCATGCACATGAAAAACAACAGGTTCTCCTGGCTGTTCCTCGTGCTGGTTACCATCATCATGCTTAGCCTGGCCCCAGCCGCACAAGCGGCAGGTCGTGGTGCGCCGCTTCCGCCCTCCGGCGGAAAATACACCGTGCGCGTTAACGACACCCTATGGGACATCGCCACCAGGTACGGCATGACCGTAGCACAATTAACAGCAGCGAACCCAGGCATCAATCCGGCGGCACTTCGCCCCGGCCAGATCCTGACATTCTCTTCTCCAACATCGCAAGTTCCCAACACCGTTCCCGAAGTTCCCTGCGCCATCTATGCCGTAGCGCCCAATGACACCTTGTGGGACATTGCCGCCAATTACGGCCTGACGCTCGACGATCTCCTCGCCGCCAATCCCGGGGTCGATCCCATGCGCCTCATGGTTGGGCAGAAGCTGGCCATCCCGGGCATCAGCCAGGAGGCCCTCGCGGCTGCGGATGCTGCCGCGCCAGCTGTGGCAGCAGCGCCGGCCGCTGCCACAGAGGCCACTGCCGCAGAAGCCCCTCCGGCGCCCGAGATCAACCCGATGGCCCAGGAAATGCTAGTTCATATCAATGAGAAGCGCGTCGCAGGCGGGCTGCCTGCGCTGGCGTGGAATGCGCAATTGGCCGCAGCCGCGCAGGCGCACGCGGCGGATTGCGCGGGGAGAAACCGGGGCAGCCACGTGAGTTCGGACGGCGCGCGGCTGGCAGCGCGGCTCCAGAGCGCGGGCTATGCCGCGAGCTGGTCGGGCGAGAATTGGGCCAACGCGCGCAGCGTCGAGCGGGCCATGCAGATGTGGTGGAATGAGCCGCGCGGCGCGGATCCACACGTGCAGAACATTATGGCCCGCCGCGCCACCGAAGTCGGCATCGGCGTCGCCAGCGGCGCCTGGGGCATTTACTTCATTGCCGATTTTGGGAGCCAGTAAACGAGAAAAAGAGACCTCCGGGGTTTTCGAAAATCCCGGAGGTTTTTGTAAGATAGGCCATACCAATACCGATCAGGGAGGAATCCACCCATGAAGATCATCGATCTGACCATCCCACTGGGCATCGCAACGCCGCCGTGGCCCACGTATGAGCCGCTGCAGGTGAAGTATTTCAAGCGGCTGGCACCCAACGGTGCG
>CAYLZG010000109.1:0-14906 GCA_964387985.1 uncultured Anaerolineales bacterium | reverse complement strand
ATCGACCGGCCGCTGCGGCCGCTCTTCCCCAAGGGCTTCATGAACGAGGTGCAGGTGATCGTCACCGCCCTGGCGCGTGACCCCGAGCTGCACCTGGATGTCCTGGGCATCATCGGCGCCAGCGCAGCAGTGCATGTCTCGGACATCCCCTGGGAAGGTCCGATCGGCGCGGTGCGCGTCGGCTTCATCGATGGCGCGTTTGTCATCAACCCAACCGTCGAGCAGATGGCCGCATCGACGCTCGATCTGCGCATGGCCGGCACCAGGGATGCCATCCTGATGGTAGAGGCGGGCGCGGATGAGCTGCCCGAGGACCTGATGCTGGAGGCGCTGCGCCTGGGCCACGAAGCCATGCTGCCGGTCATCGAGCTGCAGGAGCGCATGCGCGCGGAGCTGGGCAAAGAGAAGTTCGAATACGTCTCGTTTGCCGGCGCACCGGACGTGGAAGCCGCGGCCGCGAATTGGCTCGGCGCGCGGGTCGAGGGGATCCTCGAGCAGCCGCTCAAGAAGCAGGAGCAATCCGCAGCCATGAAGGCGCTGCGCGTGGAGTTGCAGGAAGCATTGGGCGAGACCTATGACCCGAAGGCGCTGCAGGCCGCGTTCGACGCCGTCCAGAAGAAGGTGGTGCGCGAGCGCATCCTGGGCAAGAAGATCCGCCCGGACGAGCGCGGCCACAAGGACATCCGCCCGATCACTTGCGAGGTGGGGGTCCTGCCCCGCGTGCACGGCAGCGGGCTCTTCACCCGCGGCGAGACCCAGGTGCTCACCGTCGCGACGCTCGGCACGCCGGGCGACGCGCAGAAGCTGGACACACTCGCGCTGGAAGAGTCCAAGCGCTACATGCATCATTACAACTTCCCGCCCTTCTCGACCGGCGAGGTCGCGCCGAACCGCGGCCCCAAGCGTCGCGAGATCGGTCACGGCGCGTTGGCCGAGCGTGCGCTGGAACCGATGATCCCCGCACAGGAGAGCTTCGCGTACACGCTGCGCCTGGTCTCCGAGGCATTGGCCTCCAACGGCTCGACCTCCATGGCCTCTGTCTGCGGCAGTACGCTGGCGCTGATGGATGCCGGCGTGCCGATCAAGGCTCCGGTCGCGGGCATCGCGATGGGCCTCGTCACCGATGGCGACGTGAAGGCCAACAACCTGCGCTACGCGATCCTGAGCGACATCCAGGGCATGGAAGACCACCTGGGCGACATGGATTTCAAGGTAGCCGGCACCGAGCATGGCATCACCGCACTCCAGATGGACATCAAGATCCATGGCCTGTCCTACCGGATCCTGGAAGAGGCGCTGGCCCAGGCACGCGAAGGCCGCCTGTTCATCCTGGGCAAGATGCTCGAGGCGCTGCCTCAGCCGCGTAAGTCCCTGTCGGTCCACGCGCCGCGCATCCTGACGATCCACATCGATCCGGAGAAGATCGGCAAGGTGATCGGCCCCGGCGGCAAGATGATCCGCTCGCTGCAGGACCAGTACGGCGTCAAGATCGATATCGAGGACGACGGCTCCGTTTTCGTCTCCGGCGCCGAGGGCACCGGGGCAGAGCTGGCCGCGGCCGAGATCGAGAAGATGACCGAAGAGATCAAGATCGGCCGTATCTACACCGGCAAGGTCGTGCGCATCGAGTCCTATGGCGCGTTCGTCGAAATTGCGCCCGGACAGGATGGTATGGTACATATATCTCAGCTCGCCGATTACCGGGTGCCGAGGGTCGAGGATGTGGTCAAGCTGGACGATGAGATCACCGTCATGGTGACCGATATCGATCCTGCGGGCAAGATCCGCCTGAGCCGGCAGGCCGTACTGGAAGGCTGGACCGCCGAAGAGGCCCGGGAGCGGGATCGTGCGGGCGGTGGCCGGAGCAGCGGTGGCGGCGGCGACCGTGGCGGCTTCAATCGCGGCGGTGGCGATCGCCGCGGCGATCGTGGTGATCGGGGCCGGCGCTAAATCCAATCTTCGGGTGATGCATGGACAATGATCAGCCGGTGCTCTCCCAGCCTGGCGAACCGGGATCGCAGCCCGATCCCGGTTCGTGGGTAGGGGCAGCGCTGCGGGATATGGTGGGCACGATCGTGCCCGCCATCGTCATCGCACTCCTGATACACCTGTTTCTGGCCCAGGCGACGCGCGTCTACGGCCAGAGCATGGAGCCCAATCTCCACACCAACGAGCGGCTGGTCATCGAGAAGATCAGCTACCACGTTCACGGCCCCAGGCGGGGCGATGTGGTGGTGCTGCGCGATCCGGCCGGCAGTCCCGAGCTGCTGATCAAGCGGGTCGTCGGACTGCCCGGCGAACGGGTGACCCTTGCCGACGGTCGGGTCTACGTCGATGGCACCCCAATCGATGAGCCGTACCTGGACCAGCCGACGAATGGCAGCGGCCGCTCGTGGGTTGTGCCGCCCCTCCACGTGTTCGTGATGGGCGATAATCGCTCGGCCAGCCGCGATTCGCGCACCTTTGGCGCGGTGCCGATGGAGGAGCTGGTCGGTAAGGCGCTCTTCCGTTACTGGCCTATCGAAGAAATCGGGATCGTGGATTGAGCCGCCACATGTGGTAAGATTTAGGTCATGAGTTCGGACACCCGCTGGACGCCATTTGTCAAACAGCTCGTCGTCGTAGCAATCCTGGTTGCCGTGGTGTTCCTGCTGTCCCGCGTCAAGGTGATCATCGCACCCCTGATCATCGCATGCTTTCTGGCCTACCTGGTTTCCGTCCCCGTGCCCTGGTTGCAGCGCCATACCGGTTTTTCGCGCACCGCCGCGGTCGGGATCGTCGAGCTCCTGGCGGTGGCGGTGTTATCCTCGCTGCCCGTTACGATCCTCCCCTGGTTCATCAACGCGGTGAATGCGTTCGGCGCCAACTTCGCCAAGGTCATCAATGAGCTGTTGAACGTTACGCCGGCGCCCATCGAGATCACCCCGGACCTGATCATCAACCTCGGCCCTTTCTATCAGCCGATCAATCAGTGGCTGCGTTCGGTGTTGGGGCCCGAGCTCGGCACCATCAGCGACATGTCATCCCTGTTCGCTCCCTTCGCCAGCGGCCTCACGACGGTGCTCAAGGGCGCGGTGAGCGGGGTGGTCTGGTTCTTCGTGATCCTCGTCGTCGGGTTCTATATCGCGCGCGATGGGCCGCGCTTCGGGCGCTACGTCGCCGAGCGCGTGCCCGACCCCTGGCGGCCCGAGCTCGGCCGGCTTTGGCGTGAGATCGCACAGATCTGGGACCAGTTTGTCCGGGGCCAGGTGCTGCTGGGCATCATCGTCGGCGGGGTCGTTTGGCTCCTGATGTCGATCCTCGGGGTGCGCAACGCGCCCATCCTGGGGGTGATCTCGGCATTGCTGGAGTTTGTGCCATCGATCGGCCCCGTGCTTGCTGCGATCCCAGGCGTCGCGTTTGCGCTGGTGCTGGGCTCGTCGTGGCTGCCCCTGCCCAATCTCTGGTTTGCGCTGCTGGTCACCCTGCTCTACGTTCTCATCCAGCAGGTGGAGAACCTTTACCTGCTGCCGCGCATCGTGGGCGCGCGCATCCGCCTGCACCCGGCCGTGGTAATCATCGGCGCGTTTGCCGGCGGCGCGCTGGGCGGCATCCTCGGCATCCTGCTTGCCGCGCCGACCATCGCGGGTGCGCGCGCGTTGGGTGGGTACACCCTGCGCAAGCTGTTCGACC
This sequence comes from uncultured Anaerolineales bacterium, assembly GCA_964387985.1. GTDB lineage: Bacteria > Chloroflexota > Anaerolineae > CG2-30-64-16 > CG2-30-64-16 > JALOOB01. Next base: position 11,234 of record CAYLZG010000109.1, on the reverse strand, counting down.
AGGAGCCCTTCGTCGAGCCTGAGGTGCCCGACTATCGCCTGATCTGGGGGGAGACGGTCCAGAAGCGTGCGGTCGCAGCGATTCTGTTCGACATCGACGGCACGCTCGTCGAGACGGACGATGCCCTCTTGCGGTCGGTGGCTCGCCGGATCGACTTTCTCAGCCCGCTCATGTCCGAGGCGCAGCGGGTCACGTTCGCTCGCCGCCTCATCATGGCGCTGGAAGGCCCGGCGAACCTGTTAGTCACCCTGTTGGATCGCATCCACCTGGACGACGATGCCTACCGGCTCCGGCACTGGTTCCGCCGCACCAGCGGCATGTCGGATGCGCCGTGCTGTGAAAGCATCGATGGCGTCACGGATGCCATGCGCGAGCTGCGCAGCCGCGGCTATTTGTTGGGCATCGTCACCAACCGCGAGCGCGCCGAGGCCGAGACCGTGCTCCATGCGGTCGGAGTGCGCAATCTGGTCGGCGCGGTCGTGACGCGCGAGGACGTCCGGCACATGAAGCCCCATCCTATGCCGGTTCAGATGGCCGCGCAGCAGCTTGGGGTGCCCGCGGATCAGTGTATCATGGTGGGCGACACCGTGGTGGATGTCCGCGCGGGGAAGGCTGCCGGCGCGTTGGCCGTCGGGGTGCGCTCGGGCTTCGGCCAGGATGGCGACTTCAACGAGGCCGACCTGGTGCTGGACTCCCCCGCGCAGCTGGTGCTGTGGCTTTAGCAGCGGCTCGCCATCCTCCCCTCGACCCAGCGCACGAGCATCGTCAGCCCCAGGGTCATGACCAGGTAGAGGAAAGCCACCACGTTATAGGTCTCGAAGAACCGGAACGTGCTGGCGGAATAGACCTTGCCGAGCTGGGTGATGTCCTGCACACCCAACACCGACACGAGCGATGAATCCTTCAGCATGGCAATCAGGTCGTTACCGAGCGGCGGCAGCACCGTGCGCACGGCCTGGGGCAGGATGACGGTCTCCATGGCCTGCCGGTAGCTCATCCCCAAAGAACGCGCGGCCTCCATCTGTCCCCGGCCGATCGACTGAATCCCCGCGCGGAAGATCTCGGCGATGAATGCGCTGTAGCCGAGCGTCAGCGCGATGATGGCGCGCGTGGTGAAGTCCAGGTCGCGCACCTGGAATGCGCTCAATGCCTGGCCCAGGCCCGCCAGGGGACCCGCGCCGGCCAGCAGGCGCCCCAGGGCATTGATCGCCTGGGCCAGGCCCGGCGCGCCGACAAACGCGATGTAGTACAGGATGACCAGCATCGGCACCCCGCGCAGGATCTCCACGTAGAACGTCGAAATCTCGTGCGCGAGCCGGAACTGGGACACGCGCATGATGCCGAAGACGAGCCCGATGAAGATCGCGAGCAGGTAGGCGATGGCCGTCACGTAGACGGTCGTGCCGATGCCCCGCGCCACTGCGTTCAGGATGACGCGATAGTCCGCGTTGGTCAGCATGGTCCATAGGAAGATGATGCCCAACAGGATCGCCGCAAGGAGCCAGTAGGGCAGGCGCGCCAGGCGGTTCGTAAATGGCAGCATGCGCGATTCCCGCGCTGCGTATCTGGATGAAGTCATAAAGCCCTGAAATACTTTTTCTATTTCGCGCTGGCGTCGTACCGGTAGAACCAGCGCGTGTTCATCTTATTCAGAAATCCGTCGTGTTGCAGCGTCAGGATCGCCTGGTTGAACGGGTCGACCAGGTCGGAGCCGGGCGTGAAGATGTAACCGAACTTCTCCGTGCCCAGCGCCTCGTCGAGCATCCTGAGCTTGTCCGGGTTGGCGCCGATGTATCCGGCCGAGGACGCGGAGTCCATCAGCACGGTGTCGACGTCGCCGCCCAGCAGGGCCTGTACGGCCGCGCCGAACGTTTCAAACAGCTTGATGCGCGGGTTCGCCTCGTCACCGTCCAGCACGTCGTAGACCGCGACGTAGAAGTTGGTCGTGCCGGCCTGCGAGCCGATCAGCAACTCCTCGTTGGCCGCAAACTCCGCCGCGTTGACAAAGCGGTTTTCGTCCGCGCGCACCAGCATGAACTGCTGCGACAGCATGTAATGATCGGAGAAGTCCACCTGCTGCGCGCGCTCCTCCGTGATGGTGATGCCGTCCATGCCCACATCGAACTGGCCGTCCTTCACCGCGGTGATCATGGCGTCCCACGACGTGACGCCCCACTCGACCGTGCAGTTGAGCCGCCGGCAGATCTCCTCGGTCACCTCGTACTCCCAGCCGGCCGCCTTGCCCGTCGCCGGATCCACGAAGTTGAGCGGCATGTAGGCGTTTTCGGTCACCGCGCGCACGGTGCGGCCCGCCAGGTCGGGCAGCTTGTCATACATGTCCTCGGCGTTCGGGTCGGTGAAGAAGAACCAGCGGCTGTTGAGATAGTCGAGGTAGCCTTCCGCCTTCATCTGGCTGATCGCTTGATTGAAGGGTGCGACCAGGTCGGAGCCGGGCGTGAAGATGAAGCCGAACTGCTCGGTGCCCAGCGCCTCGTCGAGCATCTTGAGCTTGTCCGGGTTGGCGCCGATGTAGCCTGCGGAAGAGGCCTTGTCCATCAGGACGGTGTCGACATCCCCCCCGAGCAGGGCCTGTACGGCCGCGCCGAACGTCTCGAACAGCTTGATGCGCGGGTTGGCCTCGTCTCCATCCAGCACGCTGTACACCGCCGTGTAGAAGTTGGTCGTGCCGGCCTGTGAGCCGATCAACAGCTTCGGATCTGCCGCAAATGCGGCTGAGGTGGCGAAGCGGTCCTCATCCGCGCGCACCAGCATGAATTGCTGCGACACCATATAGGGTATGGAGAAGTCCACCTGCTGCTTGCGCTCGTCGTTGATGGTGATGCCGTCCATGCCTATGTCGAACTGGCCGTCCTTGACCGCGGGGATCATGGCGTCCCACGAAGTGATGCCCCACTCGACCTTGCAGTTCAGGCGGCGGCAGATTTCGTGCACCGCGTCGTACTCCCACCCGACGGCTTCGCCGGTGAGCGGGTCGACGAAGTTCAGGGGCGTGTAGGCGTTTTCGGTCACCGCGCGCACGGTGCGACCGCCGAGATCTGGCAGGCGCAGCGTGGACGCCGCTGCCACGGCTTCCGCCTGGGCAGGCTCGGCCTCGGGAGCCGCCTCGGTTGCCGCGGCCGGAACTTCGCCGCCGGTCGCCACGGGGGCCGCGGTCGCTTCAGGCTGGGCGGGCGCAGCCGCGGTGGGCTGTTCCGGCGCAGGTGCGGGCGCGGCCGGTGCAGGGCTGCACGCTGCAAGCGCGACGACAAGGACAAGCACGAGCGAAGCAAGATTGAATACCTTACGCATGGCCATCTCCCCCTGTGAGAACGTGAGTTGGGCGCGCCTGGCAGACACGCTGACCCGGATTTTAGCGCATCCGGGAAGTAACGTCAATGAGAGTGGAGACCACTCTGGTGGTTTGACTTGGGGTGGCGTTGTGCTACATTCACATCGTGCTAAGACGTTCTGCTCGCTGGACAGGCTATCTTGCCGGGTTCGCGCTGGTTGCGGCTGTCACGGCCTTTGGCCTGTCGACGCACGGCATCATCGCACCCCCGAACATGATCATGCTGTTTCTGCTGATCGTGGTCGTTGCTGCGCTGCGCTTCGGCCAGGGGCCCGCGCTTTTCACCGCGGTCGCGGGCGTCCTGGCCTTCGATTTCTTCCTCGTCGCCCCGCGCCTCACCCTTGCCGTATCCGACACGCAGTACATCCTGACGTTCCTCGGGCTGCTCGTCACGGGCCTGGTGATCAGCACGCTCGCGGCCCAGGCACGCGCGGAGGCGGAAGGCGCGCGCCAGCGCGAGGCCGAGACGGCCGCGCTGTACAGCCTGGCGCAGGATCTGACGGCCATGACGCGGTCCGAGGACATTGCAACCGTGGTGGTGCGCCACGTGGAAGACGTGTTTCGCGGCAAGGCCGCGGTCTTTGTACGGGAGAACGAGTTCCTCCGATTGTGCGCGGCCACCCGCGAATCCGAGAGCGTCGTGGGGCAGGGACCGGCAGACTGGGTCTTCAAACACGGCCGTCCGACGGGCCGGGGGACGGGCGTCCATCCGGCGGAGGCAGCTTATTACGCGCCGATGCGCAGCGCGCCCACCATCGCCGGTGTGCTCGCGGTCTGTCCTCACGGGCCGGTGGCGCCCCTGTCAGGGGCGCAGGAGCGGCTGATCGAGGCGTTTGCCAATCAGGCTGCAGTGGCGCTGGACCGCGCCCACCTGGTCGGGGAAGCCAGCCAGATCCAACTGGTCCAGGCGACCGAGCGGCTGCAGAGCGCGCTTCTGAACTCCATCTCCCACGATTTGCGGACTCCCCTGGCAACGATCACCGGTGCGGTGAGCAGCCTGCGCGACCCCGAGGTGCGCCTCGACGAAGAGACCAAGGCTGCCCTGATCGACGACATCCACAGCGAGGCCGAGCGGCTCAACCGGCTGGTGGGCAACCTCCTCGATATGACGCGGCTCGAAGCGGGGACGCTGCGGGTGTCCAGGGAGCCGGGCGACATCGCGGAGGTCGTGGGCGCGGCGCTGGAGCACCAGTCGAGGCAGCTGCGCGGCCGCGAGGTCGAGATCGATATCCCCGATGATCTGCCGCCCGCACCTATGAGCGAAGTGCTCATCACCCAGGTCCTGGCTAACCTCCTGGACAATGCAGTGAAGTACTCGCCCGACGCCACCCCGGTGCGGGTGTCGGCGCGGGTCGAAGGCAGCCACCTGGCGGTCGAGGTCGCTGACCGGGGCGTGGGCATCGCCCTGGCGGACCGCTCCCGTGTCTTCGACAAGTTCTACCGGACCGAGAGATCGGGGAGCGCGGGCGGAACAGGGCTGGGCCTCGCCATCAGCAAGGGCATCGTGGAGGCGCACGGCGGGACGATCGAGGCGCTGAAGCGGCCGGGAGGCGGGACCATCTTACGCTTCACGCTGCCGCTGGCAGCCGGAGGGACCAGCGAATGACCATGACCGGGCCGCGCATCCTCGTAGTCGATGACGAACGGGCCATTCGCCGCTTTCTGGCCGCGTCCCTGACCGCGCACGGCTACATCGTCCGCGAAGCCGGATCGGGCGAGGAGGCACTCAGCGAGGTCATGGCGCAGCGTCCCGATGTCATCATCCTGGACCTCTGGCTGCCGGGGATCGATGGGGTGGAGGTCACACGGCGCCTGCGTGAATGGACACAGACGCCGATCATCGTTCTTTCGGTCCGCGATGACGAACAGACCAAGGTAACTGCACTCGACGCGGGCGCGGACGACTACCTGACGAAGCCGTTCGGGGTGGGCGAGCTGCTGGCGAGGGTGCGCGCTGCGCTCCGCCATGCCGCGCCGTCCCCGCCCGATGCCATCTTCACCTCCCGCGGGCTCACCGTCGATATGGCGCGGCGTCTGGTCTCGGTCGATGGCCGGCCGATCCAGCTAACCCCGACCGAGTACGACCTGCTGCGGGTGCTCGTGGCGAACGCGGGCCAGGTGATGACGCACCGGCAGCTGCTGCGGCAGGTGTGGGGGCCCGGCTACGAGAACGACGCACACCTGCTGCGGGTCAACATCAGCAACCTGCGCCGCAAGATCGAGCCCGAGCCAGCGCGACCCGAATACATCATCAACGAGCCCGGAGTCGGGTACCGGCTTCGGGAGGTCACCTGAAGTGACTCTTGACACATTCTTGACGCCTCCCCGGCCGATCTTGACCCCTTCTTGACGCCTTTCTGCATATACTGGACCTCGCACGGCCGCACCGCAGGGAGTGTTTTCTCTGGCGCGTGCGGCGTTTGACTTTCGAGCGCGAGGTCCTATGCACATCATGGAATCGGCCGCAGGGCCGGAATCCAATATCCTTCACCGTCTGCCGGACTATGTGCCGCCGCGTTCGTGGCGGACGTGGTTGATCGGCCGGCCGTTGCAGACCGCCGAAGCCAGTCACCAGGCCATCAACAAGGTCATCGGCCTGGCGGTCTTCTCATCGGACGCGATGTCATCCGTCGCGTACGCGCCGCAGGAGCTCATGCTGGTGCTGGCGTTGGCAGGCACGGGTGCGCTCCACCTGGCGTTTCCGCTGGCGCTCGCGATCGTCGGGCTGCTCATCATCCTGACCCTGTCCTACGAGCAGACCATCCACGCGTATCCGGGCGGCGGCGGCGCCTATATCGTGGCGCGCGACAACCTCGGCGAGCTACCGGCCGAGACAGCGGGTGCGGCCCTGATGACGGACTACATCCTGACGGTGGCTGTTTCGATCTCCTCAGGCGTGGCGCAGATCGTATCCGCGTTCCCCGATCTCTACCCATACCGGGTCCCGATTGCCGTGGCCGTCGTGCTGCTCATCACGCTGATCAACCTGCGCGGGGTGAAGGAATCGGGCTCGGTCTTTGCGATACCGACCTATTTCTTCCTGCTCATGGCGTTCATCACGGTCGGCATGGGGCTCTTCCGCTACCTGTCGGGCACTCTGCCCCCAGTGACAGACCCGCCTGAGCTGGAGCTGTCGCATGCGACCCAGTCCCTCTCGCTGTTTCTGGTCCTGCGCGCCTTTGCGAGCGGCACAACCGCGCTCACCGGGGTGGAGGCCATCTCCAACGGGATCATGGCCTTCAAAGAGCCGCGCAGCCAGAACGCGGGCAGGACGTTGCTCGCCATGTCCGTCATTCTCGGCACACTGATGACGAGCATCACATTCCTCGCGTGGCGCACGGGCGCGATACCGACCGAGTTCGGCGAGACCGTCGTCTCGCAGGTGGCGAGAACCGCGCTGGGCAGCCGGGGACCGCTGTATCTCATGACCATCGCAGGGACGACCCTGATCCTGTTGATGGCCGCGAATACCGCCTTTGCCGGTTTCCCGAGCCTGGGTGCACTGCAGGCTGCCGATGGCTTCCTGCCCCGCCAGCTCACCTACAGGGGCAGCCGCCTGGTCTTCTCGCGCGGCATCATTGCGCTCGGGCTGATGGCCTCGCTGCTGATCATCCTGTTCAAGGCCAGCGTGACGCACCTGATCCCCCTGTACGCGATCGGCGTCTTCCTGTCGTTCACCCTGTCGCAGGGCGGCATGGCGCGGCGCTGGTGGCGTTCGGGCAAGCTTTCGACCGGCGAGGAGCGGGTGGAACGCGGGTCCATCCTGCGCTTCGACAGGCGATGGCGTTTGAAGCTGGCGATCAACGCGTTGGGTGCGGTAGTGACCTTCGTCGTCATGATCATCTTCGCAGTGACCAAGTTCCAGAGTGGCGCGTGGATCATCGTGGTGCTGATCCCGGCGTTGGTGTTCGTCTTCTCGGGCATCCACCGGCATTACAAGCGGCTGGCAGCGCAGCTATCGCTGGATGATTTCCAGCCGCGGCCGGCTGCCGCGCGGCACCGGGTGATCCTGCCGATCGCTGGCGTCCACCAGGGGACGCTGAGAGCGCTCCGCTACGCCCAGCTCCTGTCGGATGACCTGACCGCAGTGCACGTGAGCATCGATGCGGCGGAGACGGAGAAGCTGAAGCGCAAGTGGGAGATGTGGGGCGATGGCGTCCGTCTCGAGGTGCTGGAATCGCCCTACCGCACCCTGCTCGAACCGCTTCTGGCGTATATCACGGAGATCGCATCGGTGCGCCAGGGCGACGAGATGCTCACCATCGTCGTGCCCGAGTTCGTGGCGCGGCACTGGTGGAACAACCTCCTGCACACCCAGACCGCCACCTGGCTGCGTCTGGCGCTGCTGTTCAAGCCTGGCATCATCATCACTGACGTGCCCTACCAGGTGGAGTAGGAGGTGCGGATGCCCCAAGTTGTACGATCGCGCCTTGTGCCTTACCATATCCCGCGCACCTTCTGGCTCCGCACCGATTTCCGTCCTGAGGCGCGCCATGCAACGACTCTCGCGCTCGCAGCGCTGGATCTATGGCTCCGGCGACACCGGGTTCAGCCTGACCCTGACCATCGTCAGCGCGTACTTCGCCATCTTCCTCACCGATGTGGTGCGCGTGGATCCGGCAGTGGCCGCCGCCGCCATCTTCATCGGTCGCTCCTCGGATTATCTTAACGATCCCCTGATCGGCTACATTTCGGATCGCACCCGCACGCGCTGGGGCCGGCGCCGGCCGTTCCTGCTCTTCGGCAGCCTGCCCTTTGCGCTGGCGTTCATGCTGCTGTGGTGGCGCCCCCCGCTGCAGGGCGACGTGGCGCTGGCCGTCTACTATGCCATCGCCTATCTGCTCTTCGACATTGCGGCCACCTTCGTCTACATGCCCTACTTTGCGCTGACGCCCGAGCTCACCCCCGACTACGACGAGCGCACCAGCCTCACGGCCACGCGCATGTTCTTCTCGATCGCGGGCAGCCTGGTCGCGTTCACCGTCCCATTGATGATCGTCGGCAGCTTCAGGCCGGAGAACGCGGGCCGGGTGCTGCTGATGGCGGTCGCGTTCGGCCTGGCCTCCGCGCTCCCGCTGCTGCTGGTCTTCTTCACCGCGCGCGAGCGGCCCGAGCTCATGCAGCAGGCGCAGCCGGGCCTGAAGGCTTCGTTCCGCGCAGCGTTGGGCAACCGGCCGTTTCTCTTCGGCGCGGGCATCTACCTGTTCACGTGGATGGCGATGGACATCCTGCAGACGATCCTGCTCTTCTTCATCAAGTATGTGCTGCGCCGCGAGGCGCAGAGCGACCTGATCATGGGGACCATCTTCGTCGTAGCCATCTGCGCGCTGCCGCTGTGGCAGTGGGCCTCGCGGCGGCTGAACAAGCGACTGGCCTACATCGCGGGCATCTCCTTCTGGGCCATCGTGCAGATCGTCCTGGCCAGCGTGGGCGCGGGCACGACGCTGCCCATCGTGGTGGCCCTGTGCGTGCTGGCCGGCATCGGCGTCTCGGCCGCGCACGTCCTGCCCTGGTCGATCATCCCCGACGCGATCGAATGGGATGAGTACCAGACCGGCGAGCGTCACGAAGGGATGTTCTACAGCCTGGTCACCCTGGCTCAGAAGATCGCCAGCTCGGTCGCTGTGCCCATGGCGCTGCTGGTGCTCAAGTTCACCGGCTACGACGCGGCCAACGCGGTCCAGCCGGACGCCGCGCTCCTGGGCATCCGCATCGTCGCAGGTCCCATCCCTGCGGTTCTGCTCTGCGCGGGGATCCTCTTCGCCTTAGCCTATCCCCTGGGCCGCGAGGGATATGCGCAGATCGCGGCCGAGCTGGAGGCCCGGCGGTCTGGCCGGTGAGATTCACCGCAGGGGCGCGAAGGCGCAGAGGCGCAGGTATATGAGCGAGATTGTCATCCGCCGGGTGGCGAACGCGCGGGAGCGGCGGACGTTTCTCACGTTCCCGTGGCGGATCTATCGCGGGGATCCCCTGTGGGTGCCGCCGCTGCTGCCCGAGCGGGAGAAGGTAATCGACCCGCGGCGCGGGGCCTGGTTCGAGCAGGGCGACGCGGAGTTCTTCATTGCCTGGCGGGGAGGCGAGCCGGTAGGCACGATCTGCTGCGCGGAGGACCGGGCCAGCCATGCGGCGCATCCGTGGAAGGATGCGGTCATCGGCTTTTTCGAGTGCGTCGAGGACGAGGCGGTCGCGCGGGCGTTGTTCGATCACGCTGCGGGCTGGGCGCGCGGCCGCGGGCTGGATGCGCTGCTGGGCCCGTTCAACCTGGACTACGAGGATGCGTACGGCGTGCTGATCGAGGGCCGCGACCGGCCTCCCGCCATCCTGTGCGGACACACGCCGGCGTATTACCGGGGCTTCTTCGAGGCGTACGGCTTCGAGCCCGCGCGGGGCGATAACCTGGCGTTCGCGATCGACCTGGACCTGGCCGCGCCGCCCATGCAGCGGTTGGCCCGGCTGGCCGAGCGGGTGCGCAGCCGCGGCCGCTACCGGGTGCGCGGGGCCGACCTGGCGCACTGGGACGAGGAGGCCGGCCGGATCCTGGTGATGCTGAACCGGTGCCTGGCCCACCTGCCCGGCTTCGTTCCGTGGCAGCGGGCGGCCCTCGACGCGCTGCTGGCCGCGTTCAAGGAGATCGCGGACCCGGAGCTCATCCTGTTTGCCGAGACTGCCGGTGGCGAGGCGGTGGGCTGGTTCCCTGGCATCCCGAACCTCAACGAGGCATTCATCCATGCCGGCGGGCTGCGCTACCCGTGGCAGTACGCGGCGCTCCTGTGGCACATGCGCCGGCCGCGTGCGTGCATCGCGATCAAGAGCGTGCTGGTTCTGCCAGAACACTGGGATACGGGGGTGGCCGTGCTGCTCTTCGACGAGATGGCGCGGCGCGCGACCTCACGCGGGTATCGCTGGGCCGATCTCTCGCTGACCTCGGACGATAACCCGCGCACGCCGGAGCTGGCCGCGCACCTGGGATGCCACATCTATAAGCGGTATCGCGTGTACCGGAAGTGGCTGGCAGCATAGAACCTGCAGCTCACAACCAGGAAGGCCGGTATTCCTCCAGCACCCCGCGCAGCTCATCGCGCATGCGATAGTGCCACTGGCCGCCTTCCTGCTTCACCTCGAACATCAGCTCGACGCCGGGCGAATTCTCCGCATCCATGCCGGAAGTCCTGTTGATTCGCCGGCCCAGCGCGCCTAGCACCCCGGCCAACTCCGGCTCCGTCCTGTGGATGGCGGCCGCCAGCTCGGACGCTCCCAGCCCGGCCTCACCCGCGCGGTACAGCGCCCGGTAGAGTGCCTGCTGGGCCGGCGGAACCGGCATGCGCATCAGGACCTTGCGGATCAATTCGGGGACGGATGCAGGAGGCTGCCGCGCATCGCGCTGCTGCCGGTGGGGCCGGCCGCCGGTGTGGGATGCCTCTTCGAAGAGATGGGCGACCGCGGCGAATTCCTCGACGGTCCCTACAAACGTTAGTTTTGAAATCTGCACCGGTCCTCCGTTCTGTTCCAGCGGCCGCCAGCCAGTCACCGGCGGCCGCTGCCTCACTCATGAATTACTGCTGTTCCGGCTTCTGGGCGTCCAGCGCCTGGCGCACTGCGCCGCGCAGCTTGTAGCGCCACTGGCCTTCCGCGGGCGTGATGTCGAGCATCAGCGTGATGCCCGGCCGCTGCAGGATGGCTGCGCCCGGCGTCCGGCGCACGCGGCGCCCCAGGCGCGCCAGCAGCCGGCCGAGCTGCTGCTCGTCCCGATCCAATTGTGCCGCCAGTTCGGGCCCGGTGAGGCCCGCCTGGCCGGCTTCGTACAACGCCCGCAACAGCGCCCGCTGCCCGTTGGGCATCGGGCCGTTCCTGAGCACGCGCTGCACGGCATTTGCCGCGTCCGAGG
>CAYLZG010000108.1:0-14975 GCA_964387985.1 uncultured Anaerolineales bacterium | reverse complement strand
GAACTCCTTGAACCAGGTCTCGCCCTTGCGCTCGGAGCGAACCGCGTACACCACCTCGTATCCTTCGCGCCACTTGGCCAGCAGGTCGAGGATCACCTCGGGGGGATCCTGCAGGTCCGCGTCGATGATCACCACCGCCTGACCCTGGGCATAATCCGTCCCTGCGGTAATGGCCACCTGGTGCCCAAAATTTCGCGCGAAATTGACCACCTTGACCCGCGCGTCGGCCGCGTGCAATTCGCGCATGATCTCCAAAGACCGGTCCCGGCTTCCGTCGTTGACCAGCACCAACTCCCAGTCAAGCCCTGCGCCGTCGAGCACCGCGGTCAGCCTGCGGTACAGCTCATGCAGTATCGCTTCCTCATTAAAAACCGGCGCAACAACAGACAATGTCGGGGAATGCAATATTGCGGTCATGTTGGCTCCATACTTGTGTAACAACCCAACGTTCACGGCGTGCTCTGCCGGCGCCCGCGGCGCTCCAGCAGCTCGAGTGCACGCTTCGCGCGATCACTCACCGTCCCACGGATCAGCCGGCTCTTGTCCGCCAGTAATGCCTGCAGTGCGGCATGCGACTCCTCGTTGCCCACCTGGCCCAGTGCCTTAGCCGCGTAGGCGCGCACCTGTGGATCGTCATCGCCGAGCGCCTGCAGCAGCGACGCCTGGGCATCGGGATGGGGGATGTGCGCGAGCCCTGCCGCCAGCGCGCGGCGCACCAGCAGATCCTGGCCTTCTTGAACCAGGAGGGCAGCCATCGGGCATGCCGCAATCGTATTGCCGATCTGCCCCAGGGCACGGGCGGCCGCGCGCACCACGCCGGGATCCGGGTCCTCCAACAAAGGAAGCAGCGTCTCGGCTGTCGTCGGGTCGGCGATCTGGCCGAGCGCGCCAGCAATGGCGCTGCGCACCGCGGGCGCGGTGTCATCGATTCGACCCTTCAACACCAGCACCGCGGACTCCCCGCCCAGCTTGCCCAATGCGACGGCCGCGCCCCCGCGGCGGAGGGGATCGGCATCTGCCAGCGCGCCCTCCAGCGCCGCAAATACCCGCCCCGACTCCTGGGCGGCCAGCGCCTCTGCAGCCTGCCAGCGAACGAATTCCTCTCCATCCGCCAATGCCCGGACCAGGGCGGCAACTGCCTCCGGACTGAGCAGGGGATTGCGGCGCAGCGCCTCCGCAGCACGCCAGCGGCGCACCGGTTCTGCAGCCCGGAGTTCGGCCACGTGGACTTCCTCGCGGCCGCTTTCCGCCTGCTCGCGCCATGCCGCAACCGGTGCGGTCAAGCGGGACCAGGCATCACGCGCACGACCCGCCAGGCGGCGGGCCGTTTCAGTCAGGTTCGAATCAGGTGTCATCAGCCTGTCTTTATCGGAATTCGATCGTCGTCTGGCACGGCGGCGGGAAGTTTCCGCTGGAGTCCACCACGACGACTCGGATGCTGTAGGTTCCCGGCGGCAGGGTGTTGAGCGTACCCAACCGGCCGTTCACTACGGGCGCCTCGCCCCCGTCAAAGTAAGACCAGACCGCAGGGTCCGCGCCAACGCCGTATTCCAGCTTGTAGTACTCGAAATCACCGTGCGTCGCGGTACCGCTGATTGCCACCGGCCCGGAGAAGACCTGCCCGATTCCCGGCTGCGTGATCACAGCATCGGCCGTGGGGCACTGGGGCCTCCGTATGGGCGATTCGGTGGGCGCGGCCGTGCCTGGCGTAGGAGAAGGCCGGGCTGTCGGCAAGGGACGCCTGGTAGGTGTGAAGGTTGGCGTGACATCAGGCACGGGCAGCGTAGGCGTCGTCGTGGGCGTGCCGGCATTGGCCACCACGACGACGGGCGTGGGCGTCGATTGATCCGCGGTCAGCTGCGGCTCCACGGCATTGAACACGACCGTGCTGAGCAGATAGACCGCACCCATGATGACGGCGATGGTGATCGCCGCGCCCCATGCGCCGTACACCCGGTTGAATGCCTGCTCGCGCTCCAGCGCAAAGACAGCGTACCGCCGCTCGTTGCGCGCCAGAATCACCACGCGCAAATACCATAACGCGGCGACCGCGCACGCGCCGTAAATCCAGGGAGAAAACTCCCGTATCAAATCAATGACAACGGCCATGTCTGCCGTTAATCCGGCAACCTCTCCAATACCCCGCGGATCAGGGCCATCAGCTTAGGGGCTATCTCCCGACCGGCAGCAAGGACCTCTTCGTGATTGGCCTCTTCTTCGGAATCAGCGTCGGCAATCGTCGCGTTGCTGATCCCGCTGATGCCCAACACCTTCAACCCCATATGCCGCGCCACGATGACCTCAGGCACGGTCGACATGCCACACGCGTCCGCGCCGATCATGCGCAGGAAACGAATCTCCGCAGGCGTCTCGAACGTCGGGCCGCCCAAGCCAGCATACACGCCCTGCTGCAGGGCAATACCGCGCTCAGCCGCGACGGCCAGCGCCAGCTTGCGCAGATCACGGTCGTACGCATTGTTCATGGCCAGGAAGCGCGGTCCCAGCGAGTCGTCGTTCGGTCCCCACAGCGGGTTTCCGCCGACCATAGTCATCAGGCCAAGATGGTCGGTGATGAGCATCAGGTCGCCCGCCTTGAACGCCGGATTCACCCCACCCGCAGCGTTCGTGACGACGAGGGTGCGCACTCCCAGCAGAGCCATGACGCGTACAGGTAGCGTGACGCGCGCCATCGGAAGCCCCTCGTAGGCGTGCACGCGTCCTTGCATCATGACTACTTCCCGCCCTGCAAGGTTCCCGAAGACCAGCCGGCCCGAATGCCCTTGTACGGTGGACACTGCAAAGCCGGGGATATCGGCATACTCGATGCGATCCGCGTCAATTATCTCGTCAGCGAGCGCGCTCAGCCCCGAACCGAGGATCAGCCCGACCGCGGGCCTGTGCGCTGTCTGTGTTCGCAGGAAATCGGCAATCTGCAGGTATTCCTCACGCGTGAAGACTTCGTGGTCCATAAATCCCCCATTCGCCAGACTCAGATCAGGCTCCTGCTGAAAACCTGGTTCGTCATGCGCGCGGGTGCGCACCGTCATAAACTTCGCGCAGACGCTCGCGCGTGACGTGGGTGTAGACCTGGGTGGTGGAGATATTGGCGTGGCCCAGCAATTTTTGCACTTCGCGCAGCCCGGCGCCGCCGTTCAGCATGTGCGTCGCGAAAGAATGGCGCAGGGTGTGGGGAGTCACGCGATCTTCCAGGCCAAGCTGCCGTGCATACGCTTTGATGATCAGCCACAGCCCCTGCCGCGTCAGCTTCTCGCCCCGCGGGTTGAGGAACAGAGTGCTATCATCTTCACCATGCCCCGCCAGCGCGGGCCGCCCCTTTTCCACGTATTGGCCGACTGCACGGCAGGCTTCCGCATAGAGGGGCATCACCCGCTCCTTGTCGCCCTTGCCCACGCAGCGCACCGTGCCTCCGTCGAGATCCAGGTCATCCAGCGCCAGCCCGGCCACCTCACTCACGCGCATGCCGGTGGCGTAGAGCACCTCCAACAGCGCGGTGTCGCGCAGCGCCTTGGGCGTGTTTCCCCCCTGCGCGGGCAGGGCCAGGAGTTTCTCCACCTCGTCTGGCGTCAGCGTCGTCGGTAGTTGCTTCTTGACCTTCGGTGAGTCCAACTCCTCCGCCGGATTGTCTTCGATCGCGCCCGAACGCACCAGGAAGCCGCAGAACGACTTCATGGCTGCCACCTTACGCGCCACGGTGGCAGAAGCGTATTCGCGCTCCTTCAGCCACAGGATGTAATTGATGAGATCGTCGCGGCTGAGTTCTTCCCAGGCGCCGTCGTGAAGACGTCCACCCGCCGTAACAAAATCATAGAACTGCGTCAGGTCATTCCGATAGGCGGCAACCGTATTGTCTGAGCTGCCCTTCTCTGCTTCAAGATGATTGAGGAATTCCTGGATGTTGGCATCCATATGGCGAGGTCTCCCCTGCGGCCCGTGACGGCGGCGATCGCGTGAATTGGTTGCGGCGCGCATTTTAGCACAGACTTTGCATAAGCAACAAACGGCTTACCGGTCGAAATAGATACTCTTTCCGGTGGCCGAGATTGGGATTCCCATCACAAAATCCGCATCGATCAGGCCGATCGCACGCGCCACTGCACCAGCACGGTACATGATCCGGCTGTCCGCGTTCAGCAGCCCGGCCATCTTCGCTGCCGAACCGAGCGCGATGCCCATATCCAGCAGCCGGTACGCGCAGTTGGGCCCCTTGAATTCACCCTCAACCGAATTGATGGGCAGCAGCTCGCAGATCTCGACGCCGCATGCACCGCAGTTCAGGCCGGCCACCGGCCCATCCTTGATGCCCACCAGGAGCACCGCATCCGAGGCCCCGACGTTCTTGCCGTCCCGGTCGAAGTTCTTCTTGCCGGTGCGCTGGCCAAAGAGGAGCATCTCCTGGGCCAGGGTCTGCAGCTCCGCGCCCTCGACGATCTTGATAACCAGGCAGTCCTCGCCCTTCGTCTTGGGCGCAGTCCGCGCGGCCACAGCCATCAGTTCGGCTACGATCCGTAAGTCACTCATGAGTCTTCCTCCAGTTATGCGATGAAGTCAACGAAGAGATACCGGTTCATCTTTGCAGGTCAGGTTCCCCGCGCAGGCTCCGCCATGCCGGCAGATCATCGCGATGATCCCACCAGTCGGGTGCATCGCCCCAGCGCCAGCGGACGAAGTTGGGCTCCCGATCGGAGACAGGTTGGGCGCCGGGCGGGCGCATCCGGTTGGCGATAGCCCCGGCCACGGGAAAATCGCCGAGCAGCTCGAGCAGGCCCTGGTGAACGGGTCGAACATCGTACCGGACCGAACGAAGGGTGACCTGCCACCCTGAAGCCTGGCCCCAGTCGAGCAACACGTAGTCCGCGCGGCCAATTTCCTTCTCACGGCCCCGGCCGTAGCTCACCGTGCCCGGGCTGACGATCAGCGTCTCGCCGCCGTCGATCCGCCGGACCCGGCGCTGCATCACCGAGTGCGTGTGCCCGCACACGACGATATCGGCATCCGTGCTGCCGAGCAGCTGCCGCACGCGCTCGCCGGTCTGGACCCATGGGGGCCGGTCGTCGCCGGGCCGCGCTAGAAAAGGCAAGAATGGGTTGCCGGGCACCCCATGGACGATCATCACGTCCTCCACCCGGCCAGCGCTCAATGCGACGTACTCAGGCAGGCCCGCCAGCCACCGCAGCCGCGCTGCACCCAGCCGCTCGCGCTCCCACTGCACCAACTCAGTCATCAGGGGCTCCTGCCAGTGCGCCGGCCACAGCTCGGTGTCCCACAGCAGCACGTAAAGCTCGGCGTTGCCCAAGATACATTGGCAGGGAAGTGCGGCCAGCAGATCGACAACCTCGGCGCTCCAGGGGAACTTATAGATCAGGTCGCCCGAGACGATCAGCGCGTCCGGTCGCTCGCCGCGCAAGGCCGCGAGCACAGCCTGAAGCCCGTAGAGATTGCCGTGGATATCGCCGAGGACTGCGATCCGCATATCACAACGCCAGGAATCCCTGCCCACTCTCCAGCGCCAGCAGCCGCCCCTTCATGTCGAGGCCGCCCGCGTAGCCGTGAAGGGATCCGTCCGATCCGACGACCCGGTGGCAGGGGATGATAAGCGGTACGGGGTTGGCGCCCAGCGCGGAGCCGACAGCCTGGTAGATGCCCGCTCCGCCGCCGCCGATCTGCTCCGCGATCCAGCGGTATGCGCGCGTTTCCCCGTACCCGATCTGCGTCGAAACGGACCAGACCGAAAGGGCAAACGGCGTGTGGCCGCGCAGATCGACGGGCACGGTGAACTCGCGCAGTTCTCCCTCAAGGTAGGCCGTCACCTGGCGCTGCACCTCATCCAGCAAAGGATGGTGCCCGACCAGGGGTGTCTGGGGGTAGTGTTCGCGCAGCTCGGCCAGGGCCTCTTCCTGCGTCTTGCGGGGCAGAATGAGACCGCGCACTCCGCGCTCGGATGCGACCAGGCCGATCCATCCCCAGCCTGTTACCTCAAACACGCAACTCACCAATTCTTCACCCATCAGGAGCTCCGCTTCCCCACCGGGACGATTCGCTCGCCCTGGCGCCGTCCACCTGGCCATCGCCGGACGTCTAACGCCGGGCAAAGACCAACATCAGGAAGATCAACCCGGCCGCGCCCAGTGAAACGTATGCGGCCGCAGGCACCCACGTCCGGCTCCAGAACACCGGAGACATCAGCCCCAGACCCAACAGCACCAGGCCGACGGGCAGGACGCCGTTGAGCGAGAGGATCAATCCCACCCGTCGCGATGCCAGTGGCGGCTTCCGGTTAAGGCGGAACGCCAACCAGCCGGCCAATGCCATCGGCGCGATCACGCCCGCGGTCAGGATGAGGATTCCGATCAGCCTCGTCATGAGTCGAAGCTGCCTCGCAGCCGCGCGCGCCAGATCCGCCAAGCCATCTTGAGGAACAGTGCGCCGTCCTGCACGGGCCGGAAATGGCTCTTCTTCTCGTTGTAGATCGTCTTGATCGGGACCCACCCTACCGCCAGGCCTGCGAAATCAGCGCGCAGCAGCATCTCCACCTCTGCCTCGAAGCGCGTGCTTGTCGGCCGGACCTGCTCCATCGCAGCCTGGCTGAACAGCCGGTACCCGCTCTGATTGTCGGGAATCGGCCGTCCCATGGCGAATCTCAGCAGGAACGAGCCGAACCGGTTGCCGAAGCGACTCTTGGTAGGCATCTGGCTGTACTGCCGCTGCCCGATGATGATGTCGCCCTTGCCTGCCCGGAACGCCTCGATGAAGAGAGGGATCTCGTCCGGGTCGTGCTGGCCGTCAGCGTCGAGGGTGATCGCCGCATCGACGCCCCGATTGATGGCGTAGTCGAACCCGGTAAGCAGCGCCTTGCCCTTGCCCTGATTCCTGACATGTGCAAGAACCTTCGCGCCTGCGAGTGCGGCGGCTGCGCCCGTACCGTCGGAAGAACCATCATCTATGACCACTACGGGGATGTGTTTCAACGTCCTCCCTACCACATCTCCGATGAAGCGGGCCTCATTGTAGGCTGGAATCAGGGCGATAATCTCGCCGTTCTTATCGCCGTTGCTGGTGCTCATGCGCCGTCCTTAGACTGTGAAACGATAGCCGATGGGCCTCTAAGTGTACCCTGCGAAGGGCTGTCCGTCAAACCATTTATTGTCAACAATATCGCTTATAAAGGCGCACAAGTTGCGTTTAAGGCCCATGTCTGGTACGATGGAAACCAGTTAAGGTTCCCTTGGAGATGACCATGGCCGAAAACGAGCTGAACCGGGCTGTAGGTGATCAGCTCCAGCCTACGCGCCGGAAGATCATTCTGGCGCTCAAACAACATGGCGGACTGACCGCCTCAGAGTTGGCCGAGATGCTGGAAATCACGAGCATGGGCGTGCGCCGCCACCTGACCATGCTCGAACGCGACCGGCTGGTACGCTACCAGCTGGTTCAACGCGGCAAGGGCCGGCCATCGTACGTTTACCAGCTCAGCGACGAGGCGGAGAACCTCTTCCCGAAGAACTACGCGACGCTGGCCAACGAGCTGCTGGGCTATCTGGCAGCCCAGGACGGCCAACAGGTGATTCAGCTTTTCGACCAGCGCGCACAGCGCCGCATCCGCCAGGCGCAGGCCCGGCTGGACGGCAAGGAGCTGGCCGAGCGCGTGGCGGGCCTTGCGGAGATCCTGCACGATGAAGGATACCTGGCCGACTGGGAACAGGTCGACGCGAACACCTTCTTCTTAAGAGAACACAACTGCGCGGTGCAGAATGTTGCGGAGGAATTCCGCGCGGCGTGCGGGTCCGAACTCACCTTCCTCAAAGCCGTGCTGCCTGATGCCGAGGTCACGCGCGAGCACCACATACTGGGGGGAGATCTCATGTGCGCGTACCGTATTCGCCGGAAGACAGGTGGATGACCCTGCCCGCTGCGGAAAGGCTGAACCCGCCGCCGCGCCTGATACCGGGATGGGATGAGCCGCCCCAGGCGGCGCTGCTACACGGGATCGGACAATTCAACTGGGGCGAATACTGGGAATGCCACGAGACACTGGAGGCGCTGTGGCGGGCCGAGACGCGCGAAATTCGCGACCTCTACCAGGGCATCCTCCAGGTGGGCGTGGCACTCCACCACCTGAAGAACAACAATTATGCCGGCGCGATCAAGGTGTTTCGCCGCGGCCTTGCGCGATTGCAGGGCCTGCCTGCGGTGTGCCAGGGCGTCCACGTGCTTGAGCTCGCCACGGCCGCGCGCGGCGTCCACGATGCCGCATTGGATCTGGGTCCCGGCCGCCTGGCCGAGCTGGCGCTGCCATATCCGGTCATCAGGGTGAGCGCATAGCCCATGCGTTTGCCTGTCAGCGGTCCTTGCGTATTGGCTCACAGAGGCGCTATAATCTCGCTGTAAAGTCGACGACTGGCCAGCTATATCGCCGCCCTGCGGCGCGAGAGGCACTGCCATGTTCGCCTATCTGGCTCGCCGAGCCCTCACACTCCTGCCCATCCTCCTTCTGATGTCCGTGATCGTCTTCGGATTGATCCGGATGGTTCCGGGAGATCCCATCGATGTCATGTATGGCAGCGAAGGGATGGATGAGATTCGGCGTGCTGCTCTGAGCCAGGAACTCGGGCTCGACCAACCTGTCGTGGTTCAGTATGGCAGATGGCTGTGGCGGGCGCTGCGCGGAGACCTCGGCAACTCATACCGCGCCGGCATTCCCGTTCTTCAGCTCATCGGCCAGCGACTCCCGGCCACTCTCTTCCTCTCGTTTGCGGCACTCATTCTTTCCCTGCTGATCGCGATTCCGCTCGGCATCGTCGCGGCCGTCCGCCGCAATTCATGGGCCGACGTCACCGCCATGGTCTTCGCGATCGTCGGCATCTCGCTGCCTGCGTTCTGGTCCGGCATTCTCCTGGTACTCGTCTTCGCCGTGTGGCTGCGCTGGCTGCCGTCCATCGGCTATGTTTCGCCTGCAGAGGACTTCCTGCGCTTTCTTCGCCACCTGATCCTGCCGGCCATCACGCTGGGCTGGTCGCTGGCAGGAACAACAACCCGCCTGGCTCGTTCCAGCCTGTTGGAGGAACTTGGGAAGGATTACGTGCGTACGGCCCGCGGGAAGGGCCTGCGGGAGCGCGCCGTGCTGCTCACCCATGCGCTGCGCAACGCGCTCATCCCCACTGTCACGATGGTCGGCCTGCAACTCGGCTTTCTCATCGGCGGCACCGTCGTGGTGGAGACGGTGTTTGCCTGGCCGGGCGTGGGTCTGCTGGTCGTGGACAGCATCTTCGCCCGGGACTACCCGGTGGTTCAAGGCGTCGTGCTCGTGATCGCCGTACTTGTCGTCGCAGTCAACCTGTTGGTCGATGTAATCTACACCGTGCTCGATCCGCGGATCCGGTTCAGTTGAGCCGGACATGTGAAGAATCAAATCAGATGAAGGAGGATCCCGTGAGACGATCGAAGTTGTTCATCCTGTTCGCCGTGCTGGCAGCCCTGGCCACGGTTGTGGGCGCGTGCACCGCAGCCCCACCCCAACCGGCACAGCCCGCCCCTACGACCGCACCTGCGGCGGCGCCGGCGCAACCGGAACCCACGCAGGCACCCGCAGCACCTGAACCCGCTGCCGGACAGCCCAAGGCCGGCGGCACGCTGACCTTCGCCATGAAGGAAGACGTGACCTCGATGGACCCGCTCAAGGCCATCCAGTACGGCGATATCCGCCTGAATATCCTGGTGGCGCAGCAGCTCGTTGCGCCGGACCGCACGGGCCAGTTCGCGGGCGTCCTTGCAGAGAGCTGGGAGACGTCGGCCGATGGCAAGACGTGGACGTTCAAGCTGCGCCCCGGCGTCAAGTTCCACAATGGCGCCGAGCTAACCGCCGATGACGTCAAGTGGATTTTCGACCGCATCCTGGACGAGAATGCCGGTGCAGCCATGCGCAGCACCTATGCGGGCATCAAGCTCCAATCGGAGGTGGTGGACGCGGCGACGATCAAGTTCACCATCGAGAGCGGCATGGGCCCGTTCCCCTCGTACCTGGCGCTTCTGAATCGCACGGCCATCATTCACCGGGACAGCTACGATGCAGAGGGCAAGGTCGCCAAGATCATCGGCACCGGCCCCTTCATGATGGATGAATCCAAGCCAGGCGAGTCGTACACCCTCAAGAAGAACCCGAACTACTGGAAGCCAAACGAGCCTCTGCTCGATGGCGTGGTGCTCAAGGTCATCACGGATCCGGTGGTGCGCCTGAACGCGCTGCGCACCGGCGAGATCGACATGGCTGAAGAGCTGCCCATCGCAGACGTGAAGAAGCTGGTGGATGCGCCCGATCCGAACTTCACCGTCCAGGTCTACTACATCAACTCGGGCGAACGCCTGGTGATGAACCATACACGCGCCCCGTTCAGCAACAAGGACGCCCGTCTTGCGTTGCAGGCGGCCTTCGATCGGGAACAGTATAACGAGGCCATCTTCTTCGGCCTGGGCCAGGTGCACAACCAGCCCTTCACGCCCGATAACGTATGGCGACTCGACGTGCCCATGGTCAACATGGACCTGGCAAAGGCCAAAGAGTACTTCAAGGCCAGCGGCCTGCCCGAGGGCACGCCCGTCAAATTCCTGCTGATGGCCAACCAGAAGGACAAGGGCGAGGTCATCCAGGCCATGCTCGGACAGATCGGCTTTGCGGTCGAATTTGACGTGGTCGATTCAGCCGCCTGGAACAGCAAGGGCCAGGCCTACGACTACGACCTGCTCCTGGGCACCATGACCGGCATCTTCGATCCCGATCGCCCGTACGGCTACCTGACCAAGGCGAGCGGCGGCAACTGGCTTGTCGGCGGCTATGACTCGGAGAAGATGAACGAGCTGCTCGCGTCGGGCAAGGCTGAGGTCGATGTTGCCAAGCGCCAGGAGATCTACAAGCAGGCCGTGCAACTGGTGCAGGACGACGCGGCAACCATCTACGTGCTGGGCCTGCCCTGGAACGAGGCGTGGCTCAACACCGTCAAGGGCTATCAGCCGGGCACCTCGCCCGCGCTGATGATGATGGATGCATCGGACGGACTGAACGTCACCTGGCTGGATAAGTAGTGCAAGGATGCGTGTGGAGACGTTGCATGCAACGTCTCCACAGCGGGATTGATGCTATGACTGCCATCGCCGCGCCTATCGAGACCATCCGGACCCCCAAGAAGGGCCGGAGCCTCGCCGCGCGGCTTTGGCGCAACACCCTGGCGCGTATCGGGATGGTTATCTCGGCGCTGGTCGTGCTGGCAGCTATCTTCGGCCCCACGCTGGCCCCATACGATCCGGTGGCTCTCAATCTGGCCGACCGCCTCCAGCCGCCGAGCGCTACACACATCATGGGCGCGGATCACCTCGGCCGCGATATCTTCACGCGCGTGCTTTACGGCGCACGCATCTCCTTGCAGGTGGGCGTGGTGTCGGTGGCGTTGGGCACGCTGGTCGGCCTGATCCTCGGTGCGGTTGCCGGCTACGTTGGCGGCCGCACCGATACGATCATCATGGCCATGATGGACGCGATCTATGCGTTTCCAGCCATCCTCCTCGCGCTCGTCCTGGTGGCGGTCTTCAAGCCGGGCCTCCTGACCGTAATGACCGCGATTGCCATCGTGCGCATCCCTATCTTCGCGCGCACGGTGCGTGCGTCGGTGCTGGCCGAGCGGGAGAAGGAATACATTGAAGCCGCGCACTGCGTCGGACAGCGCCATGTGACCATCATGGCCCGTCACATCCTGCCTAACATCCTCGCCCCCCTCATCGTCGTCACCACCACCTACTTCGCCACTGCGATCGTCGTCGAGGCCTCGCTCAGCTTCCTGGGCCTGGGCGTCCCGCCGCCGGCCGCAAGCTGGGGAACCATGCTCAACGATGGACGCAAGTTCATGGAGAGCGCGCCACACACCGTTCTGTTTCCCGGCATCGCCATCTCCCTCACCGTGTTGGGCTTCAACATGCTGGGTGACGGCCTGCGCGATGTGCTGGATCCTCGCATGAAGAACCTGCAGTAGCGCATGGCGCGCACCACCGGCCTGGACGTCGTAGAACTGGCCCGCACCCTGATCCGCATCCCAAGCGCCTCCGGAAGTGAGGCCGCGGTGGCAGCTCGCGTGGCGGACTTCATGCATGCCGCGGGCTTCGATCGCGTGGAGGTCGACGCCTGGGGCAATGTCATAGGCATCCGGTGTGGCGCCCGCCCGGGTCCCACGATCCTCTTCGACGGCCACATGGATGTGGTGGACCCGGGGCCCGAGCCCTGGGAGCACGATCCCTATGGCGCGGAGATTGCCGGCACGCGGCTGTACGGGCGAGGTGCCGCCGACACGAAGGGATCGCTCGCGGCCATGCTGTGCGCGGCAGGCAGCGCAGAGCGGTTGTGCGGAGATGTCGTTGTTGCAGCCACCGTCTGCGAAGAGAACCTGACCGGGGTCGCGCTGGGCCATGTGCTGGATCACATCCATGCGGACGTGGTCATCACGGGCGAGCCCACGGGGCTGCGGCTGGGCGTGGCGCAGAAGGGCCGCGCGACGATCCGCCTGTACGCCAGTGGCCGCAGCGCACACACCTCACGGCCGGAGCTGGGCGATAATGCCGCTATCAAGATGATCGATGCGATCGGCCGGCTGCGCGGCCTGCCACGGGCCACCGACCCTGAGCTCGGACCGGGCATCCTGGAGCTGGTGGAGCTGGCATCCGAGCCGCTTCCAAACCAGTCCCTCGTCCCCTCCGGCTGCAGCGCCCGCTTCATCGCGCGCACGCTGCCCGGCGAGACGCCCGAAAGCTTCGTCGGCGGGCTGCAAGTCGCGTTATCCGGCCTGCCCGGGGTCACGGTGAGCGTCGAGACGCTGCGCCAGCGGTGCTACACCGGCGCGGAACTCGAGGCCATTGACTTTCTCCCGCCCTGGCGCTGCCCGCCGGACGATCCCTGGCGCCTGCGCATCCTCGCGGCCCTGGCTTCCGCCGGCCTGCCCCCGGAGACGTTCGCCGCACCCTGCGGCACCAACGCCTCGGAGAGCGCGGGACGCCGCGGCATCCCTTCCTTTATCCTCGGGCCCGGCACGCTGGCCGAAGCGCACATCGCCGACGAGTGGGTGGCGATGGCAGAGCTGATCGCGGCCCAGGGATGCTACGCGGCCATCATTGACTCTGCAAATCAAGTCCCCTCAGAATGACAGTTACAGGAATTAGTGGTATACTCACCTCATTACGAACATTTGCACTGCTATTATGCCAACTAAGAAACGAACGCGTACTAAGCCCAATTCCGGCCCTTCGCTGGGCCAACTGCTGAAAGGCGAGATCGCCGGCAGCGTCCTTGTGCTGCTGGCGATCCTGACCCTGCT
Source organism: uncultured Anaerolineales bacterium (assembly GCA_964387985.1). Taxonomy (GTDB): domain Bacteria; phylum Chloroflexota; class Anaerolineae; order CG2-30-64-16; family CG2-30-64-16; genus JALOOB01. The sequence goes on along the minus strand of CAYLZG010000108.1, from coordinate 1,608 downwards.
CAGCCTGCTTTCGCCCAGCCGCGGCGACCTGACGCAAGCCGCGGTCGACGGCCTGCGAAGCGTCTTCGGGGTGGGCATGTGGCTGACGCCGCTCCTGATCGGCGGCTTCGGCGTGTGGCTCGCCCTGCGAGACGTCACCGAGGGCGAGCGCTGGTCGGCCTGGCGGATAGCCGGTGCACTGGGCCTGTTCCTGGCATTCGAGGGGTTTGCGCACCTGATCGCCGGGCTGCCCGACGTGCGACAGCCTGCCCAGGACGGCCAGGGCGGCGGCCTCACCGGATGGCTGCTGAGCGGCACTCTGGTCGGCGGCCTGGGCACTGTTGTTGCTGCCGTTCTGCTGCTCATCATTCTCGCCCTGTCCGCGGTGGCGCTCTCCGGCCGTTCGCTTGCCGATATCAATCACATGCTGGCAAACATGTGGGCCCGGTCGCTCAGCCGCCCCTCCGCACCGAAACCCGGATTGTCCAAGGGGCCTGCCGGTGCACGGATCAGCCCACCCCTGCCCCTGGGCGAGCCGCCCAGTCCCAACCCCATCGTCCGGCTGTGGCGCAAGATCTTCCCGGATCAGGATGCCGCCGTCCTGCCGCCGTGGGAGTCCACGAGCGTCAGCAAACCCGTGATCAACGGCAAGGGGCAAGCCGGCCGGAGCGCGACCGCAAATAAAGGCGCACCGGCAGTTCCATCCAACGGCAAGGGGACGCCTGAACCGGCCAATCGCGGGGCAGCCCCTGCGCCGGTCGCCCAAGCTGGCACTGCCCAACGAGAGCCGCGCATCATCGGCGGGGGCGGGCAGACCTGGCGCACGCCTGTCCTGAGCGACATCCTGGACGACGTCAGCGAAAACGACATCCAGCAGGAGGACCTGCGCCGCCGGGTGCAGATCATCGAGCAGACCCTCGCCGGCTTTGGCGTGCCGGTCAGCGTGGTGGAAGTGAACCAGGGTCCGGCGGTCACCCAATTCGGCCTGCGCCCCGGCGTGATCGTGCGCAAGGACCGCAAGGGCGAGGAAAAACACATCAAGGTGCGCGTCTCGCAGATCCAGGCGCTCTCCAACGACCTGTCGCTGGCGCTTGCCGCGTCCCCTATCCGCATCGAGGCGCCCGTGCCCGGCCGTGACTTTGTCGGCGTCGAGGTGCCCAACGTCCAGATCTCCCTGGTGTCGCTGCGCGGCGTGATGGAGTCGGAAGAGTGGGCTGCCACCAAGGGCACGCTGCGGTTCGGCCTGGGCCGCGATGTTTCGGGCCAGTCATCCGTGGCGGACCTGACGCGGATGCCCCACATGCTCGTCGCGGGCGCCACGGGCTCGGGCAAGTCGGTGTGCATCAACGCGATCATCACTTCCCTCCTGCTGACGCACACGCCCGAGACGCTGCGCCTGCTGATGATCGACCCGAAGCGCGTCGAGCTGACGGTCTACAATGGCATCCCGCACCTGATCGCGCCCGTCGTCGTCGATGTCGAGCGCGCGGTGCCGGTGCTGCTGTGGGCTACCAAGGAGATGGAGCGCCGGTACAAGCTGTTCGCCAAGGCCAGCGCGCGCAACATCGAGGCCTACAACGACAAGCTTGCGGCGCACGGCGAACCCATCCTGCCCTACATCGTCATCAT
>CAYLZG010000107.1:0-15348 GCA_964387985.1 uncultured Anaerolineales bacterium | reverse complement strand
GGGTCAGGTCGTTCGCACCGCTGTCTTCGCGGGCTCACTTCTCAGGTGAGCGCTCCAGCGTGGCCGCCAGAAGGTCCACGACCTTCTGCACACTGGCCACTTCCATCTTCTCGTCGGGCGAATGGACGTCCTCGATCGTCGGCCCGATTGCGACCGCGTCCAGCTGGGGGTATTTGACCACGATCGTTCCGCATTCCGTTCCGGCATGGACACCGGCAACTTCGGCCGGGAAGCCGAACTCCTCCTCGTATACCTCCTGCATAACGGCCAGGATCGGCGAGTTGGGATTGGGCGCCCAGCCGACATAGCGACCGCTGACCGCCACCGGCACGCCTGCCAACTCCCATACGCTGGCAACCAGCCCGGCCAGATCGTCCAGCGCAGAATCCAACGAGCTGCGCATGTAGTTGGTCACCTCGAGTGTGCCGGCCTGCGCCCGCACAATCCCCATGTTGGTGGATGTTTCCACCAGCCCGGGCGCGGCGTCACTCATGCGGATCACCCCCTGGGGCGTGGCATAGAGCGCGGCGAGCAGCCTCCGCTGGTCCGCTTCGTCCATCACCAGGGCGGGCAGGCCGGCCGGAACAGCGCCAACGCTCAACTCCGGCTCGACGGCCGCGAGCTCCGCCTTGAGGGTCGCCTCGTAGTCCGTGATGCCCCTGAGGAAGGCCTCCGCCTGCGCCTGCGGCACGCAGACCAGCGCAGTGGCCTCTCGGGGGATGGCGTTGCCCGCGGTGCCCGACGCCATCTCCGCCACGCGCAGCCCATACCTCGCCGCGGCCTCCCGCAGCCAGCGCACCATGAGCTTCCCGGCATGGCCGCGCCCCAGGTGAATGTCCAGCCCGGAGTGGCCGCCCGCGAGACCCTGCACCGAGAACCGGAAGGCGGCCATCTCGGCGGGCAGGGAAACTTCGCGGTAGGCCGCCTGCACGCCGGCTGCAGCGCCACCCGCGCTGCTGATGATGAACTGCCCCTCGATCTCGGCGTCAAGGTTGATGTAGATCTCGCTCTGCAGCTCGCCCGGCTTCAGGCCGCCGGCGCCCGACATCGTCGTTTCCTCGTCGACCGTGAACAGGGCCTCGATGGGGCCGGCGTTGAGCGTCTTCGACTGGAGGATCGCCATGGCGATCGCCATGCCCGCGCCGTTATCCGCGCCGAGTGTCGTCCCGTTAGCCTTCACCCAGCCGTCCTCGACGTACACGTCCAGGGGATCTGTGACGAACTCGTGTACGGCATCGGGGGTCTTCTCGGCCACCATGTCCATGTGGGACTGCAGGAGCACGCCTTTACGGTTCTCGAGGCCCTTAGCAGCCGGCCTGCGAATCAGCACGTTGCCGGCCTCGTCCACCGACGTTTCGAGGCCGAGGCCCTCGCCGAACTCGACGAGGAAGGCACGCACCTGCTCCACGTGCCCGGAAGGACGCGGGATCTGCGTCAGGTCGTAGAAGATCTGCCAGAATTCAGGCGGCTGGAGCGCGGAGAGTACTTCCTCGAGCGGCACCGGGCCGGCGCTGGCGGGCGGCGCCGAGGGGCCGGCGTCAGGCAGGGACACGCAGCCGGCTGCCAGGAGCGACGCGAGGATCGCGAGAACGGCAGACAACCGCAGGAACGGCTTGCACAGAAGGCCAGACATGTCTCAATCTCCTCTCTTGGTCACGCGGCGCCCGGGGCCCCAGGTTCCTTAAGGGGCGTTGGGGCTGCAAGTGCCCGCATAGAAGGCCTCCGCGGCGCACTTCACGCCGTTCTTGAACGTGCAGCCGCCATCCTGGTCATACTCCCCGCCCGAAATAGCGCAGAAGCGCGCGGCCTCGGTCAGATAACCCGTCACCTTGACCCCGCCAACCGGGCATTCGCCCCGCAGCAGCGCCCACTCCTCACACTGCCGGTTATCCTCGAAGTAGCACACGCCATACTCCCCGCCGTCACCGCGCTGCTCGATCTGCAGCGTGCCACCCTGTGACAGGCAGTTCTGCGACGCCGGGTTGGCGATGGCGGCTGACGGTTGCGTTGGCTCCGGCGCGGCGGACGGCAGCGCCACGCAGGCCGTCGCCAGGAGCAACACAAGCAAGAGACCGGTCCAAGTTTTACGTTTCATTTTCGGGCTCACCTTTCGTCGATTACTGCCGCCAGCGACGCTGCCAACGATCTGCGTCTGTGTCCGGCAGTGGAGATCCGGAACCACGAATCACGTCCACCAGATCCTGGCTGGACATCCCTACCGCCTGGCGCTCGCTCCACAACACGGCGCGGTTCGTTTCCAGGTCGATTCCGATGAACAGCAGGCCGGGCAACTCCCGGGAAATGGTATAGACAAAGTCAGCCGAGACTGCATCAAGATCGAACAGGATGACGTGAGGATCGAGCTTCCTCAGCTCCTCCCGCTCGATGGGCAACGCATGGCTGAGGACCTGGCAGTCCGGGTCCAGGCTCAGGCTGGTTTCGATCCCGGCCAATGCCACGCTGCTGCCGCAGACAAGGACTCTCCGTGTCTTTCCCATGCTCACTACCGTAGCACTTTGCAGGGGTTTTGGGAACGTCGTTGGCGACAATTGCCCGCGCCGCTTTCGGATGCGCAAGTGTCGTTTTATCAGAGAACGAATGGGATGACTCCGCGTGGCTGTCCACCCTAACGCTCCTGTGCAGCGCGAATCCCCCTTGGAGATCAGGCGGCCGCAGTGAGAGACATGAGCGGTAGGGCCCCTCTCATGTGGTATACTCTTGTTATTGACTGCTTCTTCGTCAGGAGAGAAACGCAGCGGCATGTTCCGCAGACGCTCACCCAGACGCTCACCCAAACGCTCACCCAAACGCTCGCCGAGAACGGGAGGTCATGATGAGAGTACTGCTGGTGGACGATCACCGCCTGGTGGTTGAAGGTATCAGCAATCTGCTGTCCGTGAGCGGCATCGAGGTGGTGGGGATTGCCAATGATGGGCTGGAAGCCATTGCGCTGGCCAAGGCGTTGCGCCCGGACCTGATACTCATGGATGTCCGGATGCCCCGCTGCGATGGCTTGTCCGCCACACGGCAGATCAAGGCCACGCAGCCCGAGATGAAGATCGTCATGCTCACCACCTCGACCGAAAGCCAGGATCTGTTCGAAGCGGTCAAGAGCGGGGCCTGCGGGTATCTGTTGAAGACGATGGACCGGGAGGCCTTCATCCAGGCACTGCAGGACGCCGAGCAGGGCAGCCCGCCCTTCTCACCGGGATTGGCCAGCCAGCTGCTCGACGAATTCGCCCGGCTCAGCCATGCCGCAGAGCCGGCGGCCCCGCCTGCAGATCCCGACCCTGGCGGGCAGCCCGCCCAAAAACAGCTCGAACACGCGGGGCTGACCGAACGCCAGGCTGAGGTGCTGCGGCTGGTTGCCCTGGGGTTGACCTACGAGGAGGTAGCTGAACAGCTCTCGTTGAGCGAGCGAACCGTGCGTTACCAGATGACCAAGATCATGGACCGGCTCCACCTGTACAACCGCGCGCAGGTGCTGGCCTACGCCGGCAGCCTGGGGCTGAAGCCAGCGGATTGAGGGAAAAAGCGCTCCGGTCCTCCTCGACAACCCCTCCGGACCGAACTCAGATCGTCCCCTGAAAAAACGACACTTGTGCAGCTGGATTTGTCGTATGCGGTTGTCGCGAACGACGTTCCCAAAGCCCCCCGAAGTTGCTGCTCATCCACGAGATGATCGTGCCGGCCGAGATCTGGGCGATGAAGGTGATCCACGTGACGGACCCCAGCCTGGTTCCTGCGCCCACGGTCCAGCAGATTCAGATGGTTCAGAACAGCTCCCACACGCCCCAAGGGGCCTTCGGGCACCTTCTCAGCCGGATTGAGCCCAAGCCGCGGCTCACCGTCGCCACCCACTTCCCGGTGTCCGACGACACGGTCACGTGTGCGCTGAAGAGCGTGGCGCAGCACTGCAACGTCGTCCAGGGCCGGGATCCGAAACCGAAGGAAAAGGCTGCCCGCATCACCTGGTCCTTCGACTGCATGGTAATCACCGTATCGAAGGATCAGGTCCTCGAGCAGAGAGGCGTAGTCTCGGAATTCGAGTGGAATTTCGTCCCCCAGCCGGTCCCCGGCGTGCGGAATCCGGCCAAGTACAGCGACGAGAATGGCATTGGCGATCCCTACGCCCAGATCGACGAATCCACCGCGATTCCCGCCTGCGATTGCGAGACCGGCGAGTGCAACTACCGCGCAGACGGGTACTGATAACCCTGACAAAACCCCTGGCGTACGAGCGAGGTAACCTCGCCCGTACAAGTGGGGAAGTACAGCGCAAGACCGCTCGAAACTCCGTGTTTCGGGCGGTCTTTGCGTTCCAACGGTCGCACCGGGGACTCGAAGATGCCCGCTGCAACGATTTGACAGATCCCCGCCCGTCGGGTATCATCCAGACCGGATAATGGTTCTCCATAGACTATAGATTGCGACTGGATGCTCAGTGATGCCTGATTCCGAAGCTCGATTTCAGCAGTTGGCGGCCAAGCTCAAGGGGAGCGATTGCCGCCTGACGCCCCAACGCGTGGCGCTGCTGCGGCTCATCGCCTCGAGCGACGGGCATCCTAGTGCAGCTCACCTGTATGAGCAGATCAAGGCGCAGTTCCCGACGACCAGCCTGGCGACGGTCTACAAGACCCTCCACCTGCTGAAGGAACTGGGCGAGGTTCTGGAGCTGGGCTTCAGTGACGATGACAATCGTTACGATGGCAGCCGGCCTGAGCCCCATCCGCATCTGATCTGTGTGCACTGCCGCAAGATCATGGACCCGCAGGTGAGCCTCGTGGATGACCTGACCCAGGAAGTCGCCGATCTGACGGGTTACCAGGTCATCAGCCACCGGCTCGATTTCTACGGGCTGTGTCCCGAGTGCCGGCAGAATAGTCAGTCAAAATCCCAGGTAGTACCGCTCGATCACACACACAAAAGGAGTCAACAGGATGAGTGAAGTCAGCGAATCCCCGACCATGACCAGTGCTCAGCAGGAGATGGCCCGCAAGGGCACGTCGAATCGTGACTGGTGGCCGAATCAGCTCAACGTCAACATCTTGCATCTGCACTCGCCCCAGAGCAATCCGATGGGCGAGAAGTTCAACTATGCCGAGGAGTTCAAGAAGCTCGACCTGCAGGCCGTGAAGCGCGACCTCTACGCGCTGATGACCAACTCGCAGGACTGGTGGCCGGCGGATTACGGCCACTACGGCGGGCTCTTCATTCGCATGGCCTGGCACAGCGCCGGCACCTACCGGGTCAGCGACGGCCGCGGTGGCGCAGGCTCGGGCAGCCAGCGCTTTGCACCCCTCAACAGCTGGCCCGACAACGCGAACCTGGACAAGGCCCGGCGCTTGCTGTGGCCAATCAAGCAGAAGTACGGCCGGCAAATCTCCTGGGCCGACCTGCTGGTCCTGGCAGGCAACTGCGCGCTGGAGTCGATGGGCTTCAAGACCTTCGGCTTTGCGGGCGGCCGCGAGGACATCTGGGAACCGGAAGACGAAATCTACTGGGGCCGCGAGGGCAAGTGGCTGGCCGACGAGCGCTACAGCGGCGACCGCGATCTCGAGAATCCCCTCGCCGCAGTGCAGATGGGCCTGATCTACGTGAACCCGGAAGGGCCGAACGGCATGCCGAGCGCGGTGGCATCGGCGCACGATATCCGTGAGACCTTCGCGCGCATGGCGATGAACGATGAAGAGACCGTCGCCCTGATCGCCGGCGGGCACACGTTCGGCAAGGCCCATGGCGCCGGTCCCGCGACCCATGTCGGTCCCGAGCCGGAAGGCGCGCCCCTCGAAGCACAGGGCCTCGGCTGGCTCAGCAGCTACGGCAGCGGCAAGGGCGATGACACCATCACCAGCGGCATCGAAGGCGCGTGGACGCCCAACCCGATCAAGTGGGATATGGGCTACCTCGACATGCTGTTCGGCTACGACTGGGACCTGGTCAAGAGCCCCGCAGGCGCATGGGAATGGCACCCGGTGAACGTGGCCGAGAAGGACCTCGCACCGGCGGCGCATAATCCGGCGAAGCGGGTCAAGACCATGATGACCACGGCGGACATGGCGTTGCGCTTCGACCCGAGCTACAACAAGATTGCGCGGCGCTTCCACGAGCATCCCGAAGAATTCGCAGACGCCTTCGCCCGCGCATGGTTCAAGCTGACGCACCGCGACATGGGGCCCCGGCCGCGCTATCTTGGCCCGGAAGTCCCGGCCGAGGTGCTCGTCTGGCAGGATCCCGTGCCGGACGTCGACCATGAGCTGATCGATGCAGCCGACATTGCGGCGCTCAAGGCCCGCATCCTGGCCTCGGAGCTGTCCATCTCCGAGCTCGTCTACACCGCCTGGTCGTCGGCCGCCAGCTTCCGCGGCTCGGACAAGCGCGGTGGCGCAAACGGCGCGCGCATCCGTCTCGAGCCGCAGCGGGACTGGGAAGTCAACCAGCCGGACCAGCTGCAGAAGGTGCTGCCGGTGCTCGAGGGCATCCAGCAGGAATTCAACCGTGCGCATTTCGGCGGCAAGAAGGTTTCGCTCGCGGACCTGATCGTCCTGGGCGGCTGCGCGGCCGTCGAGCAGGCAGCCAAGAAGGCCGGTTACGATGTGACCGTGCCCTTCACGCCGGGCCGCACGGATGCATCGCAGGAACAGACCGACGCGGCGTCGTTCGCCGTCATGGAGCCGGCCGCCGACGGTTTCCGCAACTACCTGCGGGCCAAGCGCGGCCTGACGCCCGAGGAACACCTCGTCGACCGTGCGCAGCTGCTGACGCTGACTGCACCCGAGATGACCGTCCTCGTCGGCGGCCTGCGCGTCCTGAACGCCAACTTCGGCAAGGCTCAGCACGGGGTCTTCACGCACCGGCCCGAGACGCTCACCAACGACTTCTTCGTCAACCTGCTCGACATGGGCACGAAGTGGCAGCCAACCTCGGAGTCAGCGGATGTGTTCGAGGGTTGTGATCCGGTCACGGGCGCGCTCAGGTGGACTGCCACCCGGGTCGACCTGGTCTTCGGCTCGCACTCCCAGCTTCGGGCCGTGGCGGAGGTCTACGCCTGCGCCGACTCCGGTGAGAAGTTCGTGCGCGACTTCGTGGCGGCCTGGGACAAGGTGATGAACCTGGACCGCTTCGACCTCGCTCGATCGTAGTGACGAAAAAGACCGCCCGAAGCACAAGGTTTCGGGCGGTCTTTGTATGAGAGGCGCCTGTGGCGCAATGATGCCGGAAGCCATCTCCCGTGTCGAGTTCCCCTCTCGTCACGAAATCACTTCAGCGCTTCTATTTCCTGGATAGGCTCCGGGCAGCGGAATCCAGCGTGTTTCAAACCGGCTTGATGCGCGGCCGCCGGATGGCCCCGTCAAGCAGCGCGTCCAGCGACGCGGGCATGTTGCGCCGCCAGATGAAGGGCGGGATGGAGAAGAACCGGGTCTGCAGGTTGATCCACTGCCGCCGGTCCATCCGGATCTCCACCTCTTTGATGTCGTCGCCCTCCTGCCAGCTGATCAGCAGCGCGAGGAAGGACGGACGCAGCTCACCGATTTCCGGGGCCAGCAGCGAAGGATCGATACAGCCGGTCGACATGCCCTGGTGCACGTGGAAGCGTACATGGGTGACCAGGTTGCCGCCCAAGCGTTGCGCCGCCTTCTCGGCCGCCTGCCAGAGCCCGTTCTCGTGCGCCAGCGCCAGCAGTTGCTCGCTGTATTCCGCGCGCAGCCGCAAGTTCTCCTGCCGCCGCGCTTCGTATTTCTGCTGCTCCGCCTCGGCCTGGCGGCGCTTCTGCAGAACGCGCTGTGCGCGCTTGCTGCCCTGAATCAGGCGCTGGAGTTGCTTGTCATTCATACATCGGCCTCACGCATGTCGTCACCGGAACGATTCTATCATCCGCGGGATTTAAAATACAAACCTGCCGGACCAGAGCAGTCCGGCAGGTGTGAACCCGTGCCTGTGAAACTAGGCTGCGACGGGGGCAGCCGTCTCCGGCTTATGGGTGCCGCGGTGCGCAAAGGTGCTGATGGTTTCGATGGCCATCCAGATGGCGAGCGCCAGGTAGATGATGCACATCGCCGGGATGATCAGGTTGGTGCCCACCGGCATGGTGAAGGCGCCGTCCTTGATGATGTAGGACAGCAGCATGCGGAACAGGGCCCAGGTGCTCATGAAGAACATCCAGACCGCCGGGACCACCGTGAAGAGCCACGCCTTCTTGAACTCGGCAGTGTTGAGCAGCCAGACCGTGATGCCCACCAGGGCCAGCGCGGCCAGCAACTGGTTGGATGCGCCGAAGGTCGTCCAGAACAGCTTCCAGGCTGGCACCGGCGCGCCCGTGGGATCGTACAGCGTGATGGTGATCAGGATGAGCGGCAGGCCGCCGGTGAGGACGGTGGAGAGAACCCGGCCGAACGTGCCCTTCCAGCCGGTCAGTTCCTGGATGATGTAGCGGCCCAGGCGGGTGCAGATGTCCAGGGTGTCATAGACGAAGGTGGTGAAGGCCATCAGGCCGAATGAGATGCCGAAGACCGGGTTGATGCCGATCAACTGCATGAACGAGCCCAGGCCGGAAGCGTAGATGAAGTTGGGCGACTTCTTGACCAGCTCGTTGTCTGCCGCCAGGATCATGACCGTCGTCAGCGCGATGATGGCCACCACGCCTTCGGTCAGCATCATGCCATAGCCGATCGGCCGGGCATCGCTCTCCTTCGCCAGCTGCTTGGAGGTCGTGCCGGAGCCGACTAAGCTGTGGAAGCCCGAACAGGCGCCACACGCCACGGTGATAAACAACATCGGGAACATCGGCGTCCAGAAGCCGCTCCCGCCGAAAGCATTCGTGAAAGCGGGGTACTTGATGGTGAAATTCCCGAAGATGACGCCGATGAAGGCCAGCGCCAGCGACACATAGAGGAAGTACCCGCCCAGGTGACCGCGCGGCTGCAGCAGCGCCCAGACGGGCACGACGGCTGCCACGAAGCAGTAGAGCAGGATGATGACGTTCCACACTTTCTGCGCCGACGCGGGCGAGTCCATGCCCAGGATGGTCTGCAGGTTGAAGGGGATGAACTGGCCCACCCAGATGGCGACGCCGACGAGCGGCAGGAAGATGATGGTGGCCCACTTCAGGCTCAACTTGGTGTATTTGAGCAGCAAGCCCATGACAACCGGCAGGATCAGGTAGAGGATCGAAGAGGTGGCGATCGCGCCGCCGCCGACCGTGCGGCCCTCGCCCAAGTCCACCACGTTCACGAAGGCCGACGTAGTGACGTCCGTGAAGGCCACGATGATCATGACCAGGGTGAAGAAGATGAACAGGTTGAACAGGATCCAGGCACGGCGGGAGATGTTTTGCCGCACCGTCTCGGTGATGGAGCGGGCCTTGTTGCGCACGGACGCGACCAGTGCGCCCATGTCGTGCACGCCGCCGATGAAGATGCTGCCGATCAGGATCCAGATCAGCGTCGGCACCCACCCGAAGGTGAGACCGGCGATGATCGGCCCGGTGATAGGCCCGGCCGCAGCAATGGCCGAGAAGTGTTGGCCTGCCAGGAACTTGGCGTCGGTGGGAACGAAGTCGACGCCGTCTTCCATGGCCACGGCAGGGGTGACGTTCTTGTCGTTAAGATTGAAAATCTTGCGACTCAAGAACCTGCCATAGGTCAGGTAGGCCAGAACGAGGATCAGGGCACCGCCCGCAACAACTACAAGTGCGTTCATTCTTTGCCTCCCAGATATAAAAATATGCAAACCGAACAACAGCAGCAGCCGGAAGCTGTCACTGTAGATAGCTGGGAATGGCGTTGCTCGCAAAGGGGCAGCGCTGCGAGTCAGGTTACGGAAATGGCCTGCTCGATGGCACGATGAGTCTGTTACAGCGCTCAAGGAGATGATTAGACTGTGATCCATATTACGTCGCATTTTCCCAGACGTCAAATTCCGTCTTGCACATTGTAAGGCAGCCTACGTTTGCCAAAATGCGTGCGCGCGTTTTCACATTTGGCATTTATCCGCAGAACGATTATCATGTTAGGTGCGGTCCCGCAGTGCAGCGGCGGACACAGCAGCCGCACGCCGAACAGCCACCGCACTCTCCGGCTCTGTCAAGCCTCGGCTTCGCTGCCCCGACCGCAGGCGGCCATACGCATCCGCTTCGTGCCATATTGGTGATTCAGGAGGAGAACAGCTATGACCCCAGAGACCAAACCTATCAGCCGCCGCAAGTTTTTCCGGATGGCCGGTATCTCGGCCGGCGCAGCCGCGCTTGCGGCCTGCGCACCGCCGGCGACCACCACTGCACCAGGCCCGGCTGCCCCGGCAGCCGAAGGTGAGGCCGCCGCGGCCCCCACCACTGCACCTGCAGCCGCAGCCGGCCCCACCGAAATTGTCATCGCGCAGTACGCCGACGTCGTGAGCCTCGACCCGCACGACACCAACGACAACGCCTCCTACGGTCCCGAGAAGCTGATGTTCGAAGGTCTCATCGGCTTCGACGAAAAAATGGAAATGCAGCCCATGCTGGCCGAACGCTGGGAGGCCTCCGACGACGCCACCACGTTCACGTTCTACCTGCGCCAGGGCATCAAGTTCCATGACGGCGCGGCGTTCAACGCCGAGGCAGTCAAGTATAACTTCGACCGCGTCACCAACCCGGACAACAAGCTCAAGCGCTACGGCCTCTACCGCATCATCGCCCAGACCGAGGTGATCGACGAATACACCGTCAAGTTCACCACGTCCGAGCCGTTCGGCGCCATGATCGCCACCTTTGCGCATCCTGCGGGCGGCATCGTCAGCCCGCTGGCGGCCAAGCAGGGCGAGCAGGTGCTCGAGTTCGGCAAGGCCCCGGTCGGCACAGGTCCCTACAAGTTCGTCGAGTGGGTGCCGGGCGATCACCTGACCGTCGAGAAGTTTGCGGACTACTGGAACCCCGAGCAGGCCGGCAAGGTGGACCGTTTCGTCATCAAGCCGGTGCCCGAGGCGGGCACGCGCATCAGCATGCTCCAGGCCGGCGACGCGCACTTCATCAACCAGGTGCCCTACCCGCAGGTCGAGCTGCTCAAGGGCAGCGCGGATGCCTCCATCGTCGAGAACGAGGCCATCTACACCTACTGGGTCGCCATGAACACCCAGAAGGAGCCCTTCACCGACAAGCGGGTGCGCCAGGCGCTCAACTACGCAGTCGACAAGCAGGCCATCATCGATTCCGTGCTCGCCGGCTACGGCCAGCAGATCGACTCCCCGCTGGCCCCGCGCGTCTGGGGCTACAAGTCGATCAAGACCTACGAATATGACCCCGAGAAGGCCAAGGCGCTGCTGGCGGAGGCCGGCGTGCCGACCTTCAAGACGACGCTGTGGGCCTCGGATGCGACGGACTCCAAGCAGGTCGCCGTCGCGATCCAGGGCCAGCTGGCGGAGATCGGCGTCGAGGTCGAGGTGCTGAACATGGAAGCCGCGACCCTCAGCGCCGAGCGCTTCAAGCCGATGGAAGAAAACCAGAGCATGCTGAACTTCGCCGGCTGGTCACCGTCCACCGGCGATGCGGACTGGGGCCTGCGCCCGCTGCTGGCTGCGGAATCCATCCCACCGGCGTCCTTCAACCTCGCGTTCTGGGACAATCCGGACTTCGATGCGCAGATCAAGGCCGGCCTGGCGACGGCTGACGAAGCCGTCCGCAAGGAAGCCTACGCCAAGGCGCAGGAGATTGCCATGGAGGAGGCGCCCTGGATCTTCCTGTGGCGCACGACCGTGCTCGGCGGCATCAGCAACAAGGTCGCCGATATGTGGATCCAGCCCGACGGCATCGGCTACTATCGCAAGGGCTACATCAAGTAAGTCGCGTAGTTGATTTGCAGGGCCGGTTGCGGGCGGCCGGTGAGTACACCACCATCCGCAGCCGGCTCACGAGGTGCAGCGCATGTTCACCTACTTCCTTCGCCGCCTGGTGATCGTCATCCCGACGCTGCTCGGGGTGTCGATTGCCGTGTTCCTGCTGCTGCATTTTGTGCCCGGCGATCCGGCCCGGCTGATGGCCGGGCTGGACGCCACCCAGGCCGATGTCGAGATGCTGCGCGAGTCGCTCGGCCTGAATCGATCCCTGCCCGAGCAGTACTTCACCTGGCTCGGCAACCTGTTTCAGGGCGACATGGGCCGCTCCACGCGCACGCGCAATCTGGTGACCTACGAGATCGGCTTGCGCCTGCCCGCCACCGCACAGCTCACCCTGGTCAGCATCACCATCGCCGTCATCATCGGGCTGACCACCGGCATCATCGCGGCCACGCGCCGCAACTCCCCGCTGGATTACGCCAGCATGATCGTCGCGCTGCTCGGCATCTGCACGCCCTCCTTCTGGCTGGGCCTCATGCTGATGTGGATCTTCGCCGTCAAGCTGCGCTGGCTGCCGACCAGCGGTCGCGGGGACTGGCATAACCTCGTCCTGCCCGGCGTCACGCTGGGGGTGGGTGCGGCGGCCATCATCGCGCGCGTCACGCGCTCCAGCCTGCTCGAAGTGCTCAACCAGGACTACATCCGCACCGCGACGGCGAAGGGCCTGCGGCGGCAGACCGTCGTCTACCGGCATGCACTCAAGAACGCCCTGATCCCCGTCGTCACGGTCATCGGGCTGGAATTCGGCTTCCTCCTCGCAGGCGCGGTCATCACCGAGACCGTGTTCGCCTACCCCGGGGTGGGCCGCCTGCTGGTCGACTCGATTGCGTTTAGAGATTACCCGATGGTCCAGGGCATCCTGCTGATACTGGCCGTCCAGTTCGTCCTGGTGAACCTGGCGGTCGACGTGCTTTACGCCTGGCTCGACCCGAGGATACATTATGACAACGGCTAACGCCACAGCCTCCCCTGCTGCCGCCCTCACGCTGGCACAGCGCCCGCGCAGCCTGTGGCGCGACGCATGGGTGCGGCTCATCCGCAACCGGGCCGCGGTGTTCGGGGGCGTCATCGTGCTGCTGCTCATCATCGCGGGGCTGGCTGCGCCGCTGCTCGCGCCCTACAGTCCCATCAAGCAGGACCTGCGCAACAGCGTCAAGGCGCCCTCGCTGGACCATCTGCTCGGCACGGATGTCCACGGCCGCGACATCCTGAGCCGGATCATCCACGGCGCGGCCTATTCGCTGCGGATCGGGTTCCTCGGCGCGTTCCTCGCCGGGCTGATCGGATCGGTGCTCGGCCTCATTTCGGGCTTCTATGGAGGGATCGCAGACCTGCTGATTATGCGGCTGATGGATATCCTGCTGGCCTTTCCGGGGCTGCTGCTTGCGATTGCCATCATTGCCGCCATCGGGCCCGGGCTCAACAACGTCATCATTGCAGTCGCGATCTTCTCCGTGCCGACCTTCACGCGCGTCGTGCGCGGGTCCGTCCTGTCGGTCCGGCAGAACGAATACGTCGTCGCTGCGCGCACGGTCGGCGCATCCGACAGCCGGATCATGCGCCTGCACCTGTTCCCCAACATCCTCGCGCCCCTGATCGTCCTGGTCACGATGCGCATCGCCACTGCGATCCTGACGGCCGCCAGCCTGAGCTTTCTCGGGCTGGGCGCGCAGCCGCCCACGCCGGAGTGGGGCGCAATGTTGAGCGACGGCCGCGATTACCTCGTGCTGGCCCCGCATGTCGCGACCTTCCCCGGCCTGGCGATCCTGCTGGCCGTCCTGGGCTTCAACCTGCTGGGCGACGGGCTGCGCGACGCGCTGGACCCGCGCATGAGGCTGTAAGCGCATGCGCCCGCATGCGGCTGTGAGCCCATACGCCAGCAGGCGGCTGTGAACGCACACCCCCACCTGATCGGCATTGCCGGCGGCGTCGGTCCCTACGCCGGGCTCGACCTGGCGGCGAAGGTCTTCGACCAGACGGCCGCGCGCCGCGACCAGGAGCACCTGCCCGTCGCGCTCCTCTCCCTGCCCCACACCATCGCCGACCGCACCGCGTACCTGCTGGGCGAGGCGGCGGAGAACCCGGCCTATGCGCTGGCTGCGGTCATCCGCAAGCTGGAGACGCTGGGCGTCACGGTGGCCGGCATCCCCTGCAACACCGCGCACGCCCCGCGCATCTTCGATGTGCTGCTGGCGGAGCTGGCCCGGGTGGGCAGCCGGGTCCGCGTGCTGCACATGATCCGTGAGACGGCGCGCTTCCTGGCAGAGACCCGGCCGGGCTTGCAGCGGGTAGGCGTGCTGAGCACGACCGGCACGGCGCGCGCCGCCGTCTACCCGGCCGTCCTGCAGACGCTGGGCATCACCGCGCTCGCGCCGGCGGACGACGTGCAGGCGCGGGTGCAGGCCGCCATCTACGACGAGGAATACGGCATCAAGGCGCAGTCGAGCCCGGTCACCGAACGCGCCCGCGCCGAGCTGCTCCTGGCGGCCGGGCACCTGGCATCTCAGGGCGCCGAGGCCATCATCCTGGGCTGCACCGAGATCCCCCTCGCCATCCCGGAGCACACGCTCCACGGCGTGCCGGCCGTTGACCCGACCCTGGTGCTGGCCCGCGCGCTGATTCGCGAGACCTACCCCGAGAAGCTGAGACCCTGAACCCGACCCCATTTGCATCCATAACATACAATATAGTATACTAAGTCTGTACAAAATCCTTACTACCGCCGCGCCAGCAGGTATGAGAGGTGTACCATGACGCAGTTCGAGACGATGCTCGCCCGGAACCAGACGTATGCGGGCACCTTCACCCAGGGCCATCTGCCGATGCCGCCCGCCCGCAAGGTGGCGATCGTGACCTGTATGGATGCGCGCCTGCATCCTGAGAAGTTCCTGGATCTGGACGTGGGCGATGCACACGTGATTCGCAACGCGGGTGGCCGCGTTTCAGAGGATGCGATTCGCTCGCTCGTGATTTCCCAGCGGCTGCTGGGCACGCAGGAGATCGTGGTCATTCACCACACCGACTGCGGCATGCTCACGTTCAGCAACGCCGACCTGGCGGCCAAAATCCGCCAGGACCTCGGGGTGGATGTCGGGGAGCGCGACTTTCTGCCCTTCCCCGACCTGGAACAGAGCGTGCGCGACGACATCGCCACGCTGCGCGCCTCGCCGCTGATCCCCTCCGGCATTCCTGTCAGTGGGGCCATCTATGACGTGCGGACGGGCGTGCTCCAGCGGGTTGACTGATGGGCTGTGCGGCCGGGGACCGTGAATCGTCCCCGGCCGCATCTTGAGCGCATCCCGAATTTGCCCAACAGCGCATGCTTGGGTAAAATAGCAGGGCGACGTGAGAATGAATTGAGGAAGATGTGCGAAGCTAAGCTTCGCGAAGATGCAAATCTTCAATCTTCACTTTCAATCTTCCATCGTAACCTGGGCCCGTGGCCTAGCGGGAAGGCGTCTCCCTTGCACGGAGAAGATC
>CAYLZG010000106.1:0-15794 GCA_964387985.1 uncultured Anaerolineales bacterium | reverse complement strand
GAGGCCACCGAGATGGGCCGCATCATGTCCATCTCTTCATGGCTCAGGATGTGGCAGTGCCACACGTATTCCCACCCAAAGTTGGTGCGGGTGTTGACGATCGGATCGGTCGGATTGCCGGCTGCATCGGTGTTCCTGAACCCGATCGTGAAGCCCAGCGGCAGCATCGGGTTGAGCGGGCGCTCGCTGTTGGTCACCTCGAACGGGAAGACCGGAATGATCGGCCGCAGCGCGACGATCGTATCCTCCAGCGGGCTGATCCGCAGCGTATCCTTCCAGCCGAGCTCGTTGGCCTCGGGAGGCCGGATGATGCCGTCCCAGCCGACCCGGTTGATGACCTGGACGTCGAAGAGATGGAAGTGGATCGGGTGCGTGTCGACGCCGTTGTGGGTGATCTTCCAGAGCTGCGTGCCGTCGCTTGCAACGGAGATCGGCTGCACGTCGTAGGTGGGATCGTTCGGGTCGAAGGTCTTCGGCAGGAACGTCGTGTTGATCAGCTCGCTCGCCGGATTCACGAACGGGTACAGGATCAGGTTCTGCTGCACTCCCGCCTGTGTCAGCGGCACCTCCAAGCCGAGGTTGCCGCTCATGCGGCCGTACTCGGGATCGAAGGCCTCGCCCATTTCGTCCTGGATCGCCTTCGTCTGGAACGGGAAGTCGATCATGTCTGTGCCGGAGAGCGTCTTGAAGCTCAGGTCGAAGTCGGTGATCCGGGCGAACCCGTCCCACAGGCCGTTGGTCGGGAACGTAGTGTCGTAGGCCGAGTTGTACGCACCCTGGCCGACGATGATCGGGTGTTGGCCGTTCTCGAACACGCCCAGCCCGCCCAGGCTCGTCGCCTTGAATGCGTTCTCGAGCGCAGCCACGTCGAAGGCCGGAGCAGGAGCCGCGGCTGCGACTTTGATCTGCATGACCGTGCGAATGTTCGGGCCATAGCCGGGGAGCGTCGACGGCGCGCCGCCGGTGTCGCGGTAGTCCCCATTGCCGGTGTAGTAATCGTAGCGTGGATCGCGCGCAGGGAAGGCTGCAGGCGCATCGTTGTAGAGGATCAGCGTCTGCCCTGCGAACGCCGAGAAGTCGACGATCGCGTCTGCGCGCTCGGCCGGTCCGAGCAGCAGCGAGTGCTGGTCGACGTTGCCCGCGTTGAACACGGTCGGGTCGTTCACCCAGGTCGTGGGATGCGCCGGGATCGTGACCGGAGCAGGCAGGAAGCCGCCCTCGGTGCCGATCTGGATCCAGGCTGGCCCTTCCGTGCCTTGCACCGGGGTCGGGAAGATGGTCGCATCATCCAGCGCAGCCGCTACCTCAGCCTGGTTGAGCTGCACCTCGGTGGGCGCGGCCGGGTCGGCCTGGTAGAGCGACAGGTTGAAGAAACGGTCGCTGGCCGCGTTCAGCACGCGGAAGCGGTAGGCTTTCGGCTCCACCTCCAGCACCGGATAGGCGGTGCCGTTGACGATCGGCGTGTCGTGGAATGCCTCCATGCCCATCGAGTTGAAGGGCGTGCCCGGCATCACGTCCGGCTCGCACCACCCCGCATCGGGATCGCAGGTTGGGTCATAGTATTCGTTGGCCACCGGCGGATACGCGATGTTGGATGTGGGCGGCCAGAACCACGGCCCGTAGGCCCAGCGACCGAATTGGTTGACGCCGGTGCTGTCGCCTGGGCTCTGGGCAGGTGAGTAGACGTGCGGCAGCCACAGGTTGCCCAGTCCGCCCCACTTGTCGCTGTTCCAGGTCTCGTCGGAGACCGCGAGCTGCTCCGGGCTTGGCACGAACGTCTTGTCCTGGACGATCAGCGGAATCGTGGCATCCGCGCCGGGGATCAAGCCCCCGTCGACCAGCGCCTTCTCGGTGTCATCCGTGATGATGTAGCCGGCCGCGCCGCCCGCGTAGACGTTCAGGCGGGTGATGCCCCAGGCATGGTCGTGGTAGAACATCAGCCGGGCGCTCTGCTGGTTGGTGTAATAGAAGGTCATCATCCCATCGTTGGGTGCGCCCGAGTCGTCCATGTCCGGGACGGGCCTCACGCTCACGCCCTGCGGGTAACTGGTGTTTTCGCCCGCTGGCGTGATCCATTGATGGGGGGTGCCGTCGCTGATCCATGGCGTGATGCCGCCGTGCAGGTGCAGCGTGGCGCGGTTCTCGGTAAAGCAGCCAGCCGGTTTCGGGGAAGTCTCGCAGTAAGGCACCAGTGGATTGGGCCATTCCATGCTTCCCCATTGTTCGACCAGGTCGGGCCCCATGCCCGCGCCCATGACCGTGACATCGGTCGGGATGAACAGATCGCCGCCCGCGCCGGTCGGCAGCAGGTTGTAGAACTTGATGCGCACCGGCTTGTCTTTGGTGGCCACGATCGTGGGCCCCAGGTAGTGGGGCTTCGTCACGCCATAGGCCGGCACCCCGTTGTTCAGGATGGGCGTCTCAGTGCCGTCGAGGTTCGCATTAGTCAGCGGATAGTGATCGCCCGTGACCACAGCGGTCTCGAGCTGCACGTAGCCGCGCAGCAGCGTCGGGGGCAGGTCGGAGTGCATCTGCTCCCGGTACTGCACGAGCCCGATCTCGTAGTAGTCGGCAGCCGGCTTCTCCGGCGTGGTCGCTGTCGCCGGCACAAAGGGATAGCTCGTGGTGTCCGCAACTGCCACCGGGAGGAACTGGCCCAGGTTGTTGGCACTGCCCGAGCCCAGCCCGGGCAGCCCATCCACGAACTTGCGGATGCCGCCGCCGATGGTGGCCGTGCTGGTGTTGACGACAGCCTGGATCGAGTAGACGCGGCTGGCCGTGAACGCCGGGTAAGGCGCAACGCCGAGCGTGATGTCGGCGCCCTGCGCGGGCGCAGCACCTGCGGGATAGTACAGGCTGTCCGGCGTGGCCGCTCCATTGTCGTAGGGGATGCCGCGACCGTAGTGAGCGATCAGATCGCCCGCCTGCACGGCGAAAGGTGTTGGGAGCGTTGTGCTCAGCAGACCGGTGGTGCTCGCGGGCACGCTCACCGGACCGCTGTCAAAGACAACCGTAAACTGCCCGGGCGTGGCCGTGGGCCGGAGGACATAGGCATTGAACGAATAACCCGCGGCCAGATTCTGGGCCCAGGTCTGGAACTCCACCAGATCTCCCGCGGGCAGCGTGTCCTGGGTATGGACGACGAGAACGTTCGTTGCGGTGTCGGTGGCCAGGGCGCGCGCGATTGGTTCATTCCCCACGGTGGCAGTGGTCGCTACGCCTGTAACCGTCGGATACGGGCTGTTGGCATAGTTCGGATGGCTGAAATAGCGCGGCGCATCGCCGGGCGCCGCAGCCACCGCGGCCAGTGCCGCCGCCTCAGGGCTGCCGGCCTCGGGAACGACCAGTCCTTGTGCTGCCGCGAGGTCGGCAGCAGCCTGCCGCTCTGCCTGCGTGACTCTCCGGTCTTTCCTTTCTTTGGTCTTTTGTGCCTTTTCAGAATAGTTGGGGACCTTGGCCCCTCCGTTCGGGTCCTGCACCTGCGCAGCGACGGACGCGCTTCCTGAGAATATCAGGGAAAGCGTCACGCTGAACAGGACGAGGAGGTGCGACAACTTGCGCCATGACATAGGCCCTACTCCTTTCGCAATCGTGCGATGCCGTACGTTTTTCGTGTCAGTGTCCTGGGATGTAAGCGTGGTCGTTCGAGATCGAAGTTCTATCTGTCTATCCTCCTTTCGAGCGGGCGCCCTGCATGAGCGCAACCTGCCGGATCGACGCCAGCAGCGCGGTTACTGGCATGGATTTGGCGACGAATGCCGCCGCGCCCGCATGGGCGGCAATCTCCCGCGTCCGCGCGTCGTCATGAAAGCTGATGAAGACGATCGAGGCCTGCGGGCAGATCGAGCTCAGCGCACAAGCCGTTCCGATCCCATCCAGGTGCGGCGCGTCGACGTCCATCAGCACGATATCGGGACAAAGGGCTGCTGCCAGGTCGAGCGCTGCCGCACCGTCCGGCGCCTCGCCCACGAGATTCAGATCCGGTTCGGTGTCCAGCAGCATTCGCATGCCTCTCCGGACGGATAGCTGGTCTTCAACGAGCAAGAGTCGAATCATGGTCATCCCGGTCGCCGCCCAAAGAGGCGGCGTGGATTTTCGTGCCGGTTGTGGTACAATCATGTCACTTTCACATGCGCGAGATCGCCACAGAAAAGTATAGGTTGTCACGGCCGTTTGCACATCGGGCCGAAGCGCTATAGCGTTTTCACACTTAAGGCGCATGTGGCGCTCCCTCAAAAGTATGAGGAGGACGAGATGACGGTTAGCGTCTTGATCGCCGACGACCATAGCGTCGTCCGCCAGGGACTACGCATGTTTCTGGGCTCAGATCCGGCGCTGAACGTAGTGGGTGAGGCGCGTGACGGCGCCGAGGCGTTGAAGCTGGCGCACGAGCTCCGGCCCGATGTCGTTCTGATGGACCTGATCATGCCCGTCATGGATGGCATTACTGCGATCGCTGCCATTCGCCGGGAAGTGCCCGATACCGAAGTCGTAGCGCTGACGAGTGTTCTCGAGGATAACGCGGTCATCGACGCGATGCGCGCAGGCGCAATCGGCTACCTGCTCAAAGACACGGATGCCCACGAACTGCGCCGCGCCATCAAGGCGGCTGCGGCCGGCCAGGTGCAGCTCTCGCCCCAGGCTGCGTCCCGCCTGCTGCGCGAAGTGCGCACCCCGGAAAAGGCCGAGGAGCCGCTCACAAGCCGCGAGACAGAAGTGCTGCGCCTGCTCGCGCAGGGCAAGTCCAACAAAGAGATATCCGCCGCCCTGATCATCGCCGAACAGACCGTCAAGACTCACGTCAGCCACATCCTGGATAAATTGGGCGTGCCCAGCCGCACGCAGGCCGCGCTCTACGCCATTCGCACCGGCCTGGTTTCCCCCGAATAGCCTCCAGGAGGATCTCCTTTATGAAAAAGCTCCTGAGCCGAACGGCCATCCTGCCGGCCGTCCTGGCTGTCACCTTCATCGTGCTGGATCTGCTTCTGGATCGCTATGCCGGCGGCTATGGCAAGCTGGACTGGACGCATCTCGCCCTCGGCGTGTCGATCCTGTTGGTGTCGTTCTTCCTGATGAACCGGGCTGTCACCGAGGCCAAGCGCGCAGAGACCGTGCTGAAGCAGGCGCGGGTTGAGCTGGAGGCCAGGGTGGCCGAGCGCACCGCCGAGCTGGAGCAGGCCAACCAGGATCTGCGAACCAGCGAGGAGACCGCCCGTGTGCTGATCAACGCCTCCCCTGCAGCCTCCCTGCTCATCGATCCCCGCGGGGTGATCCTGGCAACCAATGAGACCGTCGGCCGGAATCTGGGCGTCACGGATGAACAACTTCTGGGCGCCTGCCTGTTCGACTTCTTTCCGCCCGAAGTAGCTGAAGGCAGGCGGAAGCACCTGGCTACCATCCTGCAGACTCGCCGGCCCGTGCGGTTCGTGGATGAGCGGGCCGGCAGGACGTTCGATAACCATGTTCATCCGGTCTTTGACGCAGACGGCGCCATCATCAAGCTCGCCGTCTTCGGTCAGGACATCACCGAACGCATGCAGGCAGAGGCCCTCCTGCGGGAGACCATCCAGCGGCTCGAGTATACGCAGGCTGCGGCCGGCGCCGGTTCGTGGGATTGGGAGATCCCGTCCGGTCGTTTCGATTGGTCGGCAAAGACCTTCGATCTTTTCGGCCTGGATGGGCAGACAACGGCCGCATCTTATGAAGCCTGGCGGTCCGTGATCCATCCCGATGATCGCGAGGCGGCCGAGGAGCGCATCACGCGCGCGCTGGAGGCACACGCCGAACTGCAGAGCGAGTATCGCATCATCCTGCCGGATGGGCAGATCCGCTGGATCAGCGCCCTGGGCCGGGGCGCGTATGATGAGGAGGGCCGGCCCGTCCGGATGAGCGGTATCTGTCTCGACATCACGGCGCGCAAGCTGGGCCAGGCCAGGATCCAGCACCTGTCTTCCTTCCCCGAGCTGAACCCCAATCCCGTGGTGGAGGTCGATGCTTCAGGGGATGTCACATTCTACAATCCGGCCGTCACGGCCGCGCTCGAACGGCTGGGCCTCTCAGGCGATGCGCGCGCCTTCCTCCCCCACGATCTCCAAACGATCCTGCGGGAGTTGGACGACCAGAAAGAGTCGGGTTTCCAGCGCGAGGTGCGGGTGGGCAGCGCGATCTTCGCCGAGACGATCCATGTGATCCCGGCATCCTGCGTCGTGCGTATTTATGCATTTGACATAACCGAGCGAGTCCGCGCGCAGGAGGCGCTGGCCGCAAGCGAGGAGAAGTACCGGCTGCTCTTCCAGAACATGGCGGAAGGCTTCGCGCTTTACGAGTTGCTCGATGACGCGCAGGGCAACCCGGCGGATTGGCGGGTGCTCGAAGTGAATGATGCCTATCAGGAGCATACCGGCATCGCCCGCGATGAGATCGTTGGCCGGCGCATCAGCGCGCTTTTCCCTGCCGCCGTTCCCGAGTATCTGCCGAAATTCGTGAGGGTCGTGGACACGCAGACGCCGGTCGAGTTCGAGACTTACGCGAACGCCGTGGGTCGCCACCAGCGCGTCAGCACATTCCCGGCCGGTGGGCGCCGCTTCGCCAGCATCATCGAGGACATCACCCGGCGCAAGCAGTCTGAGGAGGCATTGCTCCAGGCGCAAACCGAGCTC
This sequence comes from uncultured Anaerolineales bacterium, assembly GCA_964387985.1. Taxonomy (GTDB): domain Bacteria; phylum Chloroflexota; class Anaerolineae; order CG2-30-64-16; family CG2-30-64-16; genus JALOOB01. Next base: position 9,135 of record CAYLZG010000106.1, on the reverse strand, counting down.
GCGCTGGACGTCCAAAAGCGCAGCTCGTTGGAGGAGCGGCAGCGCCTGGCGCGCGAGCTGCACGACTCGGTGTCGCAGGCGCTCTATGGCATCTCCCTGGGAATCCACACAGCGCTGACCCAGTTCGACACGGACCGCGCGAAAACGCGTGAGGCATTGGATTACGCGCTCTCCCTGGCGCACGCCGGGCTGGCAGAAATGCGCGCGCTGATCTTCGAGCTGCGGCCCGAATCATTGGAGCGGGAAGGTTTGGTAGCCGCGCTTGCCAGGCACGCGGATGCGCTGCGCGCGCGGCATCGCATTGAGGTCGACCTGAGCCTCTGCGAGGAGCCGGACGTGCCCCTTTCAGTTAAAGAGGCGCTCTATCGCATCGCCCAGGAAGCGCTGCAGAACGCGGTCAGGCACGCGCATCCTGACAGGCTGGATGTGCGTCTCACATGTTCGGCCGAGGGGATCAGGCTCGAGGTGCGTGACGACGGCGCAGGCTTCGATCCGACTGCGGATCATCCCGGTCACCTGGGCCTGCAGTCCATGCGCGAGCGTGCGCTGAATCTCGGGGGTTCGCTGGACATCGTCAGCGACTACGGCTGCGGCACGCAGATCTACGTTACGGTCCCGGTCGCGTGATGCCATTAGGTGCCCGGCACTTCGAAAGTGCCGGGCACCTTTGCGCCTACACCCGGCACCGCACCCGCGCCGCATCGAGGATCGCGTTGATGAGTGCGGTGTAATCCATGCCTTCGGCCGCCGCCTCCAGCACCAGGTCGCTCAGCCCGGGATAAAGCCCCGGCAGGGGATTGACCTCCAGGATGTAGGGCCGGTCTCCGTCGTCCGCATCCAGCCGGAAATCCACGCGCGCGACATCGCGGCAGCCGGTCACGCGGAAGACCGCGGCCGTCAGCAGGTTGAGCTGGTCCACCAGGTCCCCATCGAGCGGCGCGGGGCACCGGTAGCGGAAATCGTGCGCCCACTCGGTCTTCATGCGGTTGGTGTAGACGCCCCCCTCGCTCTCCGGATAGGCCTTGAAGTCGACCTCGAGCGGTGGCAGGAAGTGCAGCCCTGCGAGCACGCGGCGCGCACCCTCGTCATCGGGCATGCGCCGCGCGACCGGCGGCCTGAGGTTGCCCACCACGCCCACGGTCACCTCGCGACCGCGGATGAAGCGCTCGACCAGGATGGGCTGGCGATAGCGTGCGAGCTGCTCGGCCAACTGGCTGCGCAGCTCAGCCTCGTCGTGTACGATCGACTGCCCGCTGACGCCCATGCCCGTGCCCTCGCGGCTCGGCTTGGCGAACAGGGGGAACGCCAGGTCGTCGTCCAGCGGTTCGTCCGCGCGCTCGAACACCTGGAATGCAGGCGTCGGCAGGTCGTGGAACGCCAGCACCCGCTTGGTCATCGGCTTGTCCAGCGTCAGGGCCAGGTTCAGCACCCCGCTGCCCGTGTAGGGCATGCGCAGCATCTCGAGCAGGGCGGGCACGTGCGACTCGCGCGAATCGCCCCAGTGCCCCTCGCAGATGTTGAAGCAGATATCGGGCTTCAGCCTGGGCAGTTCGTCGACCAGCGTCAGGTTGCCTTCCAGAAACGTCGCGCGGTGTCCCCCGGCCTCCAGGGCCGCGATGATCGCATTGATCGTCACCTCCGAGTCAAGGTCATCCCACGCATCGGCGGACATCCCCTCGTACCGTGGCGCGTTCTTCTTCAGGTTCGCCAGCACGGCGACATTCAAACCCATGTGGTGCTCCTCGCGGTAACAGTCGCCCATCGCGCTGCCCCGCCACCGCCTGCGTAATCAACGCCGGGCGGTCTGGCCGGCCGGGTTGACCGGTCCGTTGCCCGTTTATTCCTTGACGTTCATCACGTCCAGGCGGTCCTTTTACCCGTGTGTCCCGTTGTGCCCATTCTTCCCCGGCGCCAGCGCCAGAGGACCTGGCGCCGCCACCCCCGCAGGCACCGGATCCCACTTGACCACGCCTGCCCGCGCATGCAACCGGTCGAAACCTTCCGGCTTGATGGCCCTGGCCGCGCCGGTCAGCAGGCCATGGACGCCCGCCACCCCGGGGGTGTCGCCGTCCGTCTGCCGCGCGGGACGCGCCACGGTGTGTCCCGTGTAATCGTTCGGCTCGTCGTAGGTGGTGATGAACCCCTCGAAGTTGCGCAGCACCACCTTGCCGGGCGCCTGGCTGATCAAGTACTGCGGCATGACCGGGATCTTGCCGCCGCCGCCAGGTGCATCCACGACGTAGGTCGGGATCGCATAGCCGGAGGTGTGCCCGCGCAGGCCTTCGATGATCTCGATGCCTTTGCTGATCGTCGTGCGGAAATGCCCCGCGCCCGCGACCAGGTCGCACTGGTACAGGTAGTAGGGCCGGACGCGGTTCATGACCAGCTTGTGCACCAGCTCCTTCATCACCTCGACCGAGTCGTTGACCCCGGCCAGCAGCACGGTCTGCCCGCCCAGCGGGATGCCCGCGTCGGCCAGCAGCGCGACCGCCCTCGACGCCTCGGGCGTCAGCTCGGCCGCATGGTTGAAGTGGATGTTCATCCACAGCGGGTGGAACTGGCGCAGCATTGCCACCAGCTCGGGCGTGATCCGCTGGGGCAGGAACACGGGCACCCGGCTGCCGATGCGGATGATCTCCACGTGCGGGATCGCGCGCAGCCGGCTCAGCAGGTCCTCCAGGATCTTGGGGGGCAGGATCAACGGGTCGCCGCCCGAAAGCAGCACGTCACGGATCTGAGGTGTGGCCGCGATGTAGTCGATCTGCCTGTCATAATCACTCCGGCTGAATTGCGCGGTCGGGTCGCCGACCAGGCGGCTCCGGGTGCAGTAGCGGCAGTAGCTCGCGCACTGCGTCGTGACCAGCATCAGCACGCGATCCGGGTAGCGGTGCACCAGGCCCGGCACCGGGCTGTGTGCATCTTCGTTCAGCGAATCTTCGACCATGCCGTCGAACGCAGCCAGCTCCCTCGAGGTCGGGATCACCTGGCGGCGGATCGGGCAATTGGGATCGTCGGGATCGATCAGCGACGCGAAGTAGGGCGTGATATCCACGCGGAAGTGGGCGCTGGCCGCGCCTTCTGCTTCCTCGGGCGTAAGGTCGATCAACTGGCTCAGTTCTTCGACCGAGTTCAGGCGATGGCTCAGCTGCCAGCGCCAGTCGTTCCACTGCGCATCGGGCACACCGGCCCAGATGGCTGCGCGGCGCGACCGGCCTTCACCCTGCGCTTCGGTTGCGCGCGGGATGCTGAGTTGGGGAGGCTCTTCGGCCGCGTGAGTGGGCTCTTCCTTTGTAATGTCGTTCTTCTTAGTGTTATCCATGTCTGACCTCACGATGGGATACTTCAGGGCAAAACAAAACCCCTGCAACAATCAGGCAGCAACAAGCACGTACCGGTCGCTGAAAGCCAGCGCCGCCGCGTGGTCTGACACAAGGTCGCAGGGGTGTTAGTCGTCTATATCGGGCCCTACCGGCAGCGAAAGCCCTGGAATGGCATCCCGCCGGTGGTTACCCAGCTGATGTAGCAGTCGTCCAGCCACTTTCGTGGCATCGTCCTCCCGAAATGCTCGGAGACGCCCGCGATGGGGCATCATCCATCTACTCCTCGTCTACCGGTCCGTCGTCGTACAGCTCTTCCAACGGCTCGTCTTCCCACTCGCTCTCGCAGGGGCCGTCCTCGTACGGGTCATCCTCGTACGGGAAGAACTCCAGTGCTTCGAGCGGCGCATGGCAATCCGGACAGGCTTCCGGTGGCTGCGTCTCCACGCCCACCTCGATATAGCCGCATTCCATGCATTCCCATTCGCCCTGCGCACTGTTTCCGCGCTTCGTTTCCATCATGTGACGTCCTCCTGCTTCGCATGAACTGGTCTGGACGGTGGTCGCGCGAACAGACCGAGGTTCGCGCTATGATGAAAGAGGAATGAATGGCCGGGGATGCTTACGCACTTAACACTATTATATCCGTTCTATAGGCAAATGTCAATTCGAGCGCAAGACGAACGCAGTTACATACGTGAATGGATCGGCCGTCTCCCCGACGAACAGATGCCTGCCACCACGAGTCACCGCGATCCCCTGGGGCATGAGGAACTCGCCCGCGGGCCACCCTTCGTCCGTGCGGACACCTTCCGCGCCGATCCGTTCGACCAGGCGATGGCCCTGGCTGCCAAGCACGGCCACGGCGGTGGGAATCTGTGTCGCGACGTACAGGTTGCCCGCATCGTCCACGTCGATCGACTGGGGCCACGCGCCGGCCAGCGCTTCTTCTCCGATGCGCTGGATCAGGCCTCCGGACTCCGGCTCCACCTCCGCGACATAGCCCTGCCGGCTAACGATGAGCAGGGTGCCGTCCGGGCTGGCGGCCATCCCCACCGAATCGGGGCCGGGCTCGGCCGGGAAGCTGCGCCGGAAATCGCCTTCCGCGCCGAACACCTGCACCCGCATGACCGGCTCGCCGTTCCCGCCCACGTTGGGATCGAGGGCAAACACCTCGCCCTCCGCGGTCACAGCCAGCGCGGCCGGCCCGTTCGATCCGAACTCGCCGTCGCCGGGGCCGTACGCGCCGAAGCCGCCCAGCAGATCATGCTCCGCACTGAACCGGGTGACCTGGTGCAGCGCGGCGTCCGCGATGTAGATCTCACCCTCGGGCCCAACCGCCACATCCGTGATGTACCCGATCTCCCCCGCGGAGATCACCCCCTGGTACTCGCCCGCCAGGTCGAACATGAACACGCCGCCGTACGCATCGGCCACGTAGAGCAGTTCGTCTCCCGCGGCCAGCCCGCCCACCTCGGAGAAGCGTGCATCCTCCGCATCGTTCCTCCCGCCCAGCCGCCAGATCACCTGCCCACGCGCGTCCGGCGCCGTGCCTGCCGGCAAAGGCGAGATACTTGCCCCAACCACCGGCAGGGGACTGACCGGCGCCGGACCGGGGGCTGCGGCGGCCGCTGTGTCAGCCGGCCCGGAGGCCGTTGGCGGGGCCACCGGCACACCGCGGGAACAGGCTGCCAGGACAAGATTCGCCAGCAGCAGGGTGGCCATTGCGATCTGTTTCACGGACATCTGCCTCATTGGGTGGAGATCTGAAGGACGGGTGTCGCAGCAATTATGCGGTCGCTCCGCCGTCTGTGTCAAGGAATCGCACCACTGTTTGACATCCCATCCTCCCCTGTGGCATACTCATTCACACAACCGATCACAATCAAAGACCGTGAACCGGGCAAGTACGCGGCGTGTGGTTTTCACAGAGAGTCCCGAGGGGTGCGAACGGGGCAGCACCAGCGCAGCGGAATGGGCCGGGGAGTCGCAAGCCTAAGAAGCTTCGCCGGAGACGCCACCGTTACCAGGGCGCGCGACGGTTCGACCCCTTTGTATTCCTGGGGCTGCACCGCCGGCAGAGGGGGACGGCATCTGCCGTTCAACCAGGGTGGCACCGCGAGGAATGGAGAACCTCGTCCCTGTCTTGGGACGGGGTTTTTTGTTGTCGTAGAGGAGGACGCTCTTATCATGTTGGGCAAGAAACGCATCCTGACGGGCGACCGGCCGACCGGCCGCCTGCACCTGGGCCATTACGTCGGCAGCCTGCGCAACCGGGTCCGCTTGCAGGAAGAATACGAGTGCTTCTTCATCATCGCGGATCTGCACATGCTGACCACGAAGAACACGGCCGAGGACATCAGCCACATCGCAGACAATGCACGCGGCATGGTGCTGGATTACGTCGCCGCGGGCATCGATCCCGAGAAATCGACGATCTTCCTGCAGTCCGCGATCCACGAGACCGCGGAGCTGGCGCTGCTGCTGGGCAACCTGATCACCGTGCCGCGCCTGGTCCGGGTGCCTAGCATCAAGGAGATGGCCCGCGCCGCGATGATCGACGAGGAGGCAGTGCCCTTCGGGCTGCTGGGCTACCCCGTGTTGCAGGCCGCGGACATCCTGCTCCCGCGCGCCCACCTCGTGCCCGTCGGCAGGGACAACCAGGCGCACGTCGAGGTCACGCGCGAGCTCGCGCGGCGCTTCAACTACCTCTACGGCGAGGTCTTCCCGGTCCCCGATGACCTTGTGGAAGGCGCCACCTTGCCGGGCACGGATGGCCAGGCGAAGATGAGCAAGTCCATCGGCAATGCGATCTTCATCTGCGATGATGCCGCGACGGTTCGCAAGAAGGTGCACGGCATGTACACCGACCCCAACCGGATCCGCGCGGACATTCCCGGCAATGTCGAAGGCAACCCGGTTTTCACCTACCTGGATCAGTTCGACCCGGACCCGGCGCTGGTCGAGGAATTGAAAACGCGCTATCGTGCGGGCCAGGTGGGCGATGTGGAGGTGAAGGAGCGGCTGGCGGAGTCGTTGAACGTGTTCCTCGATCCGATGCGCGAGCGGGCAGCGCAGTGTGCGGCTCAGAGCGGCCTGGTGGACGAGATCATCTACCAGGGCACGATGCGCTACCGCGCGATCGCGGGTGAGACGATGCGCGAGGTCAAGAAGGCGATGGGCCTTTCCGGCACCTTTAACCGGATTGCCCGGAAGGCGGAAGAACGCCAGAAGAAGCTGGCCAGGCTGAGCACAACCAGGACGGCCTGATGGCACTCCAGGGGCACGCAACCCCGGCAGGCACCGCCCGCTTTGTAACGCGGCAGCTTGCTGCCGCCCCGTCCGCCGCGCTCGACGGCCATTTCCGCCCCTTCCGGGGGCTGGCGATCTCTTCGCTCGGCTTTGGTATGTCGGGCGGCGATCCGACCGACGAAGTGGACGCGGCCTATTCTGAGGCCGTCAAGGCTGCGGTGGCGGCCGGATGCAACCATTTCGACGTGGCTATCTCCTTCCGCGGCCAGCGCAGCGAGGTCGTGCTCGGCCGGGCCCTGGCAGAGCTGATCGCGGCCGGTGCGACTCGTCGTGACGAGCTGATCGTGGCCAGCAAGGCCGGGTTCATCCCCTACCGGTCGGCCGCACCCGGCGACGCAGCGCACTACGTGTACGACCAGTTCGTCGCGCCGGGCATCGCCGAGCCCGACGACTTTGCGGGCGGCATCCACTGCATGGCCCCGCGCTTTCTCGGCCAGCAGATCGCCTGGAGCCTCCGCAATATGCAGCTACGGGCGCTGGACATCTTCTACCTGCAGAATCCCGAAGCGCAGCTCGCGTTCGTCGATCGCACCACCTTTCGCCGCCGGTTGCAGCTTGCCTGCGCAAGGCTCGAGGAAGAGGTCGACGCGGGCCGCATCGGGTGTTACGGCCTGGCGACCTGGGACGGCCTTCGCGTGGCGCCCGTTGCAGACAACTACATGAGCCTGGAGGTGCTGCGGCGCCTCGTGACCGAGGTTGCGGGGCCGGATCACCATCTGCGCGTGATCCAGCTGCCGGTCAATCCGGCCATGTCAGAAGCGGTGACTTTGCGTAATCAGCCGGTCAAGAACAGCATCCTGACCGTGCTCTCGGCCGCGGCCGACCTGGGATTCACGGTTGTGGCCAGCGCCGCGCTCGGGCAGGGCCAGATGCCGCCGCGCGTGCGGAAAACGCTGCAGGCGGTGTTCCCCGCGCTCGGCAGCACGGGGCAGCGCAGCTTGCAGTTCGTCCGTTCGCTGCCGGGAGTGGTCTCCGCGCTGTTCGGCAGCACCGACGTGGCGCATGTCCGTGAGAACCTGGCGGTGTTTGCCCGGCCGCCCGATCCTCACGCGGCGCTGCAGCTCGCACATATGAAGGGGAGATAGAGACAGGTGGCGGAACTCAAAGCCGTTTTGTTTGACATGGGCGACACGATCCTCGACCTTGGCGAAGGCCGGGGCAGCTACGAGGCGCGGGTGAGGCTGCGCGCAGGCCGCGTCTATGAAGCACTAGCTGGGTTGGGCGCTGCGCTCGGGGATAAAGAGGCTTTCTGCGAGGCGTTGGCAGTTGACAGCGAGGCGCAGTACCAGGCGGCCCTGGCAGAACAACGCGGGATCGATATTTTCACGGTGATGCGGCAGTTCTTCAGGAAGCAGGGTCTGCCAGCGGAAGACGGCTATGTCGTGGCTGCCGGCGAGGCCTACTGCCGGACGGAATCCGAGCTGGCGACCCCCTTGCGGACAGGTGCGGTCGAGACATTGGCCGCGCTGAAGGCGCGCGGCCTGTTGCTGGGTTTGGTTTCGAACACCATCCAGCCAGGCCGGTTCCTGAGCCACAACACGCAGCGCTGGGGCCTGTCTGAGTTCTTCGGGGTGCGGGTCTATTCGTCGGACGTGGGCGTCGCGAAGCCGCATCCTCAGATCTTTCGGGTCGCGCTCGACCGGCTGGGTGTGCCGGCCGAGAACGCCGTGTACGTGGGCGATCGCCTGGTGCCGGACGTCGCGGGGCCGCACGGGGCCGGCATGAAGGCGGTGCTCATCGAGGTCGGGCATCGCGTGGAAAGCTACGGGGACATCGTTCCCGATGCCCGCGTGAGGGAGTTGCCCGAGCTGCTCCAGGTGCTTCCAACTCTGTTTCGGGGTTAAGGATATGAAGAAGGCCGAACCCAAAAACTATCTGATCGACATGGACGGCGTGCTGGTCACCGGCGGCATCGCGATCCCGGGCGCCAACGAGTTCATCGGCCGCCTGCGCAGTCGCGGCGCGAAATTCCTCATCATGACCAACAACTCCCGCTATACCCCGGGCGATCTGTCGTTTCGACTCGCTGGCAGCGGGCTCGACATTCCACCGGAGTGCATCTTTACGTCCGCGATGGCCACCGCGCGCTTCATTTCCACGCAGCGTCCACAGGGCACGGCCTACGTCATCGGGGAGAGCGGGCTGACCTTCGCCATACACAGCGAAGGCTACGTGATCACGGATCGAGACCCCGACTACGTCGTGCTGGGTGAAGCAGGAAACTACTCGCTCGAACAGCTCACCCAGGCCACGCGGCTGGTGGCCGCGGGTGCACGCTTCATTGCCACCAACCCCGATCCGATGGGGCCGGGCGAGGGCGGCATCGTGCCTGCGTGCGGCGCGGTTGCCGCACTCATCGAGCGCGCCAGCGGGGCCAGCGCCTTCTTCGTCGGCAAACCCAACCCCCTGATGCTGCGCCTCGCGCTCAACTCCATCGCCGCGCATTCTGAAGACACGATCATGGTGGGCGACCGCATGGACACGGACATCATCGGCGGCGTGCAGG
>CAYLZG010000105.1:13984-15875 GCA_964387985.1 uncultured Anaerolineales bacterium | reverse complement strand
CGCCGGCACAGGCGGGCTCGTTTCGCGCTGACCACCCACTCCCGCGCCGCCAACATGGCCAGCAGCCGCTCCCCGGGGGTGAGCCGGCCGCGTATCCGCATGAAGTTGTGATCCACCGGGTCAAAACGGTATTTGGGTCCGGTATCCATGATGCCTCGCGCCGTATTGAAAACCCTGTTGACCTAAATCGTAACTCAGAATACGCGGCGCAGCAAACTGCACCGGCGCCTGGCGCATGCCTACCGGCTGCGAAGGCACCGGTCTGCGGAAGTATCGTATCGTCAGGCCTTCCTTCGATGCCAGGAAATCCACCCCCCCATATGATGCTACTCGTACCGCAGCGCGTCCGCCGGATAGATGCGCGAGGCCTGCATCGCAGGCAGGATCGTAGTCAGCAGCGAGAAAAGGTACGCGGCCAGGACGATGATCCCGATTTGGCTCCACGGCACGGCCAGGGTGCGCCCCGCCGTGATAACGCTGAACAGCTGGCCGATGATGGCCTGTCCCATCACGGCCACCATCTCGCCGGACGCGATGGACAGGTCCACGCCGCGCAGGGCATGCACCTCGATCTTGCCGTTGCGGAAGGTTTTTTGTATGTTGTGAGCCAGAATGATCGGTTTGTCCATGGAACTACTCCTTTGCGCCCCACCGGCCCCACGCCTGGCAAATGCCATCTATGGTCAGGCCGTCAAACCAGCCGGCCCACTCGTCCGCGTGGGTGACCGCAAGGGCCGCCCCTACACAAGGCAATATACGGGCGCGATGGTGTCGTTGTATAGACACTTTGGTGCTGGTGGGAGGTGTTGTCTTGGGCTATCGAAGGAGGAAGCGAGCGTGGGGCGGTCCCCAAATACGAATGACTAAATACACACCGCTATGTATCTGATCCGGTAACGTTTCAGACCATACAAAGTGTGAGATATCTGATCTTCCAGTTCTCCCACTTCTAGTATCCTGAATCCCGCAAAGTGGCCCTTCAGATCATCCAGAGTAAAAAAGTGGAGAATCTTATCCGGCTGAACCGCGAAGGTATTCTCCTCAACTTCTTCACCTTGTCCAAAGGAAGGATCCTGGTCTGAAATACCGGTAAAGAACAGGAGCCCCTTCGGAGACAATAGCTGTACACTCTTCTGGACGAAGCGGATGCGATCAGGCTTGAGGAAAAGTTGAAGGACATTGAAACAATAAATCCCCTGATATGAACCCAGAACGAAATCGTTCTGAAGAAATGACCCATTATGGAGTTTTGTGGCTGGATCATACTCTCGGGCCAGGGTGCAAGCCTCTTCCGATATTTCTATCCCTGTCACATCGAATCCGGACGTCGAAAACAACTTACTGTTTCGGCCGTATCCGGAGCCCGGAACCAGAATCTGATGGATCCCATGTTCACGAAACAGCGATAATGCAATCTCGGCAGATTTGCTAGGCGTTTCCCCCCAGATATGGTTATATCTGGAGAATTGTGTATTCCAGTAGTCTTTGTGATCAGCGTGGTGATTGAATTGTCTAGTTGCGTTGCACATAGACTCTCTCCGCCACAGCCCTGGCGAAATCGTCCATCCGCCGCCCCACATCCGTCTTTGTCGATGAAAAGGGGTTATCTTCCGCCGCGGGCTGCCGGGCAATCCTGTCTACTACGCCAATCAAGGTATCGATCTCCCCAACCGTGTTCTCGATGCCAAGGCTGACGCGGGTCAGCCCCGGCAGGGAGACCTGCGGGAACAGGCTCACGATCACCCCCTGGAATTGCGCCAACAGGGGGGAAATATGAACCAGACGCTTGATCAACAGGTGGGCGCAGTGACAGCCGGAGCGGACGCCGATTCCGCCCTGCTCGGCCAGTTCCCGGGCCACCCGGCTGGCCATCCTGTTTTTCAAATCGAAG
>CAYLZG010000105.1:4684-13974 GCA_964387985.1 uncultured Anaerolineales bacterium | reverse complement strand
CGCCCCCTTTGTCCGCAAAACGGGGCGAATCCGGGGTGATGCCGAAGACCGTCAGCCCGGGGGCTTGCATCAGGCCGCGCAGCGCCCGCTCGGTGAGAGCCTGTTCCTCCTCCCGGATCACGTCCAGGCCGATGCGCTGCAGCAGCACCAGGGCTTTGCCCAGCGCGGCAATCCCGCCGGTGTTTTCCTCCCCGGACGAACGGATCTGCGCCAGCTCGGCGGGGGAGAATTGTAGCAGCCCCTTTCGAACCACCAACGCCCCCGTGCCGAACGGCGCATAGACCTTGTGGGCTGAGAAGGCGAGGTAATCGATCTCGCAGGCTGCCATTTCGACCTTTCGGTGGGCGACCAACTGCGCCCCATCCACCAGCAGGCGCGCGCCGTACCGGTGCACGATGCGGCTGATCTCCGCCAGATCGTTGAAGACGCCGAGGACATTCGAAGCGCCGCTCACGGCTACCAGCTTGATGCGCTTCCTTCCCCGCCCCTCCTGGTTGTATGCACGCAGGAGCACTTCCAGCGCGTTCAGATCCAGGAGGCCTTCATCGTCGACCGGGAAGCGGATGAGCGCAACGCCGGGGAGGCTGCGCCACGGCAGCTCGTTCGAGTTGTGTTCCAGGATCGTGTTCACCACGACCGGTCGGACGCCTGGTTCGGATTCCTTCCCCAGGCTTTCGGCGGCGAGGTTGATGGCCTCGGTGGTGTTGGCTGTGAAAATCACGTCGTAGTCTGCCTCAGGCGCGCCCAGCACCTCGGCGCAAATGGACCTGACCTCCCGGACGATCTCCCCCTGCACCTGTTCCCCCTGGCGCCAGGTCTGGCAGACCGCCTCCCAGATGGGTTCGAAGGTGGGCGTGCTGGCGCCATTATCCAGGTTGATGAAGGGCCGGGCGCCCTCCAACGTCGGGACGGAAACCCCGCGACCGATCAGCGTGGCTCGGAGTGCTGACAGCAGCTCCCGCCCGGAGAATTTCTCCAGTTCGTCGCGATACAGGATGTCACCGGCCGTCCGCCGTTCGGCGTCCGCCGCAAAGAATGCGCCCTTTCCGAACTGCCGGATCAACTGCAAAGCCCTGGCAAAGGTAATGACGTTGACGATGGCAGGTGTGCCGGCCTCGAATTTGTCCGCCCCCCTGGCCCAGATGACCCGGTTGGGGAAAACCAGGCGAGCGGTGCCGCCGCCCGGCTGGAAGGGCGCGCCTGCGGGCAGTGCCTTTCGTTCGACAGCCAGCGCTCGCAGACCCAGCGGCAGGCCGGTGTCCCGGCTGGACAGCGTGCGGCAACCGGTCTGCCCGAGTCGCGCCTGGAGCAGCTCCGCTCGCCTGGGAGAGCAAAATATGACGGTGTGTCCCTCCCCATCCAGCCCCAGATCATGGAGAACGATCTCGCGGGCCTGCTCGTACAAGAGCGTGGAGGTCAGCGAGTTGTGCCCGCTGCCGCGGTGGACGTTGGAATAGGTCTCCAGCGCCGCGCGCACGCTGCGCTCCAGCTCGGCATAGGCTTCTGCAACTTCGTTCATGTGATCCTTCCTGGTTGAGTGGGGAGGGACGCCATCATCCCTCTCTATGCTACGCTCAACAGCGCGTTCGGTTCCGTTTTCCCAGGCTTGGAAGGAATTACGGATGGACTGAATCCCTTGGCGATCAGCCAAATGCCCAGGATTATTTCCTGCAAGCCGATAGGAGCCGCCAGCGGGATGTAGCTGGTAATACGGTTACCGCTGAACAAGGCCAGCACGCAGGCCGTGCTCATCAGGATGATCGCGACGATCCCAAAGCCGGACAGCCAGCGGGGAATGAGCCGCGAACGGTAGAACAGGATGTAGTACATGGATGCGCCCACGCAGAAGGCGAAGACCGCCAACAGCCCGGCGTGGTCGCGTACGCTTACCAACAGATCGCCGATAGCCTGAAGCGACGCACGATCGGCAGCCACTGCTGATGTGAACCGCTGGCTGAGTGTCAGCAGGGACAGCAGGCACACGAGGCCGGCCAGGTAGAAGGCCGCCTCTATCGTCCTGAAGATAACGGATCCGAGGGCCAGGCCCGCATTCCGCTCCTTCAGGACCGGATACATCACGACGGCTATGCCGGCACATGCAAAGTACCCGATGAGATAGAGCAATGCCCCTGCGGCCACCTGGTTAGGATGTGCGGAGAACCCGGTCAGGTAGTCCGCACCAGTGGGGACCGGTGCGAGCGAAGAGGCCAGTAGGCCCGCGACTGTCGCAATGATGAACGCCACGCCCGTAATGACCGCAATCTTTCGAGACGAATTCATTCTGTACCTCCCTGATGACTGGCGAGTGCAGTCGTTTATGCCACTTGCTGACTGCACAAGTAGTATCGGGCCCACACGGTGTTGCCGTATAGACACTTTGGTGTGGACGGAGGTGTTGTCTTGATTTACTGAAGTAACGCTGAGGGGCTCGAACAACTTTGTAGCCAGGATGGGCGCAGGCATGGATCCATTATACAACGCCCATCCGGTGTTCGAAAGGCGTTCCGGCGTTTGTATCACTTCTTGTACAACTTCTTGTCGAGTCCGCTGGCGCCGATTTTCCTTTATGATCGAAATCGATCTTGCACCATGGAGGATTCAGATGTTCACCCGGGAATACAGACACTCGCCATTTGGCTCCCTGCACCGGAAGGCGCACCGCGCCGTGCTGTTCGTTGTCGCCGGCCTGCTCGCCGCAATGAACGCATTGCCTGGCTTCGCGGGCAACCCGGCATTCGTTGCACCCGCCGGCGGCTCGGGGGCCATCGCCTACGTGCAGCGCTCGACGTACGATATCCACGTGATCTCACCTGACGGCACCGGCGACCGCGTGCTGTGGACTGCTCCCCAGCCGCTCTCCCCGTATGGGGCGTACGATCTCGCCTGGCGGCCCGACGGCCGCGAGCTTGCTTTCTCCAGCGAACACGAGGAGGTCTGCTCCCTCTACGAGAGTGACGTCTACGCCATCGGCTACGACGGCGCGGGCTACCGCCGCGTCACCAATTCGCCGGCCTGCGCCGTGCTGGCCGGCCTGCCGAAGGGCTCGGTGGAGATAGACGTCACCAACGGCGCAGGCGCCCTGGCAGAGGTCTACGTTCAGGGAGCGCCCGGCGCCAGGTTTGCCGAGAGCGGCAGGATGAGATTCGACAACGTTGCGGATTTCGGCCCGGGGGTTCTGCAGCCCGCGGCCGGCATATACCTCGGCCCCAGGGGAGAGGAGCGTGCGCTGGGGTATCCGCCCTACGCGGACGTCCAGCCGGGTCAGACGGTGTTCGGAGGCAGCGTCACCATACCGGGGGCCGGCGCCCTCATGTTCGGCGCGGGCAAGGTCTCCTGGAACGCGGACGGCTCGGCGCTCGCCTACGGCATGCGGAGCTTCTCCGGCATCAAGCAGATCCCCGCGGTCCCGCCTTACGGATCCACGGGTCAACCGCTCCCGGTGGTCCAGCACGCGGTGCCCACGCTGGTCGCCTGGAGCCCGAGTGCCGCGGACAGCGATCTGTATCTCTATGCCTCAAAGGACGACGCGATCTACCTGGACGTCGCGGGGATCTACCTGAACAGCGTGGCCGATCCATCCGGCGGCACGATGCTGGTGCCCATCAACGCCTACTACGGCGCCGAGGAGGTGTACGACATCGAATGGCTGCCCGATGCGTCCGGCTTCCTCTTCACCAAGCGCACCATCGACCTTGGGACCTTCACCAACATCTTCGAGTACAACTTCGCGACGCAGAAGATCACCCAGTTGACGAGCCTGCCCGACGACGAGAGCGCCCGCGGGATCAGCATCTCGCCCGACGGCCAGCAGATCGTCTTCGAGCGGGTGATGGACGCGTGGGATCCTACGAGCAGCCTGTGGATCGTGAACCGTGACGGCTCGGGCCTGCACAAACTCGCCGACGACGCCGGTCGTCCTGCCTGGGGTCAGGTCCCAACGTCTGACCCACCGACCGTCACCCCCACGGCGACCGCCACCCGTATTGCGGGCGCGGCCAGGGCCTATCTGCCGCTGCTGTTGAATGGCGCCCCGGTCGCTCCGGATGCGCCGCCGGCGATCACGCCCACCCGCACGCCTACTCCTGCAGCGACTGCGACTGCGACTGCAACCGCAACCGCGGCGCCCGCGAACGATGGCATCCATGGTCGCGTGACCTGCAAGGGAGCGGCTGCACCAGGCATCGAGCTGCAGCTGCGCTACTACGATGGGTCGGAGACGACCACTGCAGCGACGACCATCACCGATAACGAGGGACGTTATCGCTTCAAGGGAGCAGCGGGCCTGGCCGGTGGACAGGAGTACTGGGTGCGCTTCCTGTCCCCCAGCAATCCTTCGTGGGTCTCGTTCTGGCTCACTCCGAGCATCACCGCGTACACGAGCGGGAGCACGATCGCTGGCGGCGACTTCGATATCGCCAATGTCGACCTGCTGTCTCCGCCACCCGGTGCAGCGGAGGCCCTGCCGGTCACCTTCACCTGGCAACGGCGAGGCATCGCAGGAGATACCTATCGCGCTGTGTTTATGGATTTGGACACGGACGCCTACTGGTATACCCCGGATCTGGGGAACGTTGGCAGCTTCACCGCAGCAAGCCTGTGGGAGGAGGCGGTCTTCGGCAAACCCTATGGCTGGGTTGTCTGGGTGTTCAATGGCCCGGACTCATACGGGCAGTCATATTACTACCAAACGGTCAACTTCCTGCCGGGCACGGCGGTCTCCGCAGCCGCGCTGCAGGGGTGGCAGATCGGAGAAGGGCTGCGGGAGTCAGGCCTGGTGGGTACACGGCCGTAGATGTGATGGCGTATCCCGGCGAAAGCCGCCGCCCCCATCGCGCGATGGGGGCGGCTCTTCGCGTTCACGGCCCGTGCTGCGGCAGGACCTCTGCCCCGTACTGCTCCTCGCCGACCATTTCCATCCACTCAGCCGACTTGCCGTCGAGCGCTTCATAGACGGCGATGTGCGTCATCGCGGTGGTTGGCGCGGCGCCGTGCCAGTGCTTTTCGCCCGGTGGTATCCAGACCACGTCGCCCGGCCGGAGCTCCTGGACTGGTCCGCTCCAAGACTGCGCGCGGCCGCAGCCGGACGTCACAATCAGGGTCTGGCCCAGCGGATGGCTGTGCCAGAGGGTGCGCGCACCGGGCTCGAAGGTCACGTTGATGATGAGCCCCCGCGCCGGAGCGGGCGCCGTCAGCAGAGGGTCGATGCGGACGGTTCCGGTAAACCAGTCTGCCGGTCCCCTGCCCGAGGGCTGCGTGCCAATCCTCTTGATGTCCATCTCGGAATCCCTCCATTGTGAACCGCGTGAAATGACCCAACCTGGAGATGAAGCAATTATCGGACTGCATCCAGAGGACGCTCGCGCTGCATCCCGGGTCAAACGCGAGCGTCCGAAATCTCACCTTGCGGCGCTAAGGCCGCGTTAGCTTGAGTGCCCGTGAGGGCAGCAGTTGGGCGGAGTCCGGCCCCCGCGCCGTCCCCGGCTTGGTGTAGTCACGCTCGGTGAACGCGGCCCTGTCTCCGGCCGGGAGCGCGAGCGCGGTGGACTCTACCTCCGTGCAGTAACCATGCGTCAACAGTTGGATGTCGTCGCATTCGCGCGCGAAGTAGTAGACAAAGAGCTTGTCGAGGTTGGCGGAATTGCCCTCAAACTCCTCATAGGGCGCCGCGCTCCCCTTGAGATCCGGGTAATTGACGGCTTTCACCCCCAGCCTCAGGCGGAAATTGTTGACGCCCACGCTGGTATAAGTGGCGTTGCCCGTTTCGGTTCCGAGGGTCCCGATAACCGCCCACACCTCGCCGGCGTCGAAGGTGATGCCGGCGCAGAACCCGTAGCTGGCGTCCCACGCGTCCCCGGCGCAGTCCATCCCGATTTCAGAGCACAGTGCCCCAATGAGGTTCATCGGCGGGCTCTGGACGTCGCCGAAGGCGCGATACCGGTCGGTGCAAGCAGCATCCGCGCAGGGCTGCCCCCACGCGCCGGCGACCGCATGCACCAGCTTTCCGAGATCGTCGCTCAGGTAGCCCTCGGGCTCGGCGGTGCGCGCCTCGGCGCTCTCGAGCGTCCACGCGGGGAACGGCTCCTTGGGGTAGCCCGGGGAGGTGTCGCGCACGCGCAGCACGCTGAGCGTCGGGTCGTTCCGCCACTCATCCCCGCCGCCATCCCGCGGCATCAAGTAACGTATGGGTATCATGAAGTCGTCGGCATTCTTCTGCAGGCCGGTGCGGACGTTCTGAGGAATGCGTTGGGTGAAGATCTCGCGGTCGTCGACGCCGAGCGTGTGCAAGACATCGCGAAGCTCGCGCTCCATATGGCCGTCCGGCGTGATGATGAAGTAGCGGAACTGCTCCCAGCTCGCGTCTGACTGCCGCTCGATCATCACGTTGTTGATGCTGTCGCTCAGGCTGTTCATGAAGCCGATGCGCTTGGGGTTGAGCGGGATCTCGTGGAAGAATACGTCCTGCGCGCCGACCGAGGAGAAAAAGGCGTAGGTCTCGTTATCGGTTTCGTACTTGCCCTTGTGGCTGAACGTGTAGGTGTACAGCCCGAAATAGTGTGCCGGCGGCGGCAGGTAGCCGAAGATGAGGATTGCCTCATGCGGGTCAAACCGGAAGGTCGTGCCGAACCCCTCCTCGGTCTGGCCAAAGACCCCTTCGGTCGCCGGGTCGACGAACTCGTCATTCCAGTACGGCACCACCGACATGATGTAAGGCGCGGCCGGATTGTTGAAGTAGCAGGTTCCCATCAATTCGAAGGTCGGGGGGCACTCCTCGATGCCCCACAGCTGGAAGTAGCCCTCGCGGACCTCCAGGTCAAGGCTGGTCAAGCTGTCTGTGATGTCGGCCGTCGTGTCGTCGAGCGTTTTGCTCTGGGTCTGGATGGGAGGGGTCGGGGCTGCGGCGGCCGGCTGTACGGCCGCCAACAGCACGATCGCGACAAGAAGCGACAAGCGGACGAATAGCAATCTCTTTTCCACGTCGATTTCTCCTTTGGATTGGGGCCGCCGGCTACTGGTTCGCCATCATCCGGCGCCAGATATTCTCCGGCGGCTCGTAGTAGGCCGTGGCTTTCGGGCCGATGTCGATCGTGACCGAGTAGATCCTGCCATTGAACGCGTTCGCACGACCCATCGGGTAGTCGTCGCTGACCGGACTGGCGCCATCGCGGCCGATGTCGAGCGGGTCTCCCGAGAATCTGTAGGGCACCGTCTTCTCGATGCGGGCTTCGCCCACCTTCTCGTCATTCACGTATAGCGCACCCGTGCCGCCCTTCCCGGCTTCGTTGACGCCTTCGTACGTGAACCTGTACTCCACGGTCACCTTCCCGGGCGACAACGGTGTTGTCGCCACGACCGGGTACAATTGGAGGCCCAGGTAGTTGTGGACGTACTTGAGGAGGCCGTCCTTTACGTACAAACTCCACCCTCCGAAGCGGCCGCCCTGTGCAATAATGACGCCGTTCGCATCCGTTCCGGCGCTCTCCGGCACCTCGATCTCTGCGGTCACCGTGTGCGACTTGTTCTTGACGTTGGGTACCGTGTCCTCCTGCAGATTGCCCATTCCCGGATAGAACGTCATCTTGGTCCGCCCGCCCAGCAGGTCGGGTCGCCCGGCGATGTCAATGTTCATGAGCTCAGTCCGGCGGTCGTCCAGCGGGAGGACGTTGTACCTGGCCGCCTCGGCGATGAAGAGCTGCTTCAGCTCGTCGAGCTGCTCCGGGTACTTGTCTGCCACATTCACGGCCTGGCTCCAGTCCGTGCTGCCGTCGTAAAGCTCCCAAACGTCGTCCTCCCAGGAGCTTTTGGCCCCCAGGTTGTACGGGATACCGTGACGCACCGCCGCGCTCCAGCCCTGGTGATAAATGCCCCGATTCCCGAACATTTCGAAGTACTGCGTGACGTGGCGTTCTGGCGCCTTGGCGTCATCGAAGGTGTAATTCATGCTCACGCCCTCGATCGGCTTCTGCGTCACGCCGTGCACCTGGACCGGCTGAGGCAGCCCGGCGGCTTCGAGGATCGTCGGTGCGATGTCGATGACGTGGTGCCACTGGTCGCGCACCTGGCCCTTGGACTTGAAGCCCTTCGGCCAGCGGATCGCGGTGCCGACGCGCGTGCCCCCCCAGTGCGAGGCCACCTGCTTGGTCCACTGGTAGGGGCAGTTCGTGGCGTGCGCCCAGCCGACCGGGTAGTGGTTGTACGACTCTGCAGTGCCCACCTTGTCCAGCCTCGCCAGCAGGTCCGAGAGCGGCTCGGCTTGCTGGTTGATCGAGACAAACTCGTTGCTCATGCCCTGGATCGTGCCTTCGGCGCTGGCGCCGTTGTCGCCCGCGATGTAGAAGATGAGGGTATCGTCGAGCACCTCCATCTGCTCGAGCGCATCGATCAACTGGCCCGCATAGTGATCCGTGTGCTCGGCGAAACCGGCGTAGACCTCCATCAACCGGGCGGCGACCGTGCGCGCGTCACCGGTCAAGTCGTCCCAGGCCGGGATGCCCTCCGAGCGGGTCGTCAGCTGGCAGTCCTGCGGCACGACACCGAGCTTCTTCTGGTTCGCCAGCGTCTGTTCGCGCTGCTTGTCCCAGCCCATGTCGAACTTGCCCTTGTACTTGTCGCTCCATTCTGGCGGGACGTGGTGGGGCGCATGCGTTGCACCGAAAGAGAGATAGATGAAGAAGGGCTTGTCGGGGGTGAGCACCTGCTGCGCCTGCACCCAGCGGACCGCGTGGTCCACCAGGTCCGGGGTCAGGTGGTAGTTGGGGTCGGCCGGCGGCTCGACCGGCGTCGTGCCCTCGTAGAGGGTTGGCGCCCACTGGTCGGCCTCCCCGGCGAGAAAGCCGTAGAAATACTCGAAGCCCTCGCCGGTCGGCCAGCGGTCAAACGGACCGGACGCACTCACTTCCCAGGCCGGCGTCTGGTGCATCTTGCCGAACGCGGCCGTGCTGTACCCGTTGAGCCGCAGCGTCTCCTGGATGGTGGCCGCCGTGTTTGGGCGGATGGAGTTGTAGCCCGGGGCAGTCGTGGCCATCTCGGTAATGGAACCCATGCCCACGGAGTGGTGGTTGCGGCCTGTGAGCAGCGCCTGCCGTGTCGGAGAGCAGAGCGCGGTCGTGTGGAAGCGGGTGTACTTGAGACCCTCGTCTGCCACGCGCTCGAGCGTGGGCATGTTGATCGGGCCGCCGAACGCGCTGGATGCGCCGAAGCCCATGTCGTCGATCAGGATGATGACGACGTTCGGCGCGCCCTCGGGCGGGCGGAGAGGCTTGGCCGGCGTGGTTTTGACGTCTTTGCCATAG
>CAYLZG010000105.1:0-4674 GCA_964387985.1 uncultured Anaerolineales bacterium | reverse complement strand
TGGGCAGCACCTCGCGGCCACCCGGCCAGGCGGGCGCATTTGCAGGAGCTGCAAGAGCGGGGAGGTGGGCTGCGCCGGCGGCTCCGGCGGTTGCTGCGGCGGCAATGCCCTTGATGAATGCCCGTCGCTTAATCGACATTTTAACCTCCTGATTCATGAACGATGCTGAACAGATCCGCGGCCGCGACGACCGTCTCGTGCCGCCCGGACCACACCACGGCCTGGTGCGTCTCCGGCTCGATGCCCACCAGCCGCAGCCCCGGCAGTTGCAGCAGCGTGAGTGGGAAAGTCGGGCCTGACGGCCGCCATGTCGAAGATGAAGACCGCAGGGCAGCAGGCCTGAATGGTCTCGAGCGGCCACTCCAGCGCCGGGTCCAGCCAGTGCAGCTCCACGTCCGGGCGGTCTGCCAGCGCGGCGCGGACGCCCTGCAGGAGCAGCGAATCGCCATAAAGAATGACCTGCCGCGGAGTTGTGGACATGACACCAGGATAGCAGGTACAGAGGGCGCTGTCACCGTCGGAAGCGATAAGAAAACGATAGTCCGCATTTCGCTGCAGACTATCGCTTTCGATAGGCAAGAGGATGGTCAGGAGCTCAGGTCAGCCCATGTGACATGCTCGCTCCACGATCGTTCACCCGGCATGAAATTCAGCGTTGTTCTTGGCTTCTGACCACGCCTTGACAGATCATCCGACTGGTTGTATCTTCTTGATGGACTGAGAGCGTAGAATTGAGAGTGTGATGACGTATTGTGGCGACGAGGAGCATCGGCGATGCAAGAAACGATATTGCCTACCTATAAGGCCATCCTGCGGGGCAACCGCCTGGAATGGCGCGGAAGCGCGCGCCAACGTCCTCCGGCCGACCGTCCGGTGGCTGTCTATGTAACAGTCTTGGATGAGCCACTGACTGATGTTGGTGAGAGCAAAAAGGGTCGGGGCGCACGCATGGCCGCGGCTTTGGAACAGTTGGCTGAGATACGCGCGCTGACGGATATTGGCGACGCAGCCACTTGGGAGCGAGAAGCGCGCCAGGAGCGCTCGTTACCTGGTCGAGACGCAGGATGCTGATTGATAGCAACATCATCATCTATGCCGCGCAGCCGGACAATGCAGCACTGCGCGCCTTCATCGCAGAGCACGTGCCTGAGGTGTCAGCAGTCAGCTACGTTGAAGTGCTGGGCTATCATCGTTTGACCGAGCAGGAACGCCAGCACTTCGAGGCATTCTTCGCTGCTGCGTCGGTTCTGCCCCTGTCGCAGAGTGTTCTGGAACAAGCGGTCAAGCTTCGCCAGCTTCGCAAGATGACCCTCGGTGATGCGTTGGTCGCTGGCACCGCACTCGCGCACGGCCTCACCCTGGTCACTCGCAACGAAGACGACTTCAAGTGGATTGCGGGCCTATCGGTCCTAAACCCCTTCACACTCGAAACCAAATAGCTCACCAAAGATCGATAAGGCGCGCAAAGGACCTGGCAGCTCCCCGGGAGCGTGAGGCTCACCCCTGTCAGGAGCTCAGGTCAACCCATGCTCGCCAGCGTAGCCGATGACCTGGCTGCGGTTCTCCAGGTGCAGCAGGCGCATGATCTCGCCCATGTGGTAGCGCACGGTGAACTCGCTCAGGGCCAGCGCCGCGCCTACCTCTTTGTAGGTCAGTCCGGCCGAGACCAGGCGCAGCACATCCGTCTGGCGCTCGGTGAGCCCGACAGAGGGGGGGACGCGGAGAGGGGGGGACGCGGAGACTGCCTCCCCGTCTTCGCGTCTCGGTGTCTCCCTGTTTTCCTGTCTCTGTGCCTCGGCGAGCCGCGCGAACTCGCGCAGCAGCCGCTCTGCCAGTCCGGGCGAGAACGGGGGGACGCCCTGCTCCAGTCCGTGGAGCGCCTCGATGAAGGCCGGCGCGGCGGTGATCTTGAGCAGGTAACCGCACGCGCCGCTCTTAATGGCTTCGAACAAGTCTTCGTCTTCCGCCGAGGTCGTCAGAACCACTATCCTTATCTCGGGTCGTTGGGCCTTGATGAGGCGGGTCGCTGCCAGGCCGTCGCAGACCGGCATGCTGAGGTCCATCAGCACGAGGTCCGGCTCCAGGCGCAGCGCCTCCGTCACGGCCGCCTGCCCGTCGCCGGCGGTGCCGATCACGTCGATCCCGTGCGCCTCCAGCAGGCTACACACCCCGTCCACGAATAGCGGGTGGTCGTCGGCGATCAGGACTCGCATGCTGGCACCTTCACCTCAACGCACGTCCCCTGCCCCGGGGCCGACTCGATGCGGAGCGCGCCGCCCAGTTGTTCCGCGCGCTCGCGCATGAAGCCCAATCCAAGGTGGCCGCCCGGCGCCGGCCCGGCCTCGGCTGGTTTGAGCGGGTCGAACCCCTGTCCGGAGTCCCGGATGCGCATGCGGATGGCCGGGCCGGCTGTCTTCTCAAACGACACCCACACGCAGTCCGTGCGGGCGTGTTTGCGTGCATTGGACAACGCCTCCTGCAGGATGCGGAACAACTGCAGCTGCGCGTCCACAGAGAAGACGCCGTTGTCTATGCCCTCGCCGGTGGACAGCTCGACCCGGATGCCGTAGTTCTGGCGGTAGCCGTCCAGGTATTGGCGGAGGGCCACCAGGAAGGGTCGCTCATCGCTCGGCCCGGCGCGCAGGTTGAGGATGTACTCCCTCAGGTCGGCGTGCGCGCCGGCAACGATGCGCTCGACTGTCGCCAGTTGGTCGTCGGCCTTTGCGAGCTTGCCATCGTCCATCAGCTTGCGGGCCGTCCCCACCTTGAGGTTGGCGAAGCTGAATACCTGGCCGATGCTGTCATGCAGCTCGCGCGCGAGCCGCTCGCGCTCGCGCAGCGTAACCTGCAGGCGCTGCCGCTCCAGCGTCGCGGCTTCGTCGCGGCGCTGTTCCGTCACGTCACGCAACATGAGCAGGTGACCGACCGTCAGGCCGCGAAAGTCCGTGAGCGTCGAAAACGCCGGCGCGTACTGCCGCGCGGCGACGCCGGTCCCAAAGGTCATAACGGGGAGCTCGTCCTGAGCGCTGGCGCCGCCCGTGTCGAGATGGGGCAGCGCGGGAAGGGCTTGGTCCAGGGACCGCAGCTGCTGCCAGGTCTTGCCGCGAGCGAGAGGGGTACGCACGCCAAGAACCGCCTCGACAGCAGGATTCAGGCTGAGCACGCGCCAGTCCGCACCGAACACCACGACGCCGCCATGCATCTGCTCGATCACCGCCTGGCGCGCGGCGGGCAGCGGATCGAGGATGCGGAAGCCGAACAGCGCGATGGCGTACGCGGTCCAGGGCAAGAGAACGTTGATGATCGTCAGGTTGAGAGAGGATAACGCAGGCAGGTGGGCGGTGTCGAGCAGAAACACCACGCGCGCACCGATCTGTCCCAGCAGCATCACCACCACCGGCCAGCGATGCTGGGGCGAGCGAATGAACACGTGGATGAAGACGGCCGCAAGCAGCACGAATACGCCGACCCCGTAGGCAACCAGGATCGCGCCTGCCGGCGCAAAGCGCAGCACAAGCTCGCCACTGGCGTCGACTTCCGGCGGGCGCCAGATGAGCCGGGAATCGTCGATCACGGCCAGGATCAGGGTGAGGAGTAACGGGACAAAGAGGAGGACCAGGTTGCGGCGGGTCGGCCAGCGCCCGGGAAAGGCATAGTCCAGCACCATGCTGACGACAGGAGTAATGACGACGATTATCAGGATGAACTGGAGCTTCTGGTGGGCGAGCCTGGTTTCAGGCGCGACGGCGGCTGCTTCAAACGCGATGCTCAGCAGGATCGGGATGGTAATCGCGGACATTGCGACGAACGGCTTGCCGCCAGGTACGTCGCGGTGCTGCCAGGCGTACAGGCCGATGGCGACCAGAAAGACGACAGCCGCGAGGGGCAGCCAGATGGCGGGGGTGTAGACGTAAACTCCGGCCACAGGAAGGCTTCCTTTTGTGGGAGAAAACGTTCAGGTGGAAGGATACCACAGGATGGAGCTCTGCGGCAATCAGTCGCGCCGGGATAGCCCGAGTTCGAAATGTAGCCGCCAGCGCAGGCGTCCTTCGACTGCGTCCGCACTACGTGCGGCCTCCGCTCTGGATGCCTGCGCTGGCAGTTATACAAGTGGGTTTCAACCGCAGCCTGATGCTCTTAGCGCACAGGGTCCGGCGCGGTGGGCATGATCGCAAAGACTTTGGCAAAGTGCTGCCAGCCCGAACCGATGGTGACAGGCGTGTCCCAGGCATCCCTCAGGCGCCCGAAGGCGACGTCGCCGGCGGCGATCCTACCCAGGTGCTTGTACCAGATAAGCGCCCCGTCGGGCCGGATCGCGAGGATCACGCCGTCGCCGACCGGGACGATTTGCTGGAAGTGCTGCCAGCCGGAGCCGACGGTGCGCGCGGGACGCCAATCCATGGCCCCGGCCTCGAAACCTCTGTGCTGATAGAGCAGCATGGCGCCGTCGGGCTGAACGGCATAGATCGCGCCCTGGCCCAGCGAAAACACGTCTTTGAAGCCGCCCCAGCCTGAGCCGACTTCTTTGGGCTCGCTCCAGTTAAAGGCGCCGTCGTGGAACCCGAGGTGCCGATACCAGAACAGCTTGCCATCTTGCCGGATCGCGTAGATGACGCCTTCGCCGCCGGCAAAGATGCGCTTGAAGTTCCAACCGCTGCCGACCTCGATGCCGCC